>NZ_JAKIUR010000031.1 GCF_021647475.1 Lutibacter sp.
AGAAATTATCAAAGTGAATGAACGTGTAGAAATTTTTATGATGGCATTTCAAGGAAATTTACTAAAAATATTTCCATTACAAAATTCTTCAAATAATAAATGGATTCAATGGAATGATCCTCTTGCCACTACACCTCTCACAGGGGCAATAAAAGCATTAAATCAAGATTTAAATTTAAAGGAGTTCAACTATAAAAATTTAATGATGCTTTATTTAACAGATGTGTTTAATGCAACAAGATCTGGTGATTACTCTAGGCCAAATAGGATACTAGGCTACCTTAAAAATATTCAAAAACAAAGTAGTGCAGCAGACTTATTACCCTCTGAATCCAAGATAGATAAAGAAATTAGTTATACTAAATCAAAAATATTTATCAACTTAAAAGATATATATGCCTTATTAAGTGTTATTTTACTAGTTCTTGCTTTTATAGATAATTTAAAATCTAAGAAAAGTAAAATATTAACTACAACATTGAATGTATTTATTGGAATTTTAGCCATTGCATTTATATATCACACTTATGGAATGGGACTTAGGTGGTACCTATCTGGTCATGCTCCTTGGAGCAATGGATATGAAGCATTAATTTTAATTGCCTGGGGTAGTTTATTAGCTGGATTTAGTTTTGTGCGTTATTCTAAAATTACACTAGCTGCAACCGTTTTATTAGCCTTTTTTACCTTAATGACTGCCAGTCACAGTAGTTACGACCCTCAATTAACAAATTTACAGCCAGTACTTAAATCATATTGGCTAATCATTCATGTTGCCACTCTTACCATTAGTTATGGTTTTTTAGGTTTAGGCTTTATTTTAGGATTGATGAACTTAACATTATTTCTTATTAAAAATGTTAAAAATTATAAAAAAATTGACTTGATAATTGCCGAATTAACACATATCAATGAAATGAATTTAACAGTTGGACTTTTCTTAGCAACAATTGGAACTTTCCTTGGGGGAATTTGGGCTAATGAGTCTTGGGGTAGATATTGGGGGTGGGATGCCAAAGAAACTTGGGCTTTAGTAATTGTGATAACCTACTCAATTATTTTACATTTTAGATTAGTACCAAAAATGAAGAGCTTATATATTTTTAACGTAGGTGCCGTTGTTAGTTTTGCAAGTGTGCTTATGACGTTTTTTGGTGTAAATTATTACTTATCTAAAGGAATGCATAGTTACGCAAGTGGTGATACTCCTGTATTCCCTGTATGGGCTTGGATTGTTATAATTTCTATTTTAACTCTGATTGTTGCAGCTGGATTTAAAAATAATTTAAATAAAAATTCTAAAATTTAGTTTAAACAATTAATTTATGAATTAACATTTATTTTACTAATGAATTTATTAATAGATAAAAAAAATAATGTTTTATATTATAGTTATCTTTTGAAAACATTGTGAAAAATACGATGCTTAAAACTTATAAAACACCATCAAATTATACTATTATCCAAGTTGACAAATTTTTATGAGCTAATTAACCTTGAAATGATACTTTTTTCCAAGGAGGCATTAACCATAATAAAAAAGCTAAAATTAACAGTGGTAAAATTAACCAAACAGCTGCCATAAAATAACCTTCCAATCCCGAGTAAACAGCATTAAATGAGGTGAACCCGCTTAAACTTTTTGAAAATAATTGTCCTCCAATAACAACATTCCATCGCATAAAGAAAATTCCTATTAACACCATAATACCAACTAAAAAGTAACAAGTTTTTCTAATTTTTTCAGAAGGCTTATATACTTGAAAAAAACCTATAGTAAACAGAGGTATTATTGTACCAAGTAGAACTTGCATATAAATTAAAGTAATATTTAATTTACCCCCAACCAGTACTTTAATAATATCAAAGGATTCTTCTGCCTCATATATACGATGAACTTGGTCTAATGATTCAAGCGTAAAATCAATAATTAAAATATAGAGTAAATATCTAGCAATGGTATCTAAAACAGGCATTTCAATTTTAACTTTTCGTACCCAACTTACCACCATATAAATAACCATTACCAAGGCTATTCCTGAGACCATTGCCGAAAAAAGAAATATTACTGGCATTAACACTGATGACCACCACGGATTGGCTTTAATTGACCCAAAAATAAAACCTACATAGCCATGCAATAAAAATGCTGAAGGTATACCTAAAACAGTGATAAAATAACCTAATTTATCATCTAATTTTGCTGATTTTTCATCAGTATCATTAATCCCAAGTGTTATTATTTTGTAAAAATATTTTTTAAATCCAGTACTCTTTTTTGACCAAATAACAAAATCTAAACGGTAATCAAACCAAATTTCTAACAGTAAAACCACCATCAAATACCATAAATAAACAAAACCAAAAATAGCCATGGCGGAAGTAGGATTAGGAGTCATAAATATTTCATACGACCTTAAAGGATGTTGTAAATGGCTTACTAACGGTAATGTTGCAACTAATAAAAACGCTAATGCGGTTAGCAATGCCAAACCGTAAGTAGGTTTCAATACTTTAACATTAAAAACACGTTCTAAAGAAGCTAAAATAAAAGCTCCCGCTACTAATCCCGTAATATAAGGATACAAAACAATCATTAAACCCCAATGTAAATCTATTTCATTTGGGTAAATATACCCATCTACATGAGATAGTGCCTGATATAAATGTTGAAAATGCTCTTCCATAATTATTTAACTTCTGAACTTAGCCCGTTATAAAACACTTTTGGATGTGTATTTAAATGAGGTTTTAATACTTCCGTTTGTTTTTTTTGTAAAAATTTAACCAAATTACTTTTTCTGTCTCTTAAATTTCCAAATATACGTGCATTTGTTGGGCAAACTTCAACGCAGGCAGGTTTCAAACCTTTGGTAATTCTATGGTAGCAGAAAGTGCATTTATCTGCTACTTTTGTAACTGGATTCATAAAACGAGCACCGTAAGGACAAGCCTGAATACAATAACTACATCCAATACAATACGTTGCATCAACTAAAACCACACCATCAGGACTTATAAAAGTAGCACCAACAGGGCAAGCTTGTACACATGGAGCATTGGTACAGTGATTACATAATTTTGGAACCATAAACGATTTAAAAATATCTTTATCTGGAACAGACTGTTTTAATCCACCAATACCTCCATTTGGAGATTCAATTTTAACTTTACCGTTATTTTTAACGGTATATTGTTCAACCCAAGTTCTAAAATAAAAAGGTTCTTTTGGAACATTATTTTCTACTTTACATGCTTCGGCACATTTACCACAACCAATACAAGTTTCTATATCAACACCCATACCCCATAAAGTATCATTCGCTTTATCTTCTTTAACTGCACCTTCTTTATTTTGTGCAATCAATTCAAAAGGCTTTAACAATGAGTACAATAACGTTCCGCCTAATAAAGCAACAGATGATTTGAAAAATTTCCTTCTATTTTCTTTTATTTTTTCAGTTCCCATGGTGCGTGTGAATTATGACAATCAATACAATTTTGTTTTTCATAATGATCTTTAAAATCTAATTGTGGAGGCCCTTTTTTTAAACGACCTGCATTAATAGCATGACATTGACCACAAAATTCGTTACTTCCTTCAACTTTAGGAGGGTTTGTTTTACAAGCATCAGTTGCTAGTATTTTTGGAATATGACAACTTTCACAGGAAACTGCATCATGCAAATCTGAGTATTTTAAATCATAAATGTCTTGATGACAGGTAATGCATTCTTTTTCACCCTTATACTGTAATGGAATCAATTTTGCATCATTAATAGCATTGGCGCGATAATGTCCATATTTACCGAATGAATCAGGTTTTAAATACTGCTGGATTAAAATAAAAACACCTACAAATACAACAAATGTGGAGAATAAACGAAAAATTACTTTTGGCATATGGTTTTAGATTTTTAAACTAAAAAAGTTAAATATCATTAATTGTATTGCTTGATATAGTTATTTAATTTTCTTTTTAACTTTACGGTTCCATATTGCATTGATACTTAAAGCTGGAATAATAGCAAAAAGAATTCCTATAAAGGCTGGAGTAACTTTTCCGTCCATAGCTTCTATATAGATAAAAGCAACAAATAAAACTATCGAAATCAAAATAATTAAAAATGTTGAAATAGTCTTTAGGTTTTTTTTATTCATAATAAATTTATTGAAGTAAAAGAACAACTGTAAAAAAGTCTATCAAAACTAAATTACAGCCAAATAGAAAAGGGGGTATAATATTATAGAAAACCTTCATTGTTTCCTATATAACCGTCAATACTTTGTATAAAGTATAAATAATTAATCTTATATTAAAGATTTATTCGAATCCAAATTACTAAAAATAAAAATATTTTATATGATATTTGTCACATTTACAGATATTTACAAGAAAATAAAAAATAATAACATAAAAAGTAATTATTTTAGATGTAAAATTCTATCACACTTTTTTTTAAAATAATTTTATAAATAATGCCATCTTACATAAGATTATTTGGGTAGTTAAGCTATTTTTTGTAGAATTATTGTAATAACATTTCAGTTATTAAAGGCCTTTTTTAATTGAAATAAAAATGGTATATGAAGTTTCAACCTAATTTAAAATTGTATGCTATTTAGTAATTATTTCTCTCTCATTCATGCTTAAATGCTCATTGAAAGATATTCAGATTTAAATAAGACATCATTATTAGCACATTAATTACGATTTTAAACTTAGTTACTTTCATAAAATCTAAAAAACCCAAACGAGCAAACTCGTTTTGGGTTTTTAATTTCATTTAATATAAACTGATTTAAATGGTCATTGAAAAAATACGGGTATCTGGTTTATTTTCAACCAAACGCAAATCAAAAGCCATACAAATATTTCTAACAAATTTTCTTCCTTCTTCTTTTACAACCACTTTTTCATTGGTAACTTCAACTAAATTATCCGCAATAATTTCTTGCAACCTTTCTACAATTCCTTCTTTTTGAGATTCACTTAAACCTACATTCCAAGTAGTTTCTAAATTGCACATTAAATTTAAAATATGCTTTCTTATTATTAAATCGGTATCTGTTAATAAGTGACCTCTAAAAATAGGTAATTCTCCTTTATTTATTCGTTCAGTATAATCATCAACATCTTTTTCATTTTGAGCAAATGCATACCAGGAATCGCTAATAGATGACATCCCTAAACCAATCATTAGTTCTGTTTTACCCGCAGTATAACCCATAAAATTACGATGTAATTTTTTAGATTCCATAGCTTTATATAACGAATCGGTTGGTAGTGCAAAATGATCCATTCCAACTTCTACATAACCATTATCAAAAAATAATTGTTTTCCTAATTCATACAGATAGCGTTTTTCTGAATCATGAGGTAAATCGGTATCTTCAAATCCTCGTTGCCCTACTCCTTTTATCCAAGGAACATGAGCATAACTATAATAGGCAATTCTATCTGGTTTTAAAGCTATGGTATTTTTTATAGTATTTCTAATGCTCTTTTCTGTTTGAAAAGGTAAACCAAAAATTAAATCGTGACTAATAGATTCATATCCTATTTCTCTTGACCAATCATTAACAAGTTTTACTTGTTCAAAGCTTTGAACTCTATGAATTGCTTTTTGAACTTTTGGGTCGTAATCTTGAATACCAAAGCTATTTCTTCGAGAACCTAAATCAAAAAGTGTTTGTAATTGTTCCTTTGTGGTGTGGTTTGGATGACCTTCATAACTAAAATCAAAAATTTTGAATTTATCTGCCCTTTTAAAAATTCCATTAATTAGTTTTTTTAAATTTTCAGATGAAAAAAAAGTAGGAGTACCTCCTCCTAAATGGATTTCTCTAATTTTTGGTCTTTCCACTAAAAGATTGCAATATAAATTCCATTCTTTTAAAACGGTTTCTATATAAGGTTGTTCTACTTCATGCCGAGTAGTAATTTTTTTATGACAAGCACAAAACGTACATAAACTCTCACAAAATGGAAGATGAATATATAAACTTATGCCTTCTTTATCATTACTTTCAATAAAAGATTTTTTTACAGAATTCTTCCAGTCGTCTGATGCAATTCCTTCTTTGTCCCAAAAAGGAACGGTTGGATAACTCGTATATCTTGGTCCTGGAATATTATATTTTTGAATTAAGTTTTTCATTTTTCAAGTATTTAGTATTAAGATTTTATAATTGAGAATTCATGAATAAAAACTTAAATAAACTCATTGTTCATTTTAACTTTTTAAACTTACTGTTACGTCAGTTCGAGCCTGCCTGACAGCAAGGCATATAATTTTTTGATAAAAAATGATATTGAGAACAATTGTCTCTAACTAAAAAACCTATTCTCGATACTAATTTTAAGCCTAAAAAGGCTAAAATTCACTCGAATTGACGAAATTTTATTTTAATAATTCTCATTACTCAATACTCAAATCTATTAATCTAATTTTTATATTCTTGAACGGCTTCAATAAACGCCTTCGCATTATCTAATGGAGTATATGGTAAAATTCCGTGTCCTAAATTTACAATATATTTATCTTTTCCAAAATCATCAATCATTTTAGCAACTAACTTTTTAATTTCTTTTGGTGGAGATAATAATCGGGTAGGATCTAAATTACCTTGTAAAGTAATCTTATTTCCTATTAATTTTCTTGCCATTTTAGGAGTAATTGTCCAATCTACTCCTAAAGCTGAGACATTTGAATTTGCCATTTTTTCTAAAGCAAACCAACATCCTTTTCCAAAAGCTATTACTGGAGCATCATCTTTTAATGCTTCAATAATCTGATTGATATATTTCCAAGAAAACTCTTGATAATCTACAGGAGATAACATTCCTCCCCAAGAATCAAATATTTGAACTGCATCAACTCCTGCTTTTACTTTCTCTTTTAAATAAGCAATAGTTGTATCGGTTATTTTTTGTAATAATGTATGTGCTGCAATAGGTTGAGTAAAACAAAATTCTTTTGCTTTATCAAAAGTTTTAGAACCTTGCCCTTGCACACAATAGCACAAAATAGTCCAAGGTGAACCTGCAAAACCAATTAGAGGAACTTCATTATTTAATTTTTCTTTGGCTAATTTAATGGCATCCATTACATAACCTAAAGTTTCATTTATTTCTGGAACAATTACTTGTTCAACATCTTTTAGAGAGCGAATAGGATTTTCTAACCAAGGACCAACATTAGGTCTCATTTCAAAATTTATGTTCATAGCCTGCGGAACTACCAGAATATCTGAGAATATGATGGCTGCATCCATGCCAAATCTTCGATAAGGTTGTACGGTAATTTCAGAAGCTAATTCGGGAGTTCTACAACGCGTAAAAAAATCATATTTTTCTCTCAAAGCTCTAAATTCAGGTAAAAACCTTCCTGCCTGACGCATCATCCATACTGGTGGACGACTTACCGTTTCACCCTTTAAGGCTTTTAAAAATAAATCGTTTTTAATCATTTTATTATCGTATTTGGTAGTTGGTATCTAGTAGTTGGTACTTAATAAATTACCGATACAAACTTTTTTATTTATTTAAATGCTTTTGAAAATTCACGAGCATTTTTTGGATTTTATTTAATCTTAAAATTAATTCTTCAACATCTTCTTCAGCAATAAAATTTAATTCAGAAGCTATTATAAATTGTGTTTCTAATTCAAAAGAGGAACCTAAAGCAATTGCTATAAATCTAGAAAAATCTTTATTTGTATTTCTTCCAGCTCCTTCAGCAATGTTTGAAGGTATTGAAATAGCCGATCTTTTAATCTGAGATGTTATTCCATAAATTTCAGAAGGTGGAAAATTTGATGTAATCTTATAAACAATCACACTAAAATCTTTTGCTTCTTGCCAACAATTTAGTTCCTTAAAATTATGCACATTTTTATATTTTATAAATACCTAATACTAGATACCAGATACTATTTAACTTTTATCCGCAACTGCTTTCATTGCTATTTGTATGGCTGATCTTACTTTGTAAATATCTCTTTTACTCATTGCAGTACTTAAAAACCAAGATTCAAATTGAGATGGTGGTAAAAATACTCCGTTCTCAATCATTTTCCAGAAGAATGTTTTAAATTTTTCAGTATCGCTAGTTTGTGCCGTTTTAAAATCAACTACTTTTTCTTTAGTAAAAAATGCATTTAACATAGAACCAAATCGGTTAACCTGAAGATCAACTCCATTTTCTTTAGCGGCCCTTTTTAGTTCTCGTTTTAAAAAAGAAGCCGTTTTATTGAAAGCCTCATAAGGATTTTGTTTTTTTAATTCTTTTAAAGTGGCTATTCCACTTGCCATTGCAATTGGATTACCAGATAAAGTTCCTGCTTGATACATATCACCTAATGGAGAAACCATTTCCATAATTTCATCTCGAGCACCATAAGCTCCTACTGGAAAACCTCCACCAACAACTTTACCCAAACAGGTAATATCTGCTTCAATACCCAATAATTCTTGAGCTCCACCAAATTGAGATCTAAAACCAGTCATTACTTCATCAATAATTAATAAAATACCACTATCTTTAGTTAGTTCTTTTAATTCTTTAATAAATTGTTTGTTTGGTAAAACAACTCCCATATTACCTGCAATAGGCTCTATAATAATAGCCGCCACATCATTATTATATCTTAAATGTTGCTCTACAGAATCTATATTATTATATTCGGCAATTAAGGTGTTTTTTACTGCATCATTTGGAACTCCTTTACTACCAGGAATACTTAACGTTGCTAAACCAGAGCCTGCAGCTACTAACAAAGCATCAGAATGTCCGTGGTAACAACCTGCAAATTTTATAATTTTATCTTTTCCAGTAAAAGCTCGTGCCAAACGAATTGCACTTAAAACAGCCTCGGTACCTGAATTTACAAACCTAACTTTATCCATTCCAGGAAAAGCTTCGCAAACCATTTCAGCTAAAATAATTTCACCTTTGGTTGAAGCTCCAAAAGTATAGCCGTTTTTTAAATATTTTTTAATCGTTTTTTCAACGTAGTAATTTCTATGACCTAAAATCATTGGACCATAAGATAATACCATATCTACATATTCATTATCATCAACATCGTATATTTTGCTTCCTTTTGCGTGGTCAATAAATAACGGAATTCCTCCAACAGATTTAAAAGCTCTAACCGGAGAATTTACTGCTCCAACCAAATGTCTTTTACCTCTAGTGTATAATTCAAGCGACTTTTCTAATTTCATTTTTTAGTTTTTTTATTTAGATCTCCTTTTAATTCAATTAAAAAGAATCAAAATTACTTCTATTTTCTACTTAAAACTTTAGCAACATCTTTTGCAAAGTAAGTTATAATGATGTCGGCTCCTGCTCTTTTCATAGAAAGTAAACTTTCCATCATTACTCGTTCTTCATCAATCCAACCTTTTTGAGCCGCAGCTTTAACCATTGCATATTCTCCACTTACATTATAAGTTGCCACTGGCCGATCAAAATTATTTTTTACATCTCTAATAATATCTAAATAAGACAATGCTGGTTTTACCATTAAAATATCTGCACCTTCTTGGTCATCAAAAGTAGCTTCGCGTAAGGCTTCATCTCTATTTGCGGGATCCATTTGATACGTTCTTCTATCTCCAAATGTTGGAGCAGAATCTGCTGCATCTCTAAATGGGCCGTAAAATGCGGATGAATATTTTACGGCATACGACATAATTGGTAAATTAGGAAAACCTGTATTATCTAAAGCTTCACGAATAGTTTGTACCATACCATCCATCATACCTGACGGAGCAACCATATCAACGCCTGCTTTTGCATGAGAAATAACTTGTTTTGCTATATTTGGTAAAGTTGCATCATTATCAACATCGTTATCATGTATAATTCCGCAATGTCCGTGACTGGTATATTCACAAAAACAAACATCGGTAATTACGTATAAACTTGGATGATTCTTTTTAATAAAACGAACTGCTTGTTGCATTATTCCATTATCATTCCAAGTTTCTGAACCTTCTTCATCTTTTTCAGTTGGAATACCAAATAATAAAACTGCTGGTATATTTAAGGCAACAACCTCATCCAATTCTTTGGAAACTTTATCTAAAGACCATCTTTTTATTCCTGGCATAGAAACTATTTCAGTTTCAATATTTTCTCCTTCTTCTATAAATAATGGATAAATTAAATCATCTATAGAAAGTTTATTTTCTCTAACTAATCGACGAATATTTTCTGTTTTACGTAAGCGCCTTGTTCTAAACATGATTTATAATTTTATGATTTTTTAAAATAATTATTTACCAATTTTAATACTCCTTCTACCGTGAAAATTGATGAAACTTCTACACTATTAAAATGTTTTTTCGCTTCATTGGCAGTAGTTTCTCCAATGCAAAAAGCAATTTTGGAATCTGCTGTGTTTTTTTGCAAATAACTTTTAATTCCTGAAGGACTATAAAATAAAATTCCTTTGTATTTATCTTCAACTTTTTTAGGTGTTAAAACGGTTTGATAACACACTACTTCATTAAGTTCAATATTATTTTTATTTAAAATAGTTGGCAAATCTTCTCTACGTTTGTCTCCACAAAAAAAGGTAATTTCTTTTACTTTTAAATTTTCAACTAAATAATTAGCAAGTTTTTCAGCAGAATTTTTAGAATGAGCTACTTTACCTATCTTCTTTTCAATTAAACGTTTTGTTCTTCGACCAACGCAATAAATATTTTTAAAATTTAATTCTATTTTTGAAAAATTGTACAATAAAGCTTCTACCCCATTTTGACTGGTAATTATTACATTTTCAATAGGCTTTTTTATAACTATTTTTTTAAATCTATTATTTCTGATGGTGATAAAATCGCTCATCGAAATTCCAATATTAGAATTTAGTTCTTTTGTTTGCTCTACAGATAAAGTTTTAGTTGAAAAAATCTGAATTTCTTTTTCTAATACTTCCATTTGACGCATCAGTTTTTTACCGCCACGTTCTAAAACATAATTAGCAGCATACTCGCCTAAATCACTAACATTATTGGCTTCAACTTCTTTAAAGAATTCAATTTTATTTTCTCCGTCCGGACTAAATAAAACGCCTTTAAATTTAATCATATCATCCCGTAAAACAGCCAAAGCCCCTATTGGAGCAGTACAACCACCTTCCAGAACTTCTAAAAAACGACGTTCAATAGTTGCACATTTTTCAGTTTCTTCATCATTAATTTCTTTTAAAATTTCAAGAATTTCTTCATTTTTTTCTAAAGCTGCAATCATTACTACTCCTTGTGCCGGAGCTGGAACCATCCAATCTAATTTCATATGATTTTCAGGTAAAATATTTAAGCGTCTTAATCCTGCAGCAGCAAAAATTGCTCCATCCCAATTGTTTTCAGCTAACTTTTTTAAACGTGTATTTACATTACCTCGTAAACCTGTAATGGTATGATTTGGATAGCGATGTAGCCATTGTGCTTTTCTGCGTAAACTTCCTGTGGCAATAAGGGCAGTTGGGTTTGCAAAGAAATTTTCATCCTTTTTTAGCACCAAAATATCGTTAAAATTGCCTCTTTTTAAAACTGCCGCTTGTACAATGCCTTCTGGCAACTTGGTAGGAACATCTTTAAATGAATTAACCGATATATCAATTTTATCATTTAATAATGCCGTATCTAAATTTTTAGTAAAAACGCCAACAATTCCCAATTCATATAATGGTTTGTCTAAAACCATATCACCAATAGAATCAATTTTAATTATTTCTGTTTTATGCCCAAAATGTTCTAATTGTTGTGCAACAGTGTTGGCTTGCCACATTGCTAGTTGACTGGAACGAGTTCCAATTCTAATTATCTTCATGTATACTTAATTCATTTATGTGAAACATTTTACTTATAACTTCAATACTTTGATCAACTGAAGTATTTTCGTCTTTCAAATGTTTTATAAATTGTGTAGTTATTTTTTGAATCATACGTGAAGTAATTAATTCGGCATGTTCAATATTAAACTCTTTTATTTTTCTGGAATGAAAATCAATTTCATTATGCTGAATTATTTTAAGCGATTCTTTTAATGCATTAACGGCAGGAACATATTTTCTAATTGCTATCCATTCATTAAATTCCTCTTTATATCTTTTTATGATTTTTTCAGTATGTGGAATTTCACTTTCTCTAATTTGAAGTGTTTTATCTGTAATTTTAGATAATTCGTCAACGTTAATTAAAGTAATGTTTTCTAATTTTTTAACTGCTATTTCTACATTTGAAGGAATGGATAAATCAATTACTAATTTTGGATTATCATTTTTTAACTGATTAACTGTTACCGTAGGTTCATTTGAACCTGTAGAAACAATTAGTATATCTGCCTTATCAATTTCATTTGCTAGATTATTGAAATCAGCTACATCAATCCCGTGATATTCAGATGCAAATTGAGCTGCTTTTTCTTGCGTGCGATTTATAACCGTTACATTTTTGTTATCCGTATATTCTAAAATATTTTTAATGGTGTTTTGCCCAATTTTACCTAAACCATAAATTAATATGTTCTTTTGATTATAATTTTCAACATGTTCAATAATATATTGAATTGCAGCATAAGCAACGGAAGTAGTCCCTGAACTTAATTTTGTGTGATTTTTCACATCTTTACTTGCTTGTAAAACCAAGTTCATTAATCGTTCTAAATAAGCATTTGTAGTTCCTAAATCTTTTGCCTGTTTATAAGCGGTTTTTAGTTGACCAACTATTTCATAATCTCCTAAAATTTGACTTTCTAAACCAGTTCCTATTCTAAATAAATGACTAACAGCATCTTTATTTTTAAATACGTTGGAAACCGAAATAAAAGATTCCACACTTCCATTAGAATATTTAATTAATAAGCTAATTAGTTCAAAAGGATGTTTAGCAAAACCCGTAATTTCTGTTCTATTGCAAGTAGATAAAACAAAAATGCCATCTATGCCTTTTTGCTTTGCCTCTTCTAATAATAAAATTTGATTTTCTTTGGAAATACTAAAAGTTCCTCTAACTTTAACATCGGCTTTTTTATAGCTTATACCAACGTTGTATAATTTAGTTGCTGTATTTTCTTGATTCATAAGGTTGTTATCCATAAATATCGACAAAAGTACAATTTACTTTTTTTACAAAACGTCGGTAAAAGTACTTTTATTGTCGTTATAAGTTATACTTGATTTTCTGCTATGCAAGTACCAACTATTTTTTAAAACAAAAAATGATTAAAATCAGTATTTATATATCTTCTTCTATGTGAATATTATCATTTTTATTATAAACTTCATTTTTTTTGAAACTAAAATTTATACTTACATTTGCAGAGTTAATTTATTTTTAACTAAAAATAGTTTATGAAGTTCAATCTTAATAAATATAAAAACATCGATAAAAGTACTCATTGCATTTTAAACGAAAAAGGCAAATTTAAAGTGCTTCATTTTAATAATTTAGCTACTGAAAATGAATTATTTAAAATAAAATTAAATGATAATTACATTCAACTTTATTTCTGTTTAAAACAGCTTTGCACAGTTGCTTTTAATATGGAACATTGTGCCATAAACTTAAAAGATACTGACTCCTATATGGTTTATTTTAAAGATAATGAAATGAATGTGTTATTTGATTTAGCACCAAAATCAGAGTTAATTTGTTTTCTTATTTCTCTAGAATATTTTCATTCTTTATTTTCAAATGAAGGCAATTACTTAATTAATTTTTCAAGTTTTAACTCCAATAAACCCATTATTGAACCTAAAGAAATTAGCCCAACTATTAAATTGATTTTAAAACAATTAACCACAAAATATATTCATGAAAAACTTCGGCCTATATACATAAAAGGTAAAATTTATGAATTATTAAGTTATTATTATAGTACAACCGAAAATTCAAATACTGAAAGCTGCCCTTATATTTCTAGCGAGGAAACCATAAGTAAAATTAAAGAAGCAAAACAAATTGTAATTGAAAACATGAATAATCCACCATCTTTAAATGAATTGGCAAAACAAGTTGGGCTAAACATCAAAAAATTAAAATCTGATTTTAAAGACTTTTATGGATCTCCTGTTTTTACTTTCTTATTGAATTACAAAATGGATTTGGCAAAAAATTTATTAGTTGAAAATAAATACAACGTTAATGAAATAGCACTACAATTAGGCTATAGCACATCAAGTCATTTTATTGCTGCTTTCAAGAGAAAATTTGGAATTACGCCTAAAAAATACTCAAAATCATAATTATGAAAGGAGTATTATTAGTAAATCTTGGATCTCCAGATAGTACCTCAACTAAAGATGTAAAAAAATATTTAGGTGAATTTTTAATGGATAAACGTGTTATTGATATTCCTTTAATTTGGAGAACGTTATTAGTAAAAGGAATTATTTTAAATACTCGCCCAAAAAAGTCTGCCGCTGCTTATAAAAAAATTTGGTGGGAAGAAGGTTCTCCTTTAATTGTGTTATCCAAAAGATTACATGAAAAAGTAGCAAAATCATCAAAAATCCCAGTGGAATTAGCCATGCGATATGGCAATCCATCTATTAAAAAAGGAATTGATGATTTAGTAAAAAAAGGAGTAACTGAAATTTTGTTAATTCCGTTATATCCACAATTTGCAATGGCAACTACTGAAACCATTACTGTTTTAGCAAAAAAAATCATCAAAAAAGATTATCCTTTAATTAAACTAGAAACTTATCCTGCATTTTATAATAAAAAGGATTATATAAAAGTATTAAGCAACAGCATTCAGCAAGAAATTGATAAAGTACAACCTCAACATTTACTTTTTTCTTATCATGGAGTTCCTGAAAGGCACATTAAAAAATCTGATATCACAAAATCACATTGTAAAATTGATGGAAGTTGCTGCAAAACCTCATCGCCATCTCATGAATTTTGTTATCGGCATCAATGTTATGAAACCACTAGGTTAGTTGCCAAAACATTAAATTTAAACGATGGAACTTATAGCACTTCTTTCCAATCTCGCTTAGGACGAGACCCTTGGTTACAACCTTATACCAGTGACACTATTGAAGATTATGCTAAAAAAGGTATAAAGAATTTAGCAGTAGTAACTCCTGCTTTTGTTTCTGATTGTTTAGAAACGTTGGAAGAAATTGGAATGGAAGCAAAAAAATCATTTTTAGAAAATGGTGGAGAAAAGTTCACCACAATTCCGTGCTTAAATGATAATGATGACTGGGTAAATACTTTAGTAAACTGGATTACAAATTGGACTAACATTTCTTAATTATGGAATATTTATATATCAAATCATTACATATTATTTTTATAACTACTTGGTTTGCAGGACTTTTCTATATCATTCGTTTATTTATCTATTTTAAAGAAGCGGAAGAAAAACCTGAAACTGAAAAACAAATTCTAATAAAACAATACCAACTAATGATTAAAAGGCTTTGGTATATGATAACTTGGCCTTCCGCAATTTTAGCTACTTTTTTTGCCGTTTGGTTACTAATTTTAAATCCTGCCTGGTTGCAAACCAATTGGATGATTATAAAACTAGGATTTGTAGCCTTACTTTTTGCATATCATTGGTCGTGCCAAATTATGTACAATCAAACTAGTAAAGGATATTTAAAATATTCTTCTTTTAGTTTACGAATTTGGAATGAAGTTGCAACCATAATTCTATTTGCTTGTGTTTTTTTAGTTGTTTTAAAAGATGCTTTGGGTTGGGTTTTTGGCGTTATTGGAATTGTTGGTGTTTCTATTTTACTAATGTTAGGAATTAAATTATACAAATCCGTTAGAAACAAAAAAAATTGGGAAACAAAATAATTTTTTAGTTTTTTATCATATTTATAAATATTTGATTATTAATATATAAACTATTCATAACTTATAGCTAAGTTACTACAGCATGTTTAAAAACATCAATAATATATTAAACATACAATAATCTAAATATCAATGTATTAGAGATTACTAAATGATTAAAGTCATTTTAAAATCCATTTCCTATTCTTAATTTTACAGTCACAAATATTATTCATATTTAAATGTAATTTTATGAAAAAATTATTATTAGGAAATGAAGCATTAGCACAAGGAGCGATTGATGCAGGATTATCAGGTGTTTATGCTTATCCAGGAACTCCCTCAACAGAAATAACAGAATACATACAAAAATCTAGAATTGCAAAAGCATTAAATATTCACTCAAAATGGTCAGTGAATGAAAAAACTGCCATGGAATCTGCCTTAGGAATGTCGTATGCAGGAAAACGAGCTATGGTAGTAATGAAACATGTAGGATTAAATGTTGCCGCCGATGTTTTTATGAATATGTCCATTTCAGGAATTAACGGTGGTTTAGTTGTTGTAGTTGCCGATGATCCGTCAATGCACTCTTCACAAAACGAACAAGATTCTCGCTTTTATGGCAAATTTGCTATGATCCCTACTCTTGAACCATCTAATCAACAAGAAGCGTACGATATTACTAAATATGCTTTTGATTTATCTGAAGAAACTGGTTTACCTGTTTTATTACGAATGGTAACCCGGTTATCACATTCAAGATCAGGTGTAGAAATAAGCGAAACTCAAAAAGCTCAAAACAAAGTTAAACTTCCAACAAATTCAACTCAGTTTTCATTAATTCCTGCTTATGCCAGAGGATTATATAAAAACTTGGTCGCTATTCAACCTGAACTAGAAAAAAATGCCGAAAATAGCATTTATAATAAATTAATTAAAGGTACAGATAAATCCATAGGAATTATTGCTTCAGGAATTGCATATAATTATTTGATGGAAAATTATGAAGATGAAACTTGCCCATATCCTATTTTAAAAATTTCACAATATCCACTTCCCAAAAAACAAGTAAAATATTTATTTGATACTTGTGAAAAAATATTAGTTTTAGAAGAAGGCTATCCTTTTATTGAAGAAATGATTTCCGACTTTTTAGGAGAAAAACGCAACGTAATTGGAAGACTTAGCCTTGATGTAAATAGAGTTGGCGAATTAAATCCTGATAGTATTGCAAAAGCCTTAAATTTACCTATTGAAATTACTGAAAGCAAACCAAAAGTAGTTGCTAATCGTCCACCTGAATTATGTGTTGGTTGTGGTCATCGAGATTTATTTGATGCTATAAATCAATTAAAAAAAGAAGAACAAAGTCAACAAGTATTTGGTGATATTGGTTGTTATGCTTTAGGAGCTTTAGCTCCTTACAAAAGTATTAATGCTTTAATTGAAATGGGAGCTTCTATAACTATGGCAAAAGGTGCTGCGGATGCCGGAATTCATCCTTCAATTGCTGTAATAGGAGATTCTACTTTTACACATTCAGGAATGACTGGTTTATTAAATGCCGTTATTGAAAAAACACCAATTACGGTTATTATTTCAGATAATTCTGCCATTGCAATGACAGGTGCTCAAGATTCATCAGCAACAGGTAGATTAATTTCTATTTGTAAAGGAATTGGTGTTGAAGAAGATCATTTAAAAATTATAACTCCACTTCATAAAAACATGGAAGAAAATGTAGATTTAATTAGAAATGAATTAAATTATCAAGGCGTTTCTGTAATAATTTCACAACGTCCTTGTGTACAACTTCCTAAAGAAAAAAAGGACAAATTAAAAGCAATAAAATCCGTTTCATTAAACTAAATTTAAAAAGATGAAAACAAATATAATATTAGCAGGCGTTGGCGGACAAGGGATTTTAACAATTGCTGCAGTTTTAGATACCGCAGCTATTGCATCAAATTTATACTTAAAACAATCAGAAGTTCACGGCATGAGTCAGCGTGGTGGTGCTGTTCATTCACACGTTCGTATTTCAGATAAAGAAATTTTTTCAGATTTAATTCCTCTTGGAAAAGCAGATATGATTATTTCCGTTGAACCTATGGAATTATTACGCTATTTACCTTATTTAAAAAAAGATGGATATTTAGTAACTGATTCCAATCCGTTTGAAAACATAGCAGATTATCCCGAATTAAAAACGGTTTATGATGAAATTAAATCGCATCCAAATCATATATTAATTGATGCTAAAAAAATAGCCAAAGATTTAGGAAATTCTAGAGCAACCAATATTGTATTAGTAGGTGCAGCTTCTTCAAAACTTCCTTTAAGTGAAGATAGTTTGTTGCAAGCAATAAAAACTTTATTTGTACGCAAAGGAGAACGTATTGTAAATAAAAATATTGAAGCTTTTGACAAAGGAAAAGAAATAGCAACTGAATTTGTTTTATAAACACTTGTAAATGTTACACAAAAACTTAATTGAACCAAAAAGTATTGCTGTTGTTGGAGCATCAAATAATATACAAACTCCAGGAGGTAGCGTTCTTAAAAATTTAATCAACCATCATTTTAAAGGAAATCTTATTGCTGTAAATCCTAAGGAAACTAAAGTACAAGGCATAAAATGTTATCAAAATATTGCTGAAATTCCAGAAGTAGATTTAGCTATAATTGCTATTTCTGCAAAATTCACCTTACAAACAGTAAAAGTTTTAACACAACAAAAAAACACTAAAGGATTTATTATATTTTCTGCAGGATTTAGTGAAAAAGATGAAGAAGGAGCAAAATTAGAACAGCAAATTGTAACAGAAATAAATGCTGTTGGCGGAAGCTTATTAGGTCCAAATAATATTGGTTTAATCAATCAGAATTATGCCGGTGTTTTTACCACGCCAATTCCTAAATTACATGCCAAAGGAGTCGATTTTATTTCTGGCTCTGGTGCAACTGCAGTTTTTATTATTGAAGCTGCTATGGCAAGTGGCTTAACTTTTTCTAGCGTTTATTCTGTTGGAAATTCCGCTCAAATTGGCGTAGAAGAAGTATTAGAACATTTAGATAAAACCTTTGACACCACCAAAAGTTCAAAAGTAAAATTATTATATATTGAAAGTATTGGCAACCCAAAAAAATTATTAAAACACGCAACTTCATTAATTAACAAAGGGTGTAAAATTGCAGCCATAAAAGCAGGAAGTTCTTCTGCAGGAAGTAGAGCTGCAAGTTCTCATACCGGTGCGTTAGCAAATTCTGATGTTGCGGTTGATGCATTATTTAAAAAAGCTGGAATTGTACGATGTTATGGCAGAAATGAATTAATTACGGTTGCTTCTATTTTTATGTTGCCTAAATTAGAAGGAAAAAATATTGCCATTATTACTCACGCTGGTGGCCCTGCGGTAATGTTAACCGATGCTTTATCAAAAAACGGATTAAAAGTTCCTGAAATTAAAGAAAAAAAAAGTCAAGAATTGCTTGAAAAACTTTTTGTTGGTTCTTCCGTTTCAAATCCTATTGATTTTTTGGCAACAGGTACCGCCAAACAATTGGAAACCATTATTGATTATTGCGAAAATGAGTTTTCTGAAATTGATGCTATGGTAGTAATTTTTGGTAGTCCTGGTCTATTTGAAGTTTATGATGTTTATGATGTGTTATCAGAAAAAATGAAGACTTGTAAAAAACCTATTTTTCCAGTACTTCCATCTGTTGTAAATGTTAAAAAAGAAATTGATTATTTTATTGAAAAAGGGAATGTAATGTTTCCTGATGAAGTACTTTTCGGAAATGCATTAGCCAAAACTATGGTTAATTTATCAACAAATGCTACGGTTTTAGCTTCAAAAAATATTGATGAAATAGGAATTAGAAATATAATTAATAATTCTTCGAACGGATATTTAGCTCCAAAAGAAGTAAAAGAAATTTTAGAATCAGCTCAAATTCCTGTGGTGCCAGAGTTTGTTTGTACATCTTTTGAGACATGCAAAACAGCTATGGAGAAAATAAGTTTTCCTGTGGTGATGAAAATTGTAGGCCCAATTCATAAAAGTGATGTTGGTGGAATTATTTTAAATATAAATACTTTAGAAAAACTACAAACTTCCTTTGATAAAATCATAAAAATTAAAGGTGCAAAAGGCGTTTTAATTCAACCTATGAAAAAAGGAATTGAATTATTTATTGGTGCTAAAAAAGAAGGTGATTTTGGACATTTAGTATTGTGCGGTTTAGGCGGAATTTTTATTGAAGTTTTAAAAGATGTAAATGCTGCTTTAACTCCAGTATCCTTTAAAGAAGCTACTGAAATGATTCACAATTTAAAATCGTATAAAATAATTCAAGGTGTTAGAAATCAAAAAGGAATTAATGAAGATTTGTTTGCTGAAATAATTACAAAAATTTCCAATTTAGTTACTGTTGCTCCAGAAATTATAGAATTAGATTTAAATCCATTATTAGGAAATTCAGAAGAAATTGTAGCGGTTGATGCAAGAATTAGAATTGAGAAATAAAATATTATTTATCATAAATTTAATAATTCTTCTAAAACAAAATATTACTGTCATACCTGCGTAGGCAGGTATCTATATCGGTCTTTATAAAAAAATATCTTTAAAATAGATTCCTGCCTACGCAGGAATGACAATACATCATAAAATTTCACAGATTACTTCAGCTTTTATCAAAACTTCGTAATGACGTGTTGGTTATACATACTGTCAATTTATGCTAGCCTGTCAGTAGGCAGGTGCAGTGAAGTAATCTCATAAATAGAACTTGTCATTGCGAGGGCGGTACAACCGTGGCAATCTCATGAATAAAACTAAAAATTTCACAGATTACTTCAGTTTTATCAAAACTTCGTAATGACGTGTTGGTTATCCATACTATTAATTTAAGCTAGCCTACCAGTAGGCAGGTGCAGTGAAGTAATCTCATAAATAGAACTTGTCATTGCGAGGGAGGTACAACCGTGGCAATCTCATGAATAGAACTAAAATTTCACAGATTACTTCAGTTTTTATCAAAACTTCGTAATGACGTGTTGGTTATCCATACTATTAATTTAAGCTAGCCTATCAGTAGGCAGGTGCAGTGAAGTAATCTCATAAATAGAACTTGTCATTGCGAGGGAGGTACAACCGTGGCAATCTCATGAATAAAACTAAAAATTTCACAGATTACTTCAGTTTTATCAAAACTTCGTAATGACGTGTTGTTATCCATACTATTAATTTAAGTTATAACAAATCAATTTCTCCTCTATTTTTTGAGTTGACACTTCCAATTAAAAACTGAGTGTTTTTTGGATGAATTTTAAAAGAAACTTTTTCATTTTTCAATTTTTCAAAATGCTTAATAATTATTTTATTAGAAGTTATTTCATTATCAAAAATCAAAGCATCAATTTTATCTTCTTTAATTTTCTCTTTTATTGCATCAAAATGATTTAACAATTTCTCTGAAACAAATAAAGAATTATTTTTAAATAAATCCTTTATTTTTTTATTTCTCCCAAAATATAAAACTGTTGCTATTGATTTAATTTTTGAAGTTGAAAAATTAAATTTAAACCATTTTAGCAAAAACCAAAATTCAATTCCAAAACTCATTAAAAAGTCATAGACTTTATTTAGTTTAAAGTGTTTATTATAAAATATTTTCATTGCATTATGAAAATATCTTAAATACTTTGTATCTTTTTTAGTACTTTCTCCTTTATAATGAATTATTGTAGTTTCTGCAAAATAGTAATTTTGATAGCCTTTATTTAAAATTTTATAACTCAAATCAATATCTTCACCATACATAAAATAAGCTGTATCAAAACCATTTACTTCATTGTAAATGCTTCTTTTCATAAACATAAAAGATCCAACTAAAACAGCGACTACACCGCTTTCATTTTCTGTCAAATGCGTTGCGTAATATTTTCCTGTGTGCTTACTTGAAATAGCAAACAATTTGTTAAACGCAACTTTAGGCGTAGGTATTCCACGCTTACTTTCTGGTAAAAAATTTCCAGAACCATCTATTAATTTTACTCCTAATGCTCCTAAATTAGTTTTTGTTTTAGCAAATTTGAAAATTTTATCTAAAGTATCTTCAGCTAAAACGGTATCTGGATTTAATATTAAAACGTAATTTCCTTTTGCAATAGCCACACCTTGATTATTGGCTTTTGAAAAACCAACATTTTTTTTGTTTTGAATTAAAACTACTTCAGGATATTTTTTTAATAATAAGTTACAACTTCCATCGGTAGAATTGTTATCCACAACAATTATTTCTACATTTAAATTAGTAGATGCAGATTTAACACTTAAAATGCATTGCTCTAAAAAGTACTGAACATTATAACTGACAATAACAACTGAAATATCCATTTTAAAATGAGTTTTCAAATGGAATTCTATTAATAATACTTCTTCCTAAAGTAATTTCATCAGCATATTCCAATTCATCCCCCACAGAAATACCTCTGGCAATTGTTGAAGTTTTTACTTTAAAATTTTCTAATTGTTTAAAGATGTAAAAATTGGTTGTATCGCCTTCAATAGTTGAACTTAGTGCAAAAATAACTTCCTTTATTCCTCCTTTTTTTACTTTTTCAACTAAACTATCAATGGTTAAATTTTGAGGTCCAATTCCTTCAATAGGTGAAATTTTTCCGCCTAATACATGATATAATCCTTTAAATTGAGCCGTATTTTCAATAGCCATTACATCACGCACATCTTCAACAACACAAATTATTTCTTCATTTCTAGATGGATTACGACAAATTTCACAAACTTCATGATCTGAAATATTATGACACTTTTTACACAATTTAATATCATCTACCAAATTATTAAGTGAATTTGATAGTTGATGTGTATGAGATTTTGGTTGTTTTAATAAGTGCAAAACCAATCGCAATGCAGTTCTTTTTCCTATTCCTGGAAACTGAGCTATTTCATTTACTGCATTTTCTAAAAGTTTAGACGAAAAATTCATACCGCAAATGTAATATTATGAAACGATATTCTCAATAAATTTAGTTTCTTTGTTAAATCAAACACTTATAGCTTTAAATGAAACCAATTTATATTCTTTTACTTATTGTAGCTTATTTCGGCTTACTTTTATTAATTGCTCATTTTACAAGTAAAAATGACAGTAACGAAACTTTTTTTAAAGCCAATAAAAATTCACCTTGGTATGTGGTTGCTTTTGGAATGATTGGAGCTTCTCTTTCTGGTGTAACGTTTATTTCCGTTCCTGGTTGGGTTCAAAGTTCGCAATTTAGTTATATGCAAATTGTAATTGGTTATTTGTTCGGCTATTTTGTAATTGCTTATGTATTAATTCCTATTTATTATCAATTAAAAGTAACTTCAATTTATGAATATTTAAAAATTAGATTTGGAGCAACAACTCATAAAACTGGTGCTATTTTCTTTTTTATCTCCAGAGTTTTAGGAGCTTCATTTCGTTTGTTTTTAGTGGCTTCTGTATTGCAATATTTTATTTTTGATACTTGGCATGTTCCGTTTGAAATAACCGTTATACTTTCCATTCTTTTAATTTGGATTTACACTTTTAAAGGTGGAATAAAAACCATTGTTTGGACAGATACTTTGCAGACTTTATTTATGCTAATTGCCGTTTTTGGTTCTATTTATTTCATTCTGAATCAATTAAACTGGTCAATTACCGATTTGTTTGCCTCTACTGAATTTAAACATTATAGTAAAATTTGGTTTTTAGATGATTTTAATGATAAAAAATATGCCGTAAAATCTATTTTAGGAGGAATGTTTATTGCCATTGCCATGACCGGTTTAGATCAGGATATGATGCAAAAAAACTTAACATGTAAAAACACCAAAGAAGCTCAGTGGAATGTATTGTCGCTAGGATTTATTTTAATTATTGTAAATTTTATATTTTTAACTTTAGGAGCTTTATTATTCATTTACGCAAATAAATTTAACATTTCAATTCCTATAATAGATGGAAGTGTTAAAACTGATTTACTTTTTCCTGAAATTGCTTTACAAAGTAATTTAGGAATTACCGTTGGAATTTTATTTATTTTAGGACTTATTGCTGCGGCGTATTCCAGTGCTGACAGTGCTTTAACTTCCTTGACTACATCGTATTGTATTGATTTTTTAAATATTGAAAACAAGCCTAAAAACAAGCAAAAAGGTATTCGTAAAAATGTTCATATTGGTATTTCTATCATTTTAATCTTAGTAATAATTAGTTTTAGATATCTACTAAAAGATAATGTAATTAGTAGTTTATTACAAGTTGCATCTTATACTTACGGACCTTTATTAGGAATTTTTGCCTTTGGTATTTTCACTAAAATAACTATTAAAGATAAGTGGGTATGGCTTGTTGCAGTAATTTCTGTTGCCTTAACTTATTTAATTAATGATTATTCTGTATCACTTTTAAATGGTTATATATTTGGATATGAATTATTAATAGTAAATGGTTGCATAACTTTTTTCGGACTTTTATTACTTCAAAAAAGAAAATAATAATACTATATAATATGAAATTCCTTTAAAAGATTTTTTATTTTTGTTAAATGGGACAAGACCTAAGTAATTACCGAAAAGTTTATAATAAACGAGAACTTTCAAAAAAAGAAGTTTTAGAAAATCCGATGGAACTTTTTCAAAAATGGTTTTATGAAGTTGAAGAATTTGGAGGAGATACTGAGCCCAATGCTATGACTATTTCAACCATTGGCTTAGATGGATATCCAAAAAACAGAGTGGTTTTATTAAAAAAATATACTTGGGAAGGATTTATTTTTTATACGAATTATAACAGTGAAAAAGGAAAAGCAATTTTAAAAAACCCTAAAGTTTGTTTGTCTTTTTTTTGGAATAATTTAGAACGACAAGTAATTATTAAAGGAACCGCAGAAAAAATTGCCGAAAATTTATCAGATGGTTATTTTGATTCAAGACCTGATGGAAGCAAACTTGGTGCTTGGGCTTCTAATCAAAGTGAAATAGTTCCTTCTCGTAAATACTTAGACAATCGGTTAAAACAATTTGAAGAAAAATTTAAAAACAAAGAAATTCCTCGCCCAAAATATTGGGGAGGATTTATTGTAAAACCTATTAGTATTGAATTTTGGCAAGGAAGACCAAACAGAATGCACGATAGAATAATTTACACCTTACAAAAAAATTATGATTGGAAAATTGATAGATTAGCTCCTTGATTTTTTATATTTGAAATAAAACCACAACCTATGAAAACACTTTATATTGCTAGGCATGCAAAATCTTCTTGGGAATACGAAGGCATTAATGATATTGATAGACCTTTAAAAAAACGTGGTATAAATGATGCTTATTTAATTTCATCAGTATTGCAAAAAAAAGTTGCTTGTCCAGATGTTTTTGTAGCAAGTTGTGCAAACCGTGCTTTACATACCGCAATGATTTTTAGTTATTCCTTTAATTATCCTTTAGCAAATTTAAAAATCAGTAAATCACTTTATAGTTTTAGTGATGGATATTTAATTAAAACCGTAAAAGCTTTAGATGATAGTTTTGATTCCGCAATTATTTTTAGCCACGACCACGGAATTAGTGACTTTGTAAATAAATTTGGAAACGAAATAGTAAACCATGTACCTACTTGTGGTGTTATTGGAATTAAATTTGAAAATAACCATTGGAAAAATATTAAATCGGGTAAAACTTTTTTAACTGAATTTCCCAAAAACTATAAATAATATGAAAATTGAGAAACTTGCAGGTATTGATATTGGGTCTAACGCAATTAGATTATTAATTGTAAATGTAATTACCGATAAAGATGAAGATGCTCCAAGTTTTAAAAAATCAGCTATCATTCGAGTTCCCATTCGATTAGGTGCAGACACTTTTATAACAGGTAAAATATCAGATAAAAATGCCCTTCGAATGCAAAAAGCTATGAGTGCCTTTAAATTATTGATGGATGTTCATGGAGTAAAAAAGTATAAAGCCTGTGCAACTTCCGCTATGCGAGAAGCAACCAATGGAGTAGAAGTAGTGGAATCTATTTTTAACAAAACAGGCATTGAAATTGATATTATTGATGGTAAAAAAGAAGCTGAAATTATTTTTTCTACAGATTTATCTTCCATAATTGATCCTGATAAATCTCACCTATATGTTGATGTTGGTGGTGGAAGTACTGAAATTACCGTGTTTTCTAACGGAAAAATCATTAATTCAAAATCTTTTAAAATAGGAACTGTTCGCTATATCAGTAAAAAATCCAAGCATCCTATTTGGATAGAAATGGAAAATTGGATAAAAGAAAATACCCAAAATTTAAAAAATTTATCACTAATTGGTTCTGGCGGAAATATTAATAAACTATTTAAAATGTCAGGGGAACTTATGGGTAAACCTTTATCATTAATTTATTTAAAAGCACATTACCAATTTCTAAAAAAAATGAGTTATGAAGATCGAATAATTGAATTAGGTTTGAACCCAGACAGAGCTGATGTAATTATTCCTGCAACTAAAATTTTTATTTCTACTATGCAATGGAGTGGAGCATATAAAATTTATGTTCCGAAAATTGGATTAGCAGATGGAATAATTAAAAACTTATACTTCAATAAGTTATAGTATAAAATTAGTTTTGTTTAACAAACTCTTCCACCAGCTTACCTACTAATTTTTCTGATTTTTTGGCTACTTTTTGAACCTCTTCATGAGATACTTCAGCAACAAAATCATCACCTCCCATATCGGTTATTACAGAAATACCAAAACAAGTCATTCCCATATGTTTAGCTACTATTACTTCTGGTACAGTTGACATTCCAACTGCATCAGCACCAAGTGATTTAACCATTTTATATTCTGCAGGAGTTTCAAATGTTGGTCCTTGTAAGGCTAAATAAACACCTTTTTGAACTGGAATATTTAATTTTTGTGAAATACCTTCCATTTTAGCAATCATTTTGTTGCTATAAGCTTCATGCATATCTACAAATCTTGGTCCAAAACGATCTTCGTTTTTACCATGTAATGGATGTACTGGCATTAAATTAATATGATCCGTTATTATCATAATATCACCAACTGAAAAATTAGGATTTACACCTCCTGAAGCATTAGAAACTATTAGGTTTTCAACTCCCAAATATTTCATTACTCTAACAGGAAAAACTGTTTTTTCAATAGACCAACCTTCATAAAAATGAAATCTACCTTGCATAGCAAGTACTTTTTTAGTTCCAATAGTTCCAAAAATTAGTGCTCCTTTATGTCCTTGAACTGTAGAAACTGGAAAATTTGGAATTTCATTATAAGGAATTATTAACTCAACGGTTATTTTACTTACTAAATTTCCTAAGCCTGTTCCTAAAATAATACCATAATCTGGTGCAGTTATTCCTTTATTTTTTAAAAACTCAACGGTTTCTTGTACTTGATTCCACATATGTATTTATAAGATTGTCAAAATCTTTTTTATGGTTAATAAATTTTGTTTTTATGGCAATGTAATTGACATTTGGCAATTTTTCAAAGATACGAACATAATCCTTTTCTGTTGTTAAAACTATCTTTTTATTTGATTTGATTTGGTTAAATTCATTGTTAATAGTAACAATATCTTGATTTGAAAAATGATGATGATCTTTGAATTTTAAATGCCTATATTTTATCTCATTTTTTTCTAAATAGTTTAATAATGGAGTTGGATTTTCAATTCCTGTAACTAATAAAATTTCACTTTCTTGCAAATCAGTAATTGTAATCTCATGGTCTCCTTTTAAAACAGTATCATAACTAATTGAACTAAAAAATATTGTTTGATACAAACTCGGATTTAATTTTTTAGCAATTTCAAATTGCTGATCTTCAGTTAATTTATTAGGACATTTTGTTACCACAATTAGCTGTGCCCTTCTTGATCCTACTACAGATTCTCTTAAATTACCGCTTGGTAAAATAGAATCAT
Source organism: Lutibacter sp. (assembly GCF_021647475.1). Taxonomy (GTDB): domain Bacteria; phylum Bacteroidota; class Bacteroidia; order Flavobacteriales; family Flavobacteriaceae; genus Lutibacter. The sequence continues at coordinate 27,833 of NZ_JAKIUR010000031.1, forward strand.
CACAATATAAATTATCATAAGAAGTTAACAAAATATTTAATCCACCTTCAATTTTTCGATGCTGAAAAGCATCATCTAATAAAACCACTTCTACTTTTAGTTTTAATTTTAAAATTTGTTGAATTCCATGAACTCTATCCGCATCAACACAAACAGAAATATTTTTAAATTTTTGAAAATACTGAAAAGGTTCATCACCTATCATTTCGGCATTTGAAGTTTCATCTGCAATTATAAAACCTTTACTTTTCCGCTTATAACCTCTACTTAAAACAGCAATAGTATATTTTTCACTTAATAATCGAATTAAATATTCAATTTGTGGAGTTTTTCCTGTTCCTCCAACACTTAAATTTCCTACTACAATAGTTGGAATATCAAATTTTGTTGATTTTAATACTCTAATATCAAACAAATAATTTCTAAAACTAGTCATCCATTTATAGATAAAAGAGAAAGGAAATGCTATTTTTCTTATCAAATTCACTAAGGACAAATTTACAAAACATATTAGTAATTTTTACATAATTAGGTTAACTTTAAAAGCTAGCTTATATTTGTGTATAAATTTTAAATTTAGAATGAAAATAAAAGATATTACCAATTGTATTGAAGCAATAGCACCTTTAAATTATGCAGAAGATTTTGATAATGTTGGCTTACTAATTGGCAGCTATATTACTGAAGTTTCTGGAGTATTAGTTACTTTAGATACTTTGGAAGTTACCTTAGATGAAGCTATTGAAAAAAATTGTAATTTAATTGTAAGTTTTCATCCTATCATTTTTTCTGGACTAAAAAAATTAAATGGCAAAAATTATGTAGAACGTGTTGTTTTAAAAGCTATTAAAAATAATATCGCTATTTATGCTATTCACACTGCTTTAGATAATTCTTTTCAAGGCGTTAATGCAAAAATTTGTGAAGTTTTAGGGTTAAAAAATAGAAAGGTTTTAATTCCTAAAAAAAACACTTTAAAAAAACTAATTACCTACGTACCTACAAAAAATGCTGAAAGCGTTAGAAACGCACTATTTAAACTTGGTGCAGGAAATATAGGGAATTACGACCAATGCAGTTATAACACAGAAGGTTTTGGAACTTACCGAGCCAATGAAAATGCTAACCCTGTTTTAGGTAAAAAAGGACAAACGCATACAGAAAATGAAGTTTTAATAAGTGTAATTTTTGAAAAACACAAGCAAGCTAACGTTATTCAAGCACTTTTAAATACCCATCCTTATGAAGAAGTTGCCTATGACATTATTTCACTTGATAATATTAATAAAGAAATTGGCATTGGAATGGTTGGAGAGTTTGATAAACCAAAAAATGAAACCGATTTTTTACAATTCGTAAAAAAAACGATGCAAACAAAATGTATTCGACATTCTAAATTATTAGGAAAATCCATTAAAAAAGTTGCGGTTTTAGGAGGTTCAGGTAATTTTGCAATTAACAACGCAATTCATGCAAAAGCAGATGCTTATATAACCTCAGATATTAAATACCACGAGTTTTATAAAGCTGAAAACAAGCTGATTATTGCAGATATAGGGCACTATGAAAGTGAACAATTCACAAAAAATCTAATAGTTGATATTCTTACAAAAAAATTCCCTAATTTTGCAGTCGTTTTATCAAATAAAAACACCAATCCAATTTATTACTTATAATATGGCTAAAAAGAAAGAAGTTACCGTTGAAGAAAAATTAAGAGCACTTTATGATTTACAGTTAATTGATTCACGAGCAGATGAAATTAAAAATGTTAGAGGCGAATTACCTTTAGAAATTGATGATTTAGAAGATGAAATAGTTGGTTTAAACAAACGGCTATCTAATTTAGATACCGAAGTTGAAAATTTGAATAATGATATAGCTTCAAAAAAATTAGTTATTGAAGAAGCTAAAACATTAATTAAAAAATATAACGAACAACAAAAAAAAGTTCGTAATAATAGAGAATTTGATTCAATTAGTAAAGAAGTTGAATATCAAGAACTTGAGACTCAACTTGCTGATAAAAAGATAAAAGAATTTAGAGTTAAAATTGAACAAAAAAATGCAATAATTGAAACTGCTAAAGAAAATATTGCTAAAAAAGATGACCAATTAAAACATAAATCTGCTGAATTAGAAGATATTATGAAAGACACGGTTAAAGAAGAAATTTTATTAGTTAAAAAATCAGAAGAATACGCTAAATTAATTGATGAAAAATTATTAAAAGCATATAAAAGAATTAGAACTAATGTTAGAAATGGCTTAGCAGTTGTTTCTATTGATAGAGGTGCTTCAGGAGGTTCATTCTTTACTATTCCACCACAAAGACAAGTTGAAATTGCTGGTAGGAAAAAAATAATTATTGACGAATACAGCGGAAGAATTTTAGTTGACGGTGCTTTGGCCGAAGAAGAAAAAGAGAAAATTGCTAACTTATTAAAGTAATTACCAATAAATATTTAAAATAAAGCTCTCAAATTTGGAGGGCTTTTTTTTGCTCCCTACCAAAAAAACACTACAACTTCTAAAAACCATAAAATTGGAATTGCTTCTACAAAAAAACTAGTGTAATAACGTGATTGTTTAGTTTTAGAATTCCATAAAAATAGAAATGCAATTATCGCTATTATAACATCTGATAAAATATCTTTTTCAAAATAATTATTTTTTAAAAATCCCATTAATACAAAAATAGACAACAATATAGTCCCAACTATTTTAGAATTTTTAATTCCAACCAATTGCGGAATCGTTTTTAACTGCTTTTCATCAAAATTAATATCCCTAATATCAAAAGGAATGGTATATGCAATCAAAATAATAACACGTTGAAAAAAGGTTAAATAAACATTATTATCAAAATGATATCCCTGTTCTAATAAGGGAAATAAAACAGTAACTCCAGCCCAAGCAATTGCAATGCTAAATATTTTAATGGCAGGAAAATTTCTAAAGGAAACTTCAAATTTTCCAATTTTAAATATAGGAATAGCATAAAAAACTGTAATAAATCCAAATGGGATAACTATAAATAAAGATTCTAAATTAAATTTAGTAAATAAAATAATATAAACTGAGCTTAAAAATGCTAAAACAGAAACCCAAACTAATCGTATTTCATTTTGTAAAAACCAAGATTTAAACCAACCCAATCGTTTAGAATCTATTTCAAAATAACGTATAAAATTATAAGAGATTATAATGGAGAAACCGATTAACAAAGGAGCTAAATTTGAATGTATATCGAACTTTATTAAGGTTATTTTTGCTAAACAAAATCCAGCAATAGCCACATGAATATTACTAAAAATGTAAAAATTAAATATTTTTTTTAAACTATTCATTACACAAATGTAGTTTTTTGATTTTATATGAATATTTAATTTTTAACCTACTTATATAATGTAGTGAAATTAACATATCCATTCGTTTATTTTAATTAAATTTGTGTGCTTAAAATTAATCCACATATAACCTATATAAATGAAAACAGATTCTTTTGTTTTAAGACATTTAGGCCCTCGAGAAAACGAGGTTAAAGAAATGATTAAAACTATAGGAGTGAACTCCTTAGATGAACTAATTGATAAAACAGTTCCAACAGATATTCGCTTAAAAAACGAATTAAATTTACCAAAAGCCATAAGCGAATTTGAATATTTAAAAAAAATTCAAATTCTATCAAATAAAAATAAATTATTTAAAAACTATATCGGTTTAGGTTACCATCCAACGGTATTACCAAGTGTAATTCAACGCAATGTTTTAGAAAATCCAGGTTGGTACACTTCTTATACGCCATACCAAGCAGAAATTTCACAAGGACGATTAGAAGCATTGTTAAATTATCAAACTATAGTTAGTGATTTAACTGGATTACCATTAGCAAATTCTTCTTTATTAGATGAAGGAACTGCAGCTGCCGAAGCTATGATTATGCTATTTAATACTAGAAATCGTGATCAAAAAAAAATGGAAGTGAACAAGTTTTTTGTTTCTGAAGAATTACTACCTCAAACCATTAGCGTTTTAAAAACCAGATCAAACCCTTTTGGAATAGAATTAGTTATTGGCAATCATCAAAATTTTAATTTTTCGAATAACTTTTTTGGAGCTATAGTTCAATATCCCGGTAAAAGTGGTCAAATTTTTAATTATAATAATTTTGTTACCAAAGCCAATGCTAACGGAATTAGAGTTGCTGTTGCCGCCGACTTATTAAGTTTAGTGTTATTAACACCTCCTGGTCAATGGGGAGCAGATGTTGTGGTTGGAACTACTCAACGTTTTGGTATTCCAATGGGTTACGGAGGTCCTCATGCAGGTTATTTTGCTGCAAAAGATACTTATAAACGTACCATTCCTGGTAGAATAATTGGGATTTCAAAAGATAAATTTGGTAAACGTGCTTTAAGAATGGCACTACAAACACGTGAACAACATATTAAAAGAGAAAAAGCAACTTCTAACATTTGCACTGCTCAAGTTTTACTAGCTGTAATGGCTGGTATGTATGGTGTTTATCATGGTGCAGATGGTTTAAAATATATTGTAACAACTATTCATAATTTAACAAATACCTTAAACGAAGGGTTAAAAAAATTAAACCTAGAACAACAAAATTCATTATTTTTTGATACTTTATCTGTTAAAGTTTCCAGCGATACTAAAATAAAAGAAATAGCAGAACAAAAAGAAATTAACTTTTTATATCCTGCTAAAAATGTAGTTAATATTTCCTTGAATGAAACTACAAATTTAGATGATGTTAATGAAATTCTTGAAATTTTAGCGGAAGCGGAAGGAAAAACTATTGTAAAATTTGATACTCTAGTTGAAAATGAATTTCCTCAAGAATTTAAACGAACTTCCACTTTTATGACTCATGAAGTTTTTGATAAATATCATTCAGAAACTGAAATGATGCGTTATTTAAAAAAATTAGAACGTAAAGATTTATCACTTACACAGTCAATGATTTCACTAGGCTCATGCACCATGAAATTAAATGCAGCCACTGAAATGTTACCTTTAAGTTGGCCAAACTGGGGAAATATACATCCATTTGTACCATTAAATCAAGCACAAGGATATCAAGAAATGATAGCAGATTTAGAAAAATCATTAAATGAAATTACTGGTTTTTACGCAACTTCATTACAACCAAATTCTGGTGCACAAGGTGAATATGCAGGTTTATCCATTATTAAAGCCTATCATTCAGCTAATGGTGAAGACCATCGAAATATCTGTTTAATTCCTTCTTCGGCACACGGTACTAACCCTGCATCAGCACATATGGCAGGTTTTAAAGTTGTAGTTACAAAATCTACAGAAGCTGGAAATATTGATGTTGATGATTTACGTGAAAAAGCAGAATTTTATAAAGATAATTTAGGCACTTTAATGGTTACGTATCCTTCAACTCACGGTGTTTTTGAAAGTTCTATTAAAGAAATTACTGAAATAATTCATGCTAATGGCGGACAAGTTTATATGGACGGTGCAAATATGAATGCTCAAGTTGGACTGACAAATCCTGCAACCATTGGTGCCGATGTTTGTCACTTAAATTTACACAAAACATTTGCTATTCCACATGGAGGTGGCGGACCAGGAGTTGGTCCAATTTGTGTTGCAAAACATTTAGCACCATTTCTACCTTCTAATCCTATTGTAAAAACTGGTGGAGAAAAAGCAATTAGTGCAGTTTCTTCTGCTCCTTGGGGTTCTGCTTTAGTACTTTTAATTTCATATGGATACATTAAAATGCTTGGCACAAAAGGGCTTAAAAAAGCTACTAAATATGCTATTTTAAACGCAAACTATTTAAAAACTCGATTAGAAAAATATTTCAAAATTTTATATGCAGGTGAACATGGTTTTGCAGCACATGAGATGATTGTAGATTTTAGAGAATTTAAGGCTAAAGGTGCTGATGTTACCGATGTTTCTAAACGATTAATGGATTACGGCTACCATGCTCCAACAGTTTCATTCCCTGTACATGATACTTTAATGATTGAACCAACTGAAAGTGAAAACAAAGAAGAGTTAGATCGTTTTTGCGATGCTTTAATTAGTATAAAAAAAGAAATTAATTTGATGAAAGAAGGTGATTTAGATACTGCACTTAAAAATGCACCTCATACTGAAGAAATGGTTACTTCAGACGAATGGAATTATCCTTATTCTAGAAAAGATGCAGCTTTTCCTTTACCTTATTTAAAAGAAAATAAATTTTGGCCTGCAGTTGCTAGAATTGATGATGCATTTGGAGATAGAAATTTAGTTTGTTCTTGTAACCCAATTGAAGATTATATTTAGAAAACTTTATAAAATATTATTATAATCATTAGAAAGTCTCGAGAAAATTCTCGAGACTTTCCTTTTCTATATAAGAAATTTAATAAAAGAAATAATATTTGTCGTCCCCACAACTGTAGTATATTATTTTAACTCTTTTATAAATAACTCAATAGAAAACCAATAGTTTTAATTAACTAAAGAAATCGTCGTCCCCACAACTGTAGTATATTCTTTAATTGTATCTATTAAAACCATTAGATTTTTATATTTTTTACTTATTTCAATTTAATTAATAACCTCAGGATTTACAATAACAAATTCTGTCCGTCTATTTAATTGATGTTCATCCTCAGAACATTTTACACCATTTGAACATTTATTTGTTAAGCGTGTTTCTCCATAACCTTTTCCTGAAATTCTATCAGGTGAAATTCCTTTTGAAATTATATAATCCACTGTTGATTTTGCTCTTTTATCTGATAAAATCATATTGTATTTATCCGGTCCTCTAGAATCAGTATGTGAACCTGATTCAACAATTAACTTTGGATATTTTTTCATAATTGCTATCACCTTGTCTAATTCTAACGCTGCATCTCGCCTAATATTGAATTTATCATAATTAAAATAAATAGAATTAACATCAATCATAACCTTATCACGTAAAACAATAAACTCATCAACAGGCAAGTATAATATCACATTTTTATTGATTTTATTTTTATTTGAAGTTTTAATTACTTTTGAGGTAGTAATATAATACTTTTTACTTGCTTCTACTTTATAGGTAGTTTCACAATCTGCATTATAAACATATTCACCTTGTTTATTAGATTTTTCACCATCTACAAGTAATTCTTCTCCTTTGTAAATATTTAAGTTAGCATCTGAAATAACTTCTTTCGTTTTTTTACTTTTAACTATAACTGTAATGGTTTGATTACATTCATAAACCAAAGGAATTTCTTCATAAAAATAATAGATATCATCATCACCTTTTCCATTTATTCTATTAGATGAAAAATAACCACTTCGCTTATCTTTATCTATTATAAAAGCAAAATCATCTCTATCACTGTTAATGTTATCTCCTAAATTTACAGCTGGTAAAATTCCATCAGGAGTAATTCTATTTACATAAACATCTAACATTCCTCTTCCGTCTGGTCTTCCATCTGTGGAATAGTATAAATCATTATTACCGTCTATAAAAGGAAACATTTCTCTTTCTGGCGTGTTAACTTCTGGTCCTAAATTAATAGGTTTTCCATAGGTTCCATCTTTATGAATGGCTACTTTAAAAATATCTGTTTTTCCTAAAGTTCCTGGCATATCAGACACAAAATATAATGTTTTTCCATCTTCGCTAATTGTTGGTTGCCCTGTTGAATAATTATCATTATTAAATGGCATCGGTTCAATATTTGTCCATTTATTGTTAGAATCAACACTAGCTTTAAACATTTTTATTCTGTTTATTCCTAAAGTATCTTTCTTATATTTACCATCAAAGTAATTGCTTCTAGAAAAATAAACTGTTTTTTTATCTTTTGAAAAAGCAACATCTGCTTCATGAAATTTTGTATTTATTTTTGAAGAAAATTTCTTAATATTAGTTAATTCACCATCTGCTGAAATTGTTCCTTCATATAAATCTAAAAATGGTTGACCATTAGGTTTCCAAGTATTATTAATAATATAATTACGTTTGGCTGGTGCTGCAAAAATCATTTTATCAGTTCCAAAAAACGAAGTTCCAAAATTAGAATATGCATTATTAATAGATAAATTTTTGATGCTATATCTTTCCTGTTTGTTTTGAGCATAATTGAATACACTTATAAACACTAATAGAATTATAAAAACTTTTTTCATTTTAAAAATTTTAAATTATGCTAATTTAAAAGAAACGAGGTGATAAACCTGCTCTTGAATTACTAATATTAAACAACAAAAATACTTCATGTGAACCAGAATTAAAATCTCCCAAATTGGATAAGGTATAATCATAAGCATAACCAATTCTTGTTGATGGTGAAATTAGAATATTAAAAGTTCCACTAACTGAATCATCTAATCTCCAAGAAAGTCCTAATTCAAATTTATTATTAATTAAAGCATTTCCTGATAAATCGACTGATAAAGGTGCACCATTAACGGCTTTAAACATTACAGATGGTTTTAATTTTAAATTATCTGAAACGTTAAATACAACCCCAGAAGTGATAAAATAATGCATATCTTCGGCTGCTCTTTCAACTACGCCACCTCTTTTCTCAAAGTGTAATGTTTTTAGCATATTAGGCATTGAAACCCCAACATAAAATCTATCTGTATAATAATATGCTCCAACACCAAAATTTGGAGAAGTTTTATGTAAATCATTATTGGTAAATAAATCATCTGGAAGATTATCTCCTAAATCTAACTGACTCAATTTTGCATCCATAAAGGTAAAACCACCTTTAAGACCTAACGCTAAATTTGAATTTTCTGAAGTTCGAATTGTATAAGAAAAATCTACATAAACATTTTGTTCTTTTACAGGTCCTATCTCATCTGCAATTACAGAAAATCCTAAACCAACATTTCTTTTTATAGGTGCATGAATATCAAATGTATATGTTTTTGGTGCTCCGTCAATTCCAACCCATTGAGAGCGTCCTAACAAACCTATACTTAGCGTATTTTGAGAACCAGCATAGGCGGGGTTTATAACATTCATATTATACATATACTGCGTATATTGAGCATCTTGTTGGCCATACATTGTTGAAGCTGTTAAAAGCAACACAACTATTTTTATAATAGCTTTAATTTTTTTCATAATTCAAAATTACTAATTATCTATTTAAATAAACATATCCTGATCTAGGTTTTGCATTATCTTTATTAAAATGCAAAATATAGAAATAGGTACCTACTGGAACTCGTTTGTTACTATTTACATTCATTCGTCCACTTGAAAAACCATTCCACCAAATTGGCTCAGATAAAGGATTTCCATTATGTGTATAATCATAAACTTTATTTCCCCATCTGTTATAAATTTGAAGTTGGAAATTTGGGTATAAATTGGTTAAACCAGTTATTACAAAGGTATCATGTACACCATCTCCATTAGGTGAAAAACCTTGAGGAATATTTAATTCTGCTGCTAATACACCTGTAACAATTATTGTAACGGTGGCAGTATCACATAATCCATCATTATCACAAACTTGATAAACAAAAGTATCATCACCAATGTAATCAAGATTAGGAGTATAGGTTACCGTACCATCAGCGTTTACAACCACTGTTCCATTAAATGGCTCTTCAGTTATTACAACAGATTCTGGATTGATAGTTCCGTCTTCATCATAATCGTTATCCAATATATTAATATCAATTGGAATATTAGCATCTGTTACCACTTCATCATCAATTGCAAATGGTGTTAAATAAACTGTTACCGTAACTGTTGCTGTTTCTGTTGTTGTTGAGCCATCTTCATTTGTAACCGTAACTGTATAAGTAAAAGTATCTTCTCCATAAAAACCTTCATTTGCAGTATAAGTTACTGTTCCTTCTGAATTAATAACTACACTACCATTAGTTGGAGTAGTTACGGAAGTAACTGCTACATCTGTATTTGAATCAAAAGTGTCATTAGCTAAAACATCTATTTCAACAGGATTTTGATCTACCGTTTCGGCAGTATCATCTTGTACATCTCCTACTGGATTTACTGTTATTATAACTGTGGCAGTTTCTGTCGTTGTACTTCCATCACTATTAGTCACCGTAACTGTATAATCAAAAGTATCTTCTCCATTAAAATCTGGGTTTGGTGTATAGGTTACCGTTCCATCATCATTAACTACAACTATTCCATTTGAAGGTGTAGTAACTGCTGTTATTGCTACTTCAGATGAAGTATTAAAACCATCATTATCTAATACTGATATAATTACTGCTATATCTTCATCAGTAGTTGCTGTATCGTCTTGAATATCTCCTACTGGATTTACTGTTACAACAACTGTGGCTGTTTCTGTTGTTATACTTCCATCACTATTAGTCACCGTAACTGTATATTCAAAAGTATCTTCTCCATTAAAATCTGGGTTTGGTGTATAGGTTACCGTACCATCATCATTGATTACAACTGTTCCATTTAACGGTGTTGTCACATCTGTTACCTCTATTTCTGATGAAGGATCAAAACCATCATTATCTAATACAGAAATAATCACTGCTGTATCTTCATCTGTAGTTGCTGTATCATCCTGAACATCGGCTACTGGATTTACCGTAACAATTACTGTTGCTGTAGCTGTTGTTGTACTTCCATCACTATTAGTCACTGTTACAGTATAATCAAAAGTATCTTCTCCATTGAAATCAGGATTTGGTGTATAGGTCACTGTTCCATCACCATTGATTACCACAGTTCCATTAGAAGGTGTAGTTACCCCTGTTATTGCTACTATGTCATCTGAACCATAAGTATCATTAAGCAATACAGATATAATTACTTCAGTATCTTCGTCGGTTGTTGCTATATCATCCTGTACATCTACATCTGTATCTATAATTGTTCCTTCTCCTGATGCATCTGCTATACTTGCAGTTCCTGTACTTACCAAATTAGATAAGTTAACTGTAAAATTTTCTGTAGGTTCTATTTCTAAATCATCAATTGTTATAACCGTAATGGTTTGGGTGTCGCCATCTGATGATCCCGATGGGAAGGTCACCGTACCACTTTGTGCGGTGTAATCGCCCGGGGCTACTGCTGTGCCATCATTGGTCGTGAAGTCTACCGTCAATGCATCTT
>NZ_JAKIUR010000032.1 GCF_021647475.1 Lutibacter sp.
GGTCTTGTTTTCTTGTAATAATGTTTCTATTACAACACGTTCTTTTAACGTTAATCGTACATATTTATTTACTTTCATACAACAAATCTAAGATTATGATTTGTTGCGTTAAGTTCTTGAATTCAGGAAGTTTAAAAAGTCATAATGCACAACGGGTTATAATATAATTTCATTTACATTGTTAAAATGAATTAAATTTAATTTAATATTCGGATACTTTTTAACAAAATATTGATATTTTTCTTTATTAAATTGCTTTTCAGAAAACTTAACCTCAAATGCTTTTTGCTTTTTTATAATAAAATCTATTTCATGTTTTTTTTGAGTTAACCAAAACTGAATGTCTAGGTCTTCATATTTATCGCTAAATCTTCTATAAACAAAATTTTCAAATAATTCTCCTTTATCTTTTCTTAAAGCTATAGGTTCAAAATTTTGAGCAAAATAATTCCGAAGTCCTAAATCTGTAAAATATATTTTAGGCATTTTTCTAATTTCTTTATTAAAATTACTGTAAAATGGTGTTATTTTAGAAATTTGAAAAGATTTAAACATTGTATAAGTGTACAACTCAATAGTTTGATTAGATTTTTTAAAGGTTTTACTAATACTATTTGTATTAAATAATGAGGTTGTTTGATTTGATAATAATTGAAGTATTTGATAATAAAGTTCTGGTGATTTTATATTGGAATCTATAATATCTTTTTTAATATATGAAGTCGCCAATTCTTTTAAAATATCTTTTTTATTTTTAATACTTGTTTCCAAAACAAGTTCGGGGTAAGAGCCATATAATAAATATTCATGCATCAATTTATCCAATTCTGACTTATATATTTTAGGTAAACTTCCTGAGTTTATATACGCAATCATTTCACCCCTATTTCTAAAACTAACAAATTCTGGAAAACTTAAACTCAATAATTTAAAAACACGTTTTCTTCCTGCCAAAGAATCTTTAAATTTTTTATCAATATAAAAACTTGAAGACCCACTTACTACTAATTTAATAGTTGATTGGTATTTATCGAAAATATATTTTAAGAAATTTGAGGGATCTTCTAAATATTGAATTTCATCAATAAAAACAACAGTCCTTTCATGCTCAGAGTTAGGCGGAATAAAATTAAATAATTGTTCAGGATGTTCATTAAAGGCATTTTTAATGTCTTTATCTTCTAAACTTAAAAAAAATGTTTTTTTAGATTGTTGTTTTAACCATTTATAGAGTTGCAACATTAAAGTTGTTTTGCCTACTTGTCTTGGTCCAATTATTAAAGCAATATGCTTTTTATTTAGATTTTCTTTTAGTTCTTTATATAAAAAACGTTGATGCATTTTGAAATTATTTATACAAAAATATTAAAAATATCCTTTTTTAGCACTATAAAATATTAAAAATATCCTTTTAAAGTATTCCTTAAATAATAATATATCCTAAAATCTGACGGGTTACTTCACTTTAGATTGCCCTGAGCGACAGTTGAAAGGCTCTCAATGACGAATTTAAATTCTCAATACTATTCAATCTAACTCCCCTCTCAAGAGGGGAATTTAATAACTGATTAATCTTTTTAATGTCAAGTCAATCGGGCAATAAGTTACCTTTAACATCTTTTGCATCTGTTATTGTTTTAAACTTAATTATTTTAAATAATTTTTCGTTTAAACCCGGGCGTATTTGAAAAAAGAAAGGGTTGCCTTTATTTACAAAAAACAAGCCTATAGTAACAATAATAAGCAACGGACTTAAAAGTAGCAAGCCTAAGAGTGCTGCTATAAAATCTATGCTTCTTTTAAAATAGGTTTCGTACAATTTTTATAAAAATTTTATTTTTAACAAATATATTACAAATATCAATACTTTGAGTATTTCTAATAGAAGTAACCTAGTTTTCGTTATTGCGAATGCAACGCAGTGGAATGAAGCAATCTCATGATTGGAACTGCCAAAGTAACAGATTACCGCGTCGATTTTCCCACACGCCAGCTGACCTGTTCGCTAAAAATGTTCACTGAACATTTTATAAACGCTCCATCCCGTAATGACGTTATTATGAAACTTCCAAACTCCTATACTCCTCCTAAACCAATTGCTGTTTGTAGCGTGAAAAAAGCAGCGACGTTCAAATAGTTTAACTTTTTCTATTTTGTAGTATTGGTTTTATCTAAATACTTAAAAAAAATTAAAATATTATTAAGATATTGAACTATAAGACTCTAATGTTTTCTCCCAAAGTTTTTTTTGCTCATATTTATTTTCTACATATTTTCTAGAAACTTCAGCCATATTATTTATAATAGCCTTATCTGAAATTAACATTTTCATTGCTTCAAATAATTTTTCAACAGATTTTGGTTTAATTAAAATACCGTTATATCCGTCTGAAATTATTTCATTACAGCCTATAATATCTGTAGAAATAGAAGGAATGCCCATCGCTGCAGCTTCCATTAGTGAAATTCCAAAACCTTCCCTATAACTTGGAAAAACAAATACATCCATTGCTTTATAATAAGAACGTACATCTTTTTGGAAACCAACTGCAATAATTGACTTATTATTACTGATTATGTTTTTGATATCAATATCTATAGGGTCACCATTCTCAAAATTTCCAACTAATAGTAATCTACTTTCAGGTTTTAGCCTATTAATTTGTGAAAATGCCTCAACTAATTCGTTTATTCCTTTATCTTTTACCAATCTACCTACAAAACCGAAAACAAAATTTTTAGTTGTTAGCCCTAGGGAATTTCTTATATCAAAAACGTTATTATTTTCTATTGAAAAGAAAGAAGTATCAATCCCATTTACACTACCATTCCCAATTATACAAACTTTCTTTTTTGTTATTTTATCTTCTTTTAACATTTTTTTTACACCAAAACTAACAGCATAAACATGTGTTGAAAAAAAACAAGATAATCTTTCCATATTTACCAGTAACTTTCTCTTTACCCCGTTTGTTTCTTGATAACGAAGACCATGAATATAATATATTCTTGTTGGGACTCTATTAAACCAAGCAGCAAACATACTTATTAAACCTCCCTTAGGGGTATTACCATGTACTACATCAGGTTTAATTTTTCTAAAAAGTTTTATCATTGAAAACAAACTTATAATATCACTATATAACGATATTTCTCTTTTCATTGATACAGGAAAACCATCTACCTTTTCTGCTTTACAGATATCTTTAAGTAAAACTCCAGGACTTGACACCAATATTACTTCAAATTTTTTCTTTAATTCTTGTATTTGACCTTTAAAAAAATAAAGTGATATTGGGACAGTTGTAGCAATAATAAATTTCTTCTTCTTCACTTATTTTTTTTAAAAATTATTATACTCATAAAAAAACATGCTATTTTTCTATATATTCCTTTATTATTTTAGAATAATTTAAAGCATTTCTTGTGGAAATCACTTTTATAGTCTCTGCATTTTTTATCATCTTTTTTAATATTTCTCTTTCTCCTGAATATGCTCCCTCAATATCTGTATCTGGATTAAAATATTCATAAGCAATTATTGCAGGTGCACGCATATAATTAAACTCATACCTATCCAACGTATTAATCCGTTGAAAAGCTTCTTCTTTAGAGATATCCTTAAATTCTTCTTTTCCTCTATCTAATATAAAAATATCTTTTTGTGATGATTTATTTATAATTTCTGAGACATACTTTGTGATTGGTTCTGTTTTTCCAAAGCCAAACAATTCTAATATTGATATTTTTTCAGTCAATTTGTTTAACCATTTACTAAAAAAACTAGAATCTACCGAATCATAATATCTAAAAGTACTTGTCCATGGTACGGCATATAAATTTTCACCATCTGTCAAGGCTAAATCTTCTGCAACAAATTTATAGCTAGAATCATTCATGCACAAAGTCATTGCTGTTAAGGTTTTACCTGTATTAGGTGGTGCAAAAATTCCATAAGAATTTTCTCCTTTTAAAAATCCTGAACAATGTAATGGAGCAAAATTATTATGTATCAATCTTAAATTAATAATATCTGTTAAGATATAGCCCATAGAATGAACATTCATAAAACGATGTTTTACAAATCTCATATAATTTTTATTAACTGTTACTTTAATATGATTACTGTTAATTCCTGAAATTTTATATTGTAATTTTTGACTAAAGAAGAAACTTCTTTCATAATACATTTCATTTGCGTTTTGATAACCAGAAAAGTAATGGAACTTACCCATTTCCGATTTCTCTCCTTCCTTTGGCTCAACTCTACCTGAAACTACATTTAATTCAATTTTTATTAATGAATTATTGTATTCTTTTTCATCAACATATGGCATTGCCATACCATAGGAAAAAGAAAAATCTTTTATGTTTGTTTTTATAGAAATAATATTTTTTACTGAGTTATAATAGTATAATTTACTTGACATTATTATTATTATTATTATTATTATTATGCTTTTTTATATCATTAAAGAATTTTGACCAGAATTTATTTCTTCTTTCTGAAATTATTCTCCTTTCATATTCTTTTGATTTATTAAAATTAGTTTTCGATAAAATCATAGCCTCGTGCCTCAGATTGTCCACACAATTTTTGTCTCTCCTCTAGTGTATCACCCGTATTCATAAGATATACCTTGCTAAACTCACCTGTATCCATAGCCAATCTATGACTTTCCCATACCAAGGCTTGATCACCTTTATTCATATCTGTTACACCAGGCACTATTACTGCTGTTTTCATAAAATGTATTCAAATTAAATAATTTACTTTAGTCTCGTTTTAATTACTAACATTTTGACAATATCATTAAAAATATTTGTTCTAACACTATCCAATTCAAAATTATTTTTGGTGTAATTTTGCATTCGTGAAGCACAATCATCTAGTATTTCAATATCAGTGACAATCGAGTTCAATTTTATACAAATTTCATTATAAGTATGAAGGGTGAGTGCTGCACCGCTTTTTTTAAGAAAATCAATTGAAGCAAGTTCAGGTGGCCCAATAGCAATAATACAACTCCCACTTTGAATACAATCGATTATTTTTGTAGAAAACGAATATTTAGTTAAACTAATATCCTTTTTTCTAAATGATTCGACATGAAGAACTATATCTGCATCATTAAGATGTTTAACTATATCGCTATAAGAAGCTGGTCCCATATAACTTGAATAATTTGTATTTAAACCAAGCTCCATTTTCTTAGAAAGTGGAGTATTAGAATAAATTTCCAAGCTATATAAATTTTTGTTAATTGACACCTCTTCTATTGCTTTTGCTAAAAGAGAAAGAGTTAACCATCTGCCATAAAGCAAATTACCTGCATATACAATCCTCAAAGGCAAATTGTGAGGCTTAGGCTTAATTTTTATAGGTTGAGTACCCTTAATTAAGAGTTTAAACTCTTTTCCGAATAAATTGGAATAATAATCACATAGCTTTGCTGACCCTCCATATTGAATTTCTGATATAGTTAAGGTTTTTCTAATCAAATGTCGCAATATAAAATGATAAATTCTATTGATAGGTAATACTGACTTATAGCTATAGACCTCATCACCAAAAAAAACAACTACCTTGGCCTTTGTGTAATTATGGCAATAATTTAAAATTTTATGGGCATAGAAAAGACTATGACAATGCATATAAATAATTTCAGGATCAAATTCCTTTAGAAAGCTATTTAGCTTATTCTTTTTCTGAAATCCAATCGACCAAAACAGTTCCCTCAAAAGTAAAATAATATGAGGACGCATTCTTTTAACATATTCGACAAATTTGCTGTTTTTTTTTATATTATTACATTTAGAATTTGTATGTTTAGAATTTGTCTCGTAAGTCACTTCACTACCTAACTCTATTCCATAAATTAGTGATTTAAAAATATCCTTTTCAGTAATTCTAAAATACTTAGAACAACATTTGTTATCAATCTCCTCATCTCTTAAATACAGATTTGCCAGTTTATTTTTATCCCAATTACCAAAGAAGTTAGAAAAAGTATTACCTGTTGAATTTTTATCAGACCATGCATTTACACTAATTGTAAGCAAGCGGGGGTATATTTTATTCTCCATTGAATTATATTATTTATCGTAGATATAGTATCATCTTTCTTTTAAGCTCAAATACTCAATTCATTATTTAACGATATAATTGATTATAAAGATTAATATAACCTTCTACCATACGATGCTTTGAATAACGTATACTTGCTTCACGCTGAATTAAATATGTGTCTACAGGGTTGTTGATCCAATATTTCGCGACATTTGTCAATGATTTAATATCGCCTTGATTCACAAAATCACTATATTTATCTAATGAAATTTGCTCTGGAGCACCCGCTTTGTAACCAATCACTGGTGTACCACATGATAATGACTCAGCACAAACCATTGAAAAAGTCTCTCTTATGCTAGTTATCATTGTTACATCTGCCATTGAGTAATACTGTGCCATTTCATTTTGGGATTTAGTGTGATTAATAGTAATAACATTTGATGGTAATTTTCCTGCAAAGCCATCAAAACCTACTATTACAACTTTAACATTATCTAAAACTAATTTTTGAGCTACTTCAATTACATATTTACCACCTTTGGTAATCTCTTTAAATGATGGCGTCACATGTAATATTATTTTTTCATTAACTATACCTAGCTTTTTTTTAAGACTATCTGATTCAACATAATGGAATATACTAGTATCCAATCCATTACCAACAACATAAAATAATCTATCCTTAAACATAGGCGATTTTTTTGCTCTTTCTTCAAGCCATGAAGAAACACTTGCTATAATTAAATTATCAAATTTAGAATATGCTTCAGCCTTTTTTCTCCATTCTCTTGATGTCCTGTCTAAAAACCATGAATTATACTTATTAAATACTTGAGGACATTTACCACAGCCTGTTAACCATTTGTTGCAATCAAAAGAATGGCCACAGAGTCCGGTATAATTTGTTTCTGCATGGAGTGTTATTATTGTTTTGTAATTATTCTCAGCAAGAAAGGTCAAAATGCAATAGTTGTTAATATAATTACCATTCAGCAAATGAATATGAACCACATCTGGTGAAATATCTCTAACTTTATTTATTAACCGAGAGGTTGAATAAAATGAGCCACCATAAAAATCGCCAGTTATTCTTCCATATAATGCTTGAAGTTTCCCTTCCCATTCTGGGGAAATTTTAAAGACATTCTCTTCAGGTTGAGTTTTACCTCTTCCATAGATTACAAATGATTCATATCCCGTATTTTGTAATTGATTATGAATTTCATAAACTATTTTACCAGTGCTACCTACTTTATAAACAGTATTTATTTGAAGTATTCTCATTAAAGATATTTTTCTCTATAAATTGTTGGGTGAGAATTCATCCAATCAAACATTTCAATCAACATAATTTCGTATGATGGAACTTCATATAAAAATAAATTCGATTTTGCAATTGATTTATTACAAGATACGCCCTTAAAAGGAATAACGATTATAGAATCCTTACGGAATATTTTCTTAAACAAGAGTAATATCTCATATTTATTAATTGGAATACCATTACTAAGATGAACCAACCCTGTAATATCTTGTTTTATAGCAACGTTTATAGCTTTCGCTAATTCAATAGTAGTAACTCCACCCCAAATAGCATTAGTAAATCCATTTACATTTCCATTTTGATTCATAAACCAATGGAATAAACCTTCCCCATCAGTCTTTAATTCAGGTCCGATAATTGAAGTTCTAATAGTTAAATCTTTATTGTTATCTATTTCTCCTAAGGCTTTACTTCTTCCATAAATGTCATCCGCATCTTTAAAATCACTTTCAGTATAAGCTCCTTTATTTCCTGTAAAGACACAATCTGTACTAATATGAACTAACTTTGCATCAATTTCATCAGCTAATCTTTTAAGCAAATGTGGAAAATAAGCATTAACATAAATTGCATTATCTGGATGGGATTTAGATCCTTTAATTAAGACTCCAATACAATTTATAATTACATCTGGTTTTTGTTCAAAAATGAGAGCGGATACTGCCTCTTTATTAGTAACATCCACCACAATACTTTCTTCATTTAATTTGTGACGAAAAACTACATTTACAATATCATACTGACCTTTTTCTTTGAAATAATAATAGACTATGTGTCCAGCCATTCCTGTAGCTCCAAAAAGCAATATTTTTTTCATATCATTAAATAAATTTTGACCAAACTACTCGATTAATATAATCCGTATAGGATAAAATAATACGCACTACTTTTTTCGAAACATTATCGGTTAAATAGTCTGGTATTATCTGAATTACATTATTATTTTCTTTAAACTGGGAAGTAACAACATCTATAGAATTTAATATTAAATCACTCTGTAAACCTGTCATAATTAAAGTTCCTTCATCCATACCTTCAGGTCGTTCATGAGCTTGTCTTATCGTTATAGCTGGGAAATTCAATATGGAAGATTCTTCAGTTATTGTACCACTATCAGAAATCACACAAAATGCATTTTGTTGTAGTTTAATATAATCCAAAAAACCAAAAGGTTTCATAAATTCAATTAAATGATTTGAATTTTTAAATTTTATAGCTTCTAATTTTTTTCGAGTTCTTGGATGGGTAGATACAATGATTTTTTTGTTGTATTTCTTAATAATAGCCTCTAGAGACGTTAATAAATCTGTGAAATTCTTTTCTGAATCTATGTTTTCCTCTCGATGTGTGCTAACAATAAAATATTCGCCTTTCTTTAAGTTTTCTTTTTCTAAAATATCAGAATTATCAATATCTTTTTTGTGAAAAAATAACACTTCTTTCATCGACGAACCCGTTTTTATAATTGTTTCAGGCTTTATTCCTTCTGCAATCAAGTACCTCCGAGCATGTTCAGAAAGTGGCATATTGATATCACTTAAGTGATCTACAATTTTTCTATTTATTTCTTCAGGAACTCTTTGGTCAAAGCAACGATTCCCTGCTTCCATATGAAAAATAGGAATCTTCTTTTTCTTCGCAGCTATTACAGCCATACAACTATTAGTATCTCCATAAAGCAAAATAGCATCTGGCAGTTCTTTTCCCATAACTTCATCTGATTTAAGGATTACTTGTGCAATGGTTTCTGTTGCATTACTTCCAGAAACATTTAAAAAATAATCAGGTTTTCTAATTTTAAGTTGTTGAAAAAATATTTCATTTAACTCAAAATCATAATTTTGCCCTGTATGAACAATTATATGATTTGTATATTTATCTAATTCAGCCATTACACGACTTAATTTAATAATTTCTGGTCGAGTTCCGACAATTGTCATTACCTTAATCATTGTTTTTTATTTTTAGCAAGTTTATATCATTATTTCCATTTTCAACTCTAATAGTGACAAACAAGAATCTGTATTATTAGTGTTTTTTTACAAAAAAATACTAATCTATAACATCTCCATGGCAAATATAACATATTATGTGTTTATTATTATGCGTAGAGTTTAAACTCCTTTATTTATTAACCTTAATTCTTATTTGCTTTAATGGAGATGTTACCAATAGCTTTTCAGAGCTATTCATACCAAAAAACCAAATTGAAATAATATAAACTATTGTTACTATAACAAACTGAAAAATCAACATAAGCCAGCCTTTAATTTCAAATAAAGAGATTAAGTATGCTAATAGACTTGCAATCATTAGACCTAGCCACAGTTTATTACTAAACGTTTCTTTAATAAATCGTATCATATCAAGTTTTAAAATTTTATGATATAAAATACTGTTGAAAATTAGATAAACAGATAAAAGTGCAAAACAAGTACTATATGCCGCTCCGATTATTCCATATTTTTTAACTAAAACAACCGTTAAAACTACATTTAGAATACTTATACCTAATGACACGAAAGACTTTATTTTGTGTTTATTCTTGGCCCACATTATATACAAAGGAACATCCATTAAAGCCGAGATCATTTGGGGAATTAAGACTAATAATGCTATATAATATGCAATCCAAAATTCGGGACCAACCCATAAATTGATAAACTGTTTGCCGAAAAACACAAATCCAATAATAGGTAAAGACAAGAGGATACTTTTTATTCTTGCAATCTTTATAGCATAATTTGTAAGTTCAGTATTACTTGCTCCTTGGGTAACTTGACTCACTACACTAGGCATTAAAACTTCCGAAATAATTATTGAAAATGAAAAAAATAAGGATGACAGCAACGTCCCTATAGCATAAATTGCAATAGCTTTGCTTGAAATATAGATACCTATAACAAAACTATCAACTGCCATTAAAAAATGAAATGCAACGGCGTCTACAAACACAATTATTGAGTATGAAAATATTTTTTTCGAATAACGTATATTAAATCCTTTAAAATTAATAGTTACATTAAGAATTTTTAAACAATAATAACTAGTAAAAATAAAAACTAATACCATTACGATAGTATCTACCAAAACTATTTCAAATGACTTATATCCTGACAATAAAAGTATTACTATTAAGCCTGTTCTTACAAATGTTTTAACAATTTTTATAATATTGATTACTGCAAACTTTTCATAGGTTTTTAGTAAACCTAAAGCTAAATTAACATATAACATAACAGTGCCTGTTATGGCTATTAAAAAAAATAGTTTTTTTAGTAAGTTTATTTCAGTAATACTAAATGAATTTTCAAAAATTTGAGGAATATAAGAATAGATTATAGATCCTAAAAGAAGTACAATCCCTCCTATAATTAAAAAAATAAAAGCTACAAAACCTACAAATTTTGATTCAGATTCTTTATCTTTATTTGTTCTATATTCTGCTACATAACGAACTATTGCATTATTAAGCCCTAAATCTGCTAAAGCAAAATAAGAAGTAATTGACAAAGCTAATTTATAAACTCCAAATTCATTTGTTCCAAAAACCATTAACATTAATGGTGTTAGAAAAAAAGAGAATGCATTATTTACTATCATAGCAATATAACCTAGCACTACTCCTACTTTTTTATTACTCATTTTAAATAGCTTTTAATCAAAAATAATTAATAATGTTCTCAATTTTATGATTCTCTTTTATTAGCATTTAATAATAAAATGACATTATCTATCGATAATTTTTTTCTAATGAGAAATTTCTCAAATATAAATTGTGCATTTTTAATATCTGCTACGTTATCATATTTTTCTATTGTATTTTTTTTTCTAGTTATTTTTGCTAAAATTCTTTTAACTAAATCTTTAAGAGGACCATTTAAGTATGCAACATAGAGATTTTTCTTTTGTTTAAAGAAATTAATATTTTTATTATATTCAAAATAATTAATATCAATTATCTTTTTATATTCTTTATAACTATAATTACAATATGCTGTTAAAGAAGGAACACTAAATTTTGATATCAAATCATCTTCTTTCATTTCTCTAAAAGCAGCCAATGCTGAATCTGCCCAAATAGTTTCAACGCTGTAAAATTTTGGCACCAATTTAGACCATTTATAATTAACATGACCCACAAATTGAGGTGCATCTTCTAAATTACCCACATGCCTTCCTGTTGCAGCTTGTCCAGATCCACTTAAACTACAAACTCCGGGAATTGTTAATGGATAATCAATTTTAAGCACTTTCTTAATTACTAAAGAAAGAGCAACTGAACTATAGATATCAGGTGACAAACCGCCAAAATAATTACCTGTAATAGCTTTAACCTTATCTATAGCACTTTTTTTCACAATACCATGATAAATTTTCACCAAATTATAGTTTAAGTAATTTTGACCTCCAGAATTTAAAAGTTTTATTAACTCAACTTTAGTATCATAATATTGAGCTTCTATATTAAAATCATTAATTATTAAATTACCATTATCATTTTTAAAATTGGAAATCCCAGTATTTGGCCAAATATAATTCAATCTTAATTTAGGTATCACTGCTTCAACATTATTTTCTTTTGCCCAGTGAACAAATTTCACAATTTCTGGATTTATTCCATCATCATCTCCAATTATACATAAATATTCACCGTCAGCCTGAGCTACTCCTCTACTAAAATTCTCAACAAAAGATAAAGTATCATTTGAGTAATTGTATTTAATTCTATCAATAAATTGAGAATCTTTAAATTTACAAATTAATGAATTTGTATCACTATTATCTTGTATAACAAGTTGAACATCTTCTTTTGTAGAATTTAAAATCTGCATCATACAAGAATATGCGTAAGTTTCCCTATTTTTAGTAGGGATAATTATTGAAAGAATATACTTTTTAGTATTTATTGTGTGTTTCATATATAATTAACCTCTTAGATAATAATTTCCAGGTAAGTGCATATCTTCCCAAAAAAAGCCATAAGGCATACTATTGTTCCAATTTGACTTAATAAATAATATAATTAATAATATAATAGTAAATTTTGCAATACTTACACCAATTTTTACGGATATGTGATTAAATGAATGTATAATTTCTGGGATAAAAAGAACCATAAAAATAGAAAAATACTGAACAACTCTCATTGCTGAAGGGTTGAACCAAGTTAAAGGCAAAAAGAGTAAGGCTATTGCAAATGCGTTGTAGTAATGTTGAGCGTTTGGATTGTGTTTTAAAATAATTTTACTCCTAAGTAAAGCAACAACTGAAATAACTAAAAATATAGTTGTAAAAGTGTAACTACCTGCTCCTTCATACTGATTATATAACTCATACCCACCAAGTATTATAAAAAAATTTGCTAAATTATTACTGTATACCATAATAATAGGGAACAATAAAAGTACTATCCTATAAAAATTCTTTGTCTTTTTAATTTGATTAATAAAATAAAAGGGGATAAATATTAAGGCTGATTTGTGAATAGTTGAAGCTATTAAAACTAAGAATAAGAATGGGAGTATTTTTTTCTTCTTTATAAATTCATAACTAACCAATATTAAGGCTGTAGCAATGGTTTGCCTTTGCCCTGTATAAGAAAAAAAAGAGTAGAACAAAACAGAATATATTAGAAATGCTAATATCACATCTTTTAACCTTTTAGTATTCCTATACACAAAAGTACCAAAAGCAGAAAAGAAGATAATTGCAATAACAAAAAGAAAAAACTGAAAATCTTTGGAGATTAATTGAACTGTTTTTTGAAAAAAGGCATAACCTGGATCTCTAATTAAACTATTCCCAGTTTTATAATATTCAATTGCCGTATTATAAATATCTACCCAAGTTTTTGTTTTTATATTTCTATATGTATTAAAATAATTATAAGTATCCTCCCCAACTGCAACATTTCTCAAACCCGATTGTAATATTAATATTACACAAATAAATTTAATATATTTCTTTCTTACATAATTGGTATCAGAATTTAATTTATAGATTCTATTAAAAAAATGACCAATAATAAGAATTAAAAATATAACAACTAAATTCACAATCATTTTATTTAATTTTTATAAATATCAATGGTAAAACTTTCGTTTGTATTAAAATTAAAATTTTCAACTGCTACTAAATATTAAAATAAGTTACATCATATCTATATTCATCATTTATTTCACCTAATAAATAATTAGCCATCACAATTAATTTAGACTCTCTCTCCAACACTTGAATACTACTAACATAACCTGAAGGAACATGCAAAATATCAAATTGATTCTCATTCAAAAAAAAAGTATCAGGTATAAGATTTTTTGAAGGATGTTCCCAATTATCAATGGCTATTAGTTGAATTTTAAAACTTCCTTTACTTACTAAAAACCAACGTTGCTCAATTTTATGTCCTTGCCATGCTCTAACAAATCTTAAACTTTTATTCTCAATTAAATAAAATCGTTTTATTTCAGAAGCATTAAACCTATTATTGTATTTAATAGTTCCTCTAGCATCCTCATAACATCCCCCTAAAATTAACTTTGGAAACATTTGTAATTATTTTAATTTTCTAATTCTTCCTTTAACATTGGCAATTTCATCAATAATTCTTTCATCTCCTCTACATCCAATTGCTTTGTGTTGTGAGAATGATAATCTTCTATTTTAGAAATATCTTCTACTCCCTCAGAAAAATATTTAGCATAATTTAAATCCCGATTGTCTGCAGGAATCCTATAAAACTCTCCCATATCTTCTGCTTTCATCATTTCTTCACGAGTACACAGGGTCTCATATAGCTTTTCCCCATGACGTGTTCCAATAATCTTAACCTCATTATTTGCATCACACAATTCTTTTAATGCCTGCGCCAAATCTCCAATGGTACCTGCAGGTGCTTTGTTTACAAATAAATCTCCTGAATTTCCATGTTCAAAAGCAAACAGTACTAATTCTACGGCTTCGTCTAAAGACATTAAAAAACGAGTCATATTTGGATCGGTTATAGTTAAGGGTTCTTTATTCTTAATTTGATTTATAAATAAAGGTATTACAGACCCTCTTGAAGCCATTACATTGCCGTAACGAGTTAAACATACCGTAGTGTTTTTACAATTACGTGAAGATGCAATGGCAACTTTTTCCATTAATGCTTTCGAAATACCCATGGCGTTAATAGGGTATGCTGCTTTATCTGTACTCAAACAAATTACCTTTTTTACCTTATTATATTCAGCAGCATCAATTACATTTTGAGTACCAAACACATTAGTTTTTGTTGCCTCTATTGGGAAAAATTCGCAAGAAGGTACTTGCTTCAAAGCTGCAG
Organism: Lutibacter sp.; assembly: GCF_021647475.1. Classification (GTDB taxonomy): domain Bacteria; phylum Bacteroidota; class Bacteroidia; order Flavobacteriales; family Flavobacteriaceae; genus Lutibacter. Next base: position 14,728 of record NZ_JAKIUR010000032.1, read on the forward strand.
CATGAAAAACATAATCGACCCCACGCATGGCTTTTTCAATACTATTATAATCTCGTACATCTCCAATGTAAAATTTTAATTTTTCATTTCTTAATTGATTTCGCATATCGTCTTGCTTTTTTTCATCACGAGAAAATATTCGAATCTCTTTAAAGTGTTCTGTATGAAGAAAACGATTCAATACAGCATTCCCAAATGAACCTGTACCACCAGTAATTAAAAGTATTTTGTTTTTAAACATGTTTTATATTTTTCAATTCTATTAATTTTTATCTTTAAATTTATCATTATTAACTTTTTTTAATGAGATTGCTTCGTTGCTCTCGCAATGACACTTCAATTGCACTCAGTACAGGCTTTTCACTTTAACCTTTACACTCTATTCACTAACCATTTCTTCTTTCAAACTTTTTCAATACCATACTACTGCTTGGACTAAACCATTTTCAATAGAAAACTCAAGATAATACCCTAACAACTTTTCTATCTTTTTAATAGATGCTAATGAGTGCGATATATCACCTGATCTATTTGTTTGGGTCATATGTTATTTCTACTTCTTTAAGTTTAGGGTCAAATTTAACTAATTTATCTTGTAAAACATGTACCAATTGATTTAACGCTGTACGTTCACTAAAAGCAACATTATACATCTGGTTTAAGGCTGCTTTATTAGTAGTGCTTATGGCTAATAAATTCATTTAAATCACATTGTCTATATAGGTGAAATCTCGTGAGTAGTTACCATCACCATTAATTACTGGTGATTCATACTTCATAAATTGCATTACAAATTTTGGTATTACTGTAGCATAGGCTCCGTTTGGGTCTTGTTTTCGTCCAAATACATTAAAAATAACGCAGTCCGATAGTATCTAGACCGTACATTTTATAAAAAAATTTAGCATATAATTCATTTACATATTTTGTAATAGTATAAGGAGATAGTGGTTTTCCTATTACGTCTTCAACTTTTGGTAAGTCTTTAGAATCTCCATACGTTGAAGAACTTGCTGCGTACACAAACCGTTTTACATTAGCTTCTTTGGCTGTAGATAACATATTTACAAAATCAGAAATATTTACATTATTAGTGGTAGCTGGATTTTTTATAGAACGTGACACTAAACCCAATGCGGCTTGGTGCAATACATAATCAACTCCTTTACACGCTTTTTGGCAATCTTCAGGATTCCGGATATCTCCTCCAATAAGTTTAAAATTCAGATTAACATAAAGATGCTCAATATTTTTCTCTTTCCCTGTAGAAAAGTTATCTAAACGTACTACTTCATTATCTAATGCTAGCAATACCTCGCATAAATTAGAGTCTATAAAACCAGCACCTCCAGTTACTAAAATTTTTAAACTTGGAGTTTGTTTCATTTTTTTTATATCATTAAAACCTATATTCTTCTTTTTTATACTTTTTTATTCTATTTTTAGGTGTTTTCGTTCCATTTAGTTTTTAAACTTTTAGTAAGGTCAAAAATATAAATACCGCCAATACTTATTACTATTCCCAAAAAAGTCCAAAATATTAAAATTAATAAACGTTTGGGTTTAGATTTTAAAATAGGTACTACTACTGGTTTTAATATTGTAAACACTGGGGTATCCTCTTTAACTTGAATTTGTTGGGTTTCTAATTGTTTAGCAAGTTCGGCATACACCTCAAAGGCTAAATCGTATTGAGATTGCAATTGTATTAGTTTAGTTTGTGCCATTGCTGAATTTACATGTTGGTTGCGATCCTTAAAATTAGCTAACTGTTGTTGTATTTGTTTAAATTCTTTTTCCTTTTCTAAGTATCTACTTTGAATAAATTTTAACTGTTCTTTAGATTTTTGAATTTTAAAATTGATGATAAACTGTTGCAATAATACCTGTATTCTTTTTGCTAATTGAGCTGAAGCAATGGCTTCTGGCAAAGTAACCGAAATGCTAACATAACCTCCTCTATCATTAATATCTAAAACTAATTGATTCTTTAATTGCTTAATAAGTCCGTTTTGTTCATTTGTGATGGTTTGAATTTGGTTCGCATTAACAGATTGCTTCAGTCGTTCCTCCTTCGCAATGACGGGTTCTGGTTTTCCCTTTACAGCATTAATTAAAAGACCTGGTAAACCAACAGTATATTTTTTGAGATAGCTTAATACACTTGGGCTATATACATTGGTATAATAATTTGTATAGGTAATTGGTTTAGGCTGTCCTTTAATAGTTAAAGGAGTTTTTAAGATTTCTTTTTGAAAAGGAATACTATTTATAATTTGTGGATATAAGGTTGGTGAAATACCCGAATCACTTCCCATACTACCTAAATTTATACCTGCCATAGCTGCCAAACCACCTAAACTACCGCCTATACTTTTACCTTGTGTTGCTGGAACAATAGTGGTAGAAGCGGTATATTCTTTTTCAGAAAACAGTGCTACAAATAACCCTATTGCCATAAAAATTAGGGTAGTTTTTATAATGGTTCTCCTACCTCCCCAAATGGTTTTGGCGAGGGCTATTAAATCTATTTCATCTTCTTCAACAGAAGGGTTAGTATTTTTATTTTGTTGTTCGCTCATTTTTAAAGCTTTTATTTTTTTTAGATTATCTAATTTACAGATTACTTCAGTCGTACCTCCTTCGTAATGACGGTTCAATTTGTCATTGCGAGGTTTTGAAAAAAGCGTGGCAATCCGTTTCTTTTAGCAACAGATTGCTTCAGTCGTTCCTCCTTCGCAATGACGGTTCAATTACTTGTCATTGCGAAGCTTTGTTAAAAGCTGTGGCAATCTGCTTCTTTTAGTAACAGATTGCTTCTTCATTGCACTCATCGCAATGACGGGTTCATTTCGTCATTGCGAGGTTTTGAAAAAAGCGTGGCAATCTCTTTCAATAGATAAAGATTGCTTCAGTCGTGCCTCCTTCGCAATGACGGGTTCATTTCGTCATTGCGAGGTTTTGAAAAAACTGTGGCAATCTACTTCTTTTGGTAACAGATTGCTTCTTCTTTGTACTCATCGCAATGACGGGTTTTATGTTGTTTCAAAAATCCAATCAGCACTTAAATCTTTCCAATTTTTATTTATTGTTTCAATTAAGTTCACTTTATTACTTCTATTGCCTGCCTTTAATTGTTTTTCTCTTTCAATCGTTTGTTGAATATCATTAAATTCCTCGAAATAAACCAACTTATCACAATTGTATTTTGATGTAAATCCTTTATATGCTTTTGTTTTATGTTGATAAACTCTTTTAATTATATTACTTGTTATTCCGATATAAATAACTGAATTATTTTTATTAACCATAAAATAAACAAAACTTTTTTTCATCTTTTTCTTTTTACACGTCATTGCGAGCCTTTTGGCTGTCGCTCAAGACAGGCTAAAGCGTGGCAATCTCATGTTCTCAACTATACCGTTACAGATTACTTCTTCGTTGCACTTATCGTAATGACGGTTCCATTCCTTCATTGCGAGGTTTTGGAAAAACCGTGGCAATCTCTTTCAATAGTTACAGATTGCTTCGGTCGTGCCTCCTTCGCAATGACGGTTCAATTACTTGTCATTGCGAAGCTTTGTTAAAAGCTGTGGCAATCTGCTTCTTTTGGTAACAGATTGCTTCTTCATTGCACTCATTGTAATGACGGTTTCATTTCGTCATTGCGAGGTTTTGGAAAAACCGTGGCAATCTCTTTCAATAGGTAAAGATTGCTTCAGTCGTGCCTCCTTCGCAATGACGAGTTATTTTTATTTTTTCACTTCAATAATTATGGAAATATAGCTTTTATTAAAAGTCCCAAAGTTGAAATACCTGTAGTTAATCCTAAAATTTCTTGTATTGACATTTTGCTCCTCTCAGCTTTTTTAGGGATTACAATTAATGCTCCTGGCTCTATTTTTGGATAAGTTTTAAAAAATATGAAATTTTTTGTGCTTCTAATATCTCCATTCGCATAAATTACATAAGCTCTGCCTTTTTTTGCATTTTGTGAATATCCTCCAGATTTTGATATGTAATCTTTAAATGAATTTGATTTATCAAACCTTGATAATGATGGTAAAAAAACTTCGCCTTGTACTTCAACCGTTTGCTTTTCAATTGGTATATAAAGTACATCGCCTTCTTGTAATATTAAATCGATTTTAGATTTTTCATTTCCTTTTTGCATAATTTTTTCTAAATCAATTCCTATTTTAATTTCTTTACTTTTATGAATAACCAAGGTAGAATCTTTTAATGCAAAATTTTCTAAATCTTTTAACTGCTGCTTATCTGAAAGGGTTCTTAGTTTTCTTATTAATGTTGCTCCTTTTAAATATGCATAAGGTGAAAATCCATCGGCTTTTTTAACTAAATCTGATATTCGTTCATTTTTATTGGCTAAGGAATAAGTTCCTGGGTATTTTACTTCACCTAATATGCTTACATTTTTTTGAGGTGTATATCCTTTTATATATCGTACTGAAACCCTATCAAATGGTTTTAAATAAAAATTAGCATTCTCTCCAAGAGTCAACTTATTGGTACTTGATTTTTTAATATTCTTACTTATGGTTTTAAAACTTCCATCAGCAACTCTACGAGAAATATCAATAACCGAAGGATCTGCACCTTCTTTAAATCCGCCAGACATTGCTATTAAATCTTCAATATGCATTTTTTCTGCAAATGTTATGGTTTGAGGTTTATTAACTGCTCCATCAATACTAACCGTGTAATTCCCTTTCAAACTGTATTTGCTATATATTTGAACTCTATCCTCACGCTGTAAAACAATGGTCGTTTTATTATTTAAAATATCTTCAACAGAAAATGGAATAATTTCTTGCTTTACATCATCTAACATTCTATAAATAATCCCTCTATCCAATGAAGCCTCTTCTTTTAATCCAGCAGCTTTTTTTAGCAATTCATTCAAAGTCAATCCTTTAGTTAACTCATAATCTCCAGGGCGATATACAGCTCCTGAAATTGTTACTCGGTTTCTAAAACGGTCTATTACACTTCCTACCGTTAACTTATCACCATCCTGAAATACAAAATTTGGTTGCTTTTTTAAAACAATTTCACTTACTTCTTTTTGCTCTCCATTAACACGTTCAACCAACAAACGCTTTTTATAAGCATCAGAAGTAAAACCACTAAAATAATTTATTAAGTTAGAAATGGTTTCCTCTGGTTTTAACTCATAAATCCCTGGACGTTTAACATTTCCTACTACTATAATTTTACTTAAATATGGAGATACAATAATAACATCTTGATCTTGCAAAGTAGAATTTCCTTTTTCAGAGCCATTTATTAAATAATTATAAATGTCAAAATTACTATACAACTTTCCTGCTCTTATTAACTTAATATTCCGAAAAGTTCCCTTTTCAGTAGGTCCACCAGCTGCATATAAAGCATTTAAAACAGTTGACAAACCACTTAATGAATAAGTTCCTGGTACTTTAACTTCGCCTATAATATTTACTTGAACGGTACGAACGCCTACTAAAGAAACATCTGCATATACTTTATTATAGCTTGAACTAGAAGCACTAATACCACTATAAATCTTTTTTAAATAGGATATTATTTTAGCTTTGGCTTTTTCTATGGATAAACCACTAACATAAATAGGACCAATATTTTTAATACGAATAGCTCCTTGTCTATCCACTTGTTTTCTGTAATTATTTTGAGCAGCTCCCCAAACATCAATTAATAATTCATCACCAGGACCTAATTGATAAGTTGTTGGGGTTGCCAAATTTAAATTTGGTGTAAATGAAATATTTGGATTATTAAAAAAATCGAAACCAAATAATATACTTTTTTTTAGACTATTGGGTTCTTTTCCTTCTAATCCGAATTTTTCAATATTAGAAATAGATGCTTCATCCGTATTTTGCATGGTAACATTAGATGTTGAAACATCAGAATATTTTAAGGAAGCAATTCGTTGTCTTAATTTTGAAAACTGACTAGCAGACATTCCTTTAGAAGTAGCAATTACTTCTAATTGATCAAGAGTATAACCTTGAGATTTTGCTTTATCCCAATAGGATTGAATTTGAGCATCTGAAAGGTTATCAATATTAATACTAGACAACTGAGCTTGGATAATAGACTGTGCTGTACTTGGTGTTAAACTAAACACACTAATTAGTAGTAAAATAGCAATTACTTTAAATTTCATAAGGTTGCTTTTGGTTTTTTGGTAAATTTAGTTTTTTATTTTTAATTTTTATATTTTTTGAGTGATGGCTTTCTTTTCAAAAATTGAGATTAAAATTTATAATTTTTACTTATTTTATTATTGGAAACCCTTCGACAAGATGACGATGACAATTTTGTTCTTTCGTCAATGAGAGCATATCGTGGCTATCTCATGTTCAGAACTGTACCGTTACAGATTACTTCAATCGCTTAGGCTCTTTCGTAATGACGGTTCAATGCGTCATTGCGAGCGTAGCGTGGCAATCTCATGTTCAGAACTATACCGCTACAGATTGCTTCTTCGTTGCACTTCATCCAATGACGGTTTATTTGTTTGTCATTGCGAGCCTTTCGGCTGTCGCTCAAGACAGGCTAAAGCGTGGCTATCTCATGTTCAGAACTGTACCGTTACAGATTACTTCAATCGCTTAGGCTCTTTCGTAATGACGGTTCAATGCGTCATTGCGAGGTTTTGTTAAAAACCGTGGCAATCTCTTCTTTAGCAACAGATTGCTTCTCCGTTGCACTTCATCCAATGACGGTTTATTTGTTTGTCATTGCGAGCCTTTCGGCTGTCGCTCAAGACAGGCTAAAGCGTGGCAATCTCATGTTCAGAACTATACCGCTACAGATTACTTCGTCGCTAACGCTTCTCGTAATGACGGTTCAATGCGTCATTGTGAGGTTTTGTTAAAAACCGTGGCAATCTTTTCCTTTAGTAGCAACAGATTGCTTCTTCGTTGCACTTCATCGCAATGACGGTTATTTTTTGGAGTTTTTATTACTTTTCACTTAATCCTTTCAACTTTATTTTTCAAATCGTTTACCAATTTGGTAATATTCAAATCCTTTTTCTTCTAAGTTGAAAATATTATATTGGTTTCTACCATCAAAAATAATAGGATTATTTAATTGTGATTTTATTTCATCAAAATCTGGAGAGCGGAATTCTTTCCATTCAGTTAATAAAATTAGTGCATCGGCATTATTAAGCGTTTCATATTTAGCATTGCCATACGTAATTCCTTTTACATCTTTTAAATAAAAATCCTTAGCCTCAGTTATCGCTTTTGGATCGTAGGCTTGTATTTTAGCTCCTCTTTTCACTAATTCTTTAATTACATAAATTGCTGGAGCTTCACGCATATCATCAGTGCCAGGTTTAAATGCCAATCCCCATAAAGCAAACGTTTTTCCTTTTAAATTCTCTCCAAACCGCTTAATCACTTTATTAGCAATTACTAGCTTTTGATTATTATTAACGGTTTCAACGGAATTAATAAGTTGGGCGTGATACCCATGTTCTTCAGCAATTTTTTTTAAGGCTTTTACATCTTTTGGAAAACAAGAACCTCCATAACCACATCCCGGATAAATAAAACTATAACCTATACGATTGTCTGAACCAATACCTAAACGCACTTTATTTACATCGGCTCCTACCAATTCGCAAATATTAGAGACTTCATTCATAAAAGAAATTTTAGTTGCCAACATAGCATTTGCCGCATATTTTGTCATTTCAGCAGAACGAATATCCATTTCAATTAATCGATCGTGATTTCTTAAAAAAGGTGCGTATAAAGTTCTCATTTTGGAAAAAGCGATTTCATTATCAGCTCCAATAACTACTCGGTCTGGTTTCATAAAATCATTAATAGCTGCTCCTTCTTTTAAAAATTCAGGATTTGAAACTACATGAAAATCAATAGTTACCTTTCTTTTATCCAATTCTTTTTGAATGGCTGCTTTTACTTTATCTGCAGTACCAATTGGCACTGTAGATTTATCCACCACTATTATTGGATGAGTCATTTCTTTGCCTAATTGTGCTGCAACAGCTAACACATATTGTAAATCTGCCGAACCATCATCACCCATCGGAGTTCCTACTGCGATAAAGACGATTTCAGTAGTTGGTAACGATTCTGATAATTTAGTGCTAAAATTTAAATTGTTATTGGCTACATTTTTTAAAACCATAGTTTCTAAACCTGGCTCATAAATAGGAATAATTCCTTCTTTTAAAGCATCAATTTTTTTAGTATCAATATCAATACACGATACTTTATTCCCCATTTCTGCAAAACAGGTTCCTGTTACTAATCCAACATAACCTGTACCAATGACTGTTATTTTCATTTATGAATGTATATTTATTTTTCTTTTATTTATTAATATTATTGTTACGTTATTACCCATGCTTTTGCATGGCTTCGCCCTCCTCAGTCCCATTTTTAAGTGGAACATTGGTCTTATTAATTAATATATTTTAAAACTAACTATATGTTGTTAGTTGCTTTTTTAATACTATTTAGTGGTAAATTTACTTCAATAAAACTTTGTAAAGCTTTAATTTCTACAATTATTCTGTATTTACCAGCTTTATTTAAATACGTTGCAAACAAACCTTTAAAAGGACCTCTAACAACCTCAACCAGTTCTCCTTCTAACAAATTAATTGGATTAATAATAGTAACACTTTCACTATTACTAATTAAAATTTTTAAATTCTCAATTTCAACTTCTCTCACAATGGCAGGTTTCCCTAAATATTTTAAAATATTTAAAACCCCTGACACTTGCAGTATTTCTGAAAATTTATCGTTGCTAGTTTTTACAAAAACGAAGGACTTAATTAAAGGTTCTACCACCTTTTTTTTTCGATCGCTCCATTGTTTGATAGTGGTTAATAATGGTAAAAAAGTTTCGAATTCTAAATGATTAAGTCGTTCAAAAACCTTTTTCTCTGCTCTAGAGCGAGTGTGTATAGCAAACCAATTAAGATTATAACGTACAGGGTTCTTTAACATTTCTTCTTCTTGTAAAATAATAATACAATTCGATTTAAACCAAATTCATCACCATTTGTTACTTTTTACTTACAATTTATTAAGGCTTAAAGGTAGTATAATTAACTAAAAAACACTAAAATTCTTTTATTTAAGAAATCATTGGTCAAGCTAAAAATGAACTGTGCTTAAATACAAACATTTAGTTGATAATTTCCTTTAACCTTTACACGTCATTGCGAGCCTTTCGGCTGCCGCTCAAGACAGGCTAAAGCGTGGTAATCTTTTGCTTGATACACAGATTACTTCGTCGCTAATGCTCCTCGTAATGACGGTTTTATTTTTCAAAAGGATGTTTTGCTAATGGTTTTTTAACAAATGGATGATATTCTCCTTTAATACCAATTGGATTAGCATGACGAATGGCATGTACAATTTCTATCGCTTGGCGTGGTGCTTCAATACCATAACCGTTTCCTTTTAATATTTCCTGATACGAAACAGTATGTAAATCAGCAAAACCACCACTAAATTCTAATTCTTCTCCTTCAATAGTTATAGAACGATACGTACGCTGACCTTTAGCTTTTATTTCATTGGGCAAAACATCGTAATTAATAGACAAAAACCAACGAACTCTAGCTTTTTCAAATTCTAGATAACCTGCAGAACGATCGTGTGTATTTACGTGAACAATATTTTGTTTTAAATCGCCAAAAACCCAAGAAAGCATATCAAAAAAATGAACGCCTATGTTAGTTGCAATACCTCCAGATTTAGATATATCGCCCTTCCACGAAGTATAATACCAATGTCCTCTTGAAGTTAAATACGTTAAATCTACATCGTAAATTTTATCTTTTGGACCATTGTCTATTTTATGTTTTAAAGCAATAATACTTGGATGAACTCGCAACTGCAATATATTATTGATTTTTTTACCCGTTTCTTTTTCAATTTGAGATAATGCATCAATATTCCAAGGATTTAAAACCAAAGGCTTTTCACAAATAGCATCCGCACCTTGTCTAAGTGCAAACCGAATATGAGCATCATGTAAATAATTTGGAGTACAAATACTTACATAATCTAGTTGCATATTCTTTTCAAATTTTAATTTAGAAATATGTCTGTCAAACCGTTCAAATTCCGTAAAAAAATCAGCATTTGGAAAATAACTATCTATAATACCAACACTATCAAATTTATCCAATGCAGCTACTAAATTATTATTAGTAGCTTTAATAGCTTTCATATGCCTGGGAGCTACATAACCGCTTGCTCCAATTAATGCGAAGTTTTTCATTTTTATTTTCTTATTCTATTTACACCAAAACGAAGACTATAACTAAAACTTTTTTTTACCAATTTACTTAAACTATGACCAAGACGAAGACTTTTGGTTCTAATTTTAGTCTAAGTTTTCAGCCTTAATTCTTCTTTATACTATTTCTAAAAGCACTTATTCTTTTTTGTAAACTTATTATTTCTTCTATTGTTTGTGTGAAATTGTCATTTTTTAAATAATTCCTATTTCTTGCAATTCTTAACTGAGTTTCTAATTCATATGCTGAACCTAAACTAATTTCTAAAAATCTACCAAAGTCTTTTTCTGAACTTCTGGAAGCTCCTTCAGCTATATTTGAAGGGATTGATACTGCTGATCTTGTTATTTGAGAAATTAATCCAAATCGCTCATCCTTAGGGAAATTATCTATACTATCATAAATTTTATTCACTAATTCCATGGCATCAATCCATACATCATATTCTCTAAAATTTCTCATTCAATTTTCTTTATCTTTAATCATAATAATACTATAAAACCCGTTATGCATTATAACTTTTTAAACTTACTGTTACGTCAGTTCAGTAATTTTTGATAAAAAATTGTATCGAGAACGGCTGTATTTAAATAAAAAACCTATTCTCGATACTAATTTCAAGCCTAAAAAGGCTAAAATTCACTCGAATTGACGAAATTTTATCATAATACACAACGGGTTATAAACTTCTTTTTATCTTAGTTTTGGTCTTAGTTTTAGTTTTTGCAAATTATAATTTCCCTTGAACTTTACCTTTCAACACTCCTTTTACATCGTAAATAATTCCGTGATCATTTAAAAGCGAAGTTAGTTCAATTTTTAAAAATTCTTGATGAGCTACTGTTAAAACAATACCATCAAATTTAGAATTAGAAAACACTTCAGTAAATCCTTCGACAGGCTCAGGATGACTTAATTCTGATATACTATTTATAATTGTTAATCCATATTCTGTTAACACTTCATTTCTATTTGCCCAAGGATCAAAAACAGTTACTTTAGTACCATATTCTTCCAAATTCCGAATAACATCCACAACCTTTGTATTGCGTACATCAGGACAATTTTCTTTAAAGGTAATTCCTAAAACTAAAATTTTTGCATTTTTTATTTGAACATCCTTTTTAACTAGAAGTTTAATAACCTCAGAGGCTACATAATTTCCCATACTATCATTAAGTCTTCTTCCTGCTAAAATTATTTCTGGATTATAACCAACTTCTTGTGCTTTTTGTGCTAAATAATAAGGATCAACACCAATACAATGTCCACCTACCAAACCTGGTTTAAACGGTAAAAAATTCCATTTAGTTCCTGCCGCTTCTAAAACGGCTTGTGTATCAATTTCTAATAGATTAAATATTTTAGCCAATTCATTAACAAATGCAATATTAATATCGCGTTGTGAGTTTTCAATAACTTTTGCCGCTTCTGCCACTTTAATTGTTGGTGCTAAATGTGTGCCAGCAGTAATTACAGATGCGTATAAACTATTCACTTTTTCTCCAACTTCTTTGGTTGAACCCGAAGTAACTTTCAATATTTTATCTACAGTATGGAGTTTATCTCCTGGATTTATACGTTCTGGAGAATAACCAACATAAAAATCTTTATTAAATAAAAGATTTGATTTATCCTCTAAAATAGGCACACATATTTCTTCTGTTGCTCCAGGATAAACGGTAGATTCATAAATTACAATATCTCCTTTTTTTAAAACACTCCCAACTGTTTCACTCGCTTTTATCAACGGAGTTAAATCTGGTTTTTTATTTTTATCAACTGGTGTTGGGACAGTTATAATGAAGTAGTTACAATTTGAAATATCGTTAAGATTTAACGTACAATATAGACCTATTGTTCCCTTAGAATTCACCAACACCTTTTCTAAAACTTCCTTTTCAATTTCTAAAGTAGTATCTATTCCATTTTTAAGTTCTGAAATTCTTTTTTGATTTATATCAAAACCTGTAACTGAATATTTAGTTGCAAATAAACGAGCTAAAGGTAAACCTACGTAGCCTAATCCTATTATTGCTATTTTTGGTATTTGTTTCATTTATCTTTATTTTATTTTCTCAATTTTAAATTAAAATACTTCGACAAGCTCAGTATGACACTTTAATTTCACTTTATCTAGAACAAAGACGAAACTTTTATTTTATGAAAGGTTCTGCCAAGTTGAGAATGAACTGTGCTCAAATACAAATATTTAATTGATAATTTTCTTTTAATCTTTATTCGTTATTGCGAGGTTTTAAAAAAATCATGGCAATCTTTTTATTCTAGAAACAGATTGCTTCAGTCATTCTTCCTTCGCAATGACGGTTTGTGTTTCACTTTTCACGTTAACCTTTATACTTTTTAAAATACCACTCCATGGTTTTCAAAATTCCGGAATCAAAATTTTCTACGGCTTTCCAATTTAACTTATTTTCAATTTTAGAAGCATCAATTGCATATCTGAAATCGTGACCGGCTCTATCTTCTACATATTGAATTTGACTTTTATAACTTCCTTTTTCTAAAGGATGTATTTTATCTAACAATTCACAAATTTTTTGAGCAATATAATTATTATTCTGCTCATTTTTCCCTCCAATATTATAAACTTCTCCACTAATTCCTTTTTGAAACGCCAAATTAATTCCTTTACAGTGGTCTAAAACGTACAACCAATCTCTAATATTACTTCCATCACCATAAATTGGAATTATTTGTCCAGTTAAAGCTTTTCTAATAACCGTTGGAATTAATTTTTCATCATGTTGTTTTGGCCCGTAATTATTAGAGCAATTAGTAATGACTGTGTTCATTCCATAAGTATGAAAATAACTCCGTACAATCATATCGCTACTTGCTTTGGATGCACTATACGGAGAATTTGGAGCGTAGGGTGTTTGCTCTGTAAACAAGCCTGTTTTACCTAAAGTTCCGTAAACTTCATCTGTAGAAACGTGTAAAAAACGACTATTTTCAAAATCTTTTTTATAGGTAAATGGTTTTTCCATCCAAAATTTGTAAGCAACATCTAACAATGTAAATGTTCCTTTTACATTGGTTTCAATAAATACGCCTGGATTGGTAATTGAATTATCTACATGTGATTCTGCTGCCAAATGCATAACACCTTCAATTTTAAACTTTTTAAAGATACTTTCTATTAATTTTCTATCGCAAATATCACCTTTAATAAAGGTATAATTGGAAGCGTTTTCTATACTTTTTAAATTTTCTAAATTACCTGCGTAAGTAAGTAAATCCAAATTTACAAAATGTTGATTTGGATATTTTTCTACAAGATATTCAACTAGGTTTGAGCCTATAAATCCTGCACCTCCTGTTATTAAAATGGTTTTCATATGTGATTTATGTTATAAAAATATTGCATTTACCTATTCCTTTTTATTACGTATTTAACTTTTTATGAAAAGCTTCTCAGTTAAACTTAGGATGATATTTCCTTTTGTATAGCTATATTTAACTTGATTCAGCATATTTTACCTTTAAAACTATTTTTTTTCTACACTTCATGCATCTTAATCAAACATTTTTTTAAAGAAATCTTCCAATTTGGGATATTTATACCAAACGTATTTTGAATTTTATTAGTGTTTAACAAACTATAGTTTGGTCTTTTTGCTTTGGTTTTAAACTTTGTTGATTTAATTGGCTCCACTACACATGCAATATTAGAAATTTTAATAATTTCTTCCGCAAAAGTAAACCAACTACAACTTCCTGTATTAGCAAAATGAACTATTTCTGTATTTTCATTTTTTAGTTTAGGAATAATGGTAAGTATAGCTTCCGCTAAATCTTTTGCATAAGTTGGAGAACCAACTTGGTCAGAAACCACCTGAATTTTATCTTTATCTTTACCTATTCTACAAATAGTTTTTACAAAATTATTTCCAAATTCAGAATATAACCACGAAGTTCTAATTATAATTGAATTTACAGGATTAATCTCTTGAATAGCTTCCTCTCCCTTTAACTTTGTTTTTCCGTAACAATTTTGTGGGTTGGTTTTATCTGTTTCTGTATAAGGATTTTTAGAAGTTCCATCAAATACATAATCTGTTGAAATATGGACTAAAATAATGCTATGTTTTTTTGCCAATTCGGCTAAATATTTAACAGCAGTATAATTAATTTTATCAGCTAATTCAATTTCATCTTCAGCTTTATCAACTTGCGTATAGGCTGCACAATTTATGATAGCATCAATTTGGTTTTTGACTAAATATTTTTCAATCTTTTCAAGATTTGTAATATCTAATATCTTTTTTTCAGCAAAAAAGATATTATAATTAGTATATTTTTTTTGGATGTTTTTAAAGGTCAAACCCAATTGTCCATTTGCTCCTGTTATTAAAATATTCGTCATCATTTTATACCTTAAAAATAATCTGCTTCATTAAACGATTTTTGGACTTTATCCTTTTCAGAAATTAAAATCTCATCTTCTGAAAGTTGCCAATCTATTTGTAGCATTTTATCATTAAATAAAATTCCTCTTTCTGATGATTTATTGTAATAATTATCTACTTTGTAAGCAAAGATTGCCTCTTTACTTAACACCACATATCCATGTGCGAATCCTTGAGGAACAAATAGTTGTTTTTTATTAGTTTCGCTTAATTCAACAGCTACATATTTACCAAAAGTTTTTGATTTTTTTCGAATATCTACCGCAATATCTAACACACTACCTTTAATAACTCGTACTAATTTTGATTGAGCAAAAGGCGGTAACTGGTAATGTAAACCACGTAAAACTCCCTTAGTTGATTTAGCTTCATTATCCTGGCAAAAGTTGACAGCATGTCCTATAAATTTTTCAAAAGATTCTTTTTTAAATGATTCAAAAAAATAACCTCTTTCATCTTCATGAACCTTTGGTTCACAAATTATTATATCTGAAATTTTTGTTTTTATAAAGTTCATATTATAAGGCTAAAATATAAAGGTTTAAGTTTGAAGTGTAAAAATTAACATTTTTTTGATATTTTAAAATAAATCGTAGAAATCTCTCACTTAATAAGCAGATTACTTCGTCGCTAATACTTCTCGTAATGACGGTTTGTGTTTCGCTTCTCATTTTTCACTTAATTAATCCCTTCAAATACTTTCCATATTGATTATTTTTATATTCTTCTGATAATTTAAGTAATTGTTGCTTATTAATATAACCTTTTTCAAAAGCAATTTCTTCAATACAAGCTATTTTTAAACCTTGACGTTTTTCAATAGTTTGAATAAAATTTGAAGCTTCTAATAAAGAATCCTGCGTTCCAGTATCTAACCAAGCATAACCTCTGCCCATTACTTCTAGTTTTAACTTTTGCTGTGCTAAATAGGTTTCATTTACCGTAGTAATTTCTAATTCTCCTCTTGTAGATGGTTTTATATTTTTAGCAATTTGAATGACATCGTTTGGGTAAAAATACAAACCTACAACTGCATAATTACTTTTTGGATTGATTGGTTTTTCTTCAATACTTTTAACACTTCCTTCAGTATCAAATTCTGCCACTCCATATCTATTTGGATCTTGAACATAATACCCGAAAATAGTAGCTTTTTTTTCTTCAGAGACAGTTTTAACTGCATCCTTTAATAAATTTTCAATTCCATCTCCATAAAAAATGTTATCTCCTAAAACAAGACAAACATCATCATCACCAATAAAATCTTCTCCCAAAATAAAAGCTTGTGCTAATCCGTCTGGCGAAGGTTGTTCTTTATAAGAAAAACTCATTCCAATATTACTACCATTACCAAATAACTTTTCAAAATTAGGCAAATCTTGTGGTGTTGAAATAATTAGCACTTCTTTAATTCCCGCTAACATTAAAATGGAAAGCGGATAATAAATCATTGGTTTATCATATATGGCAAGCAGTTGTTTTGAAGTTCCTTTTGTAATTGGATACAATCTAGTTCCTGAACCTCCTGCTAAAATAATTCCTTTCATCGATTTCTATTTTTGATAAACTTTATTGGATAACACAATTACTACCAACAAATTGTATATACTGCGAAAATAACGATTTATTATTTAATTTTTCTTTTTATACCTAAACGATTAAAAAGTTGTAATTTCTTTTTAGTATACTAAAGAACCTTAACAATTGTTATATGCTGAAATTTGAATTTCTATTTATTTTCCAAATCAATTTCAAAAAAAATTAGATAGCTCTTCACTTAAGCCAACACTAAATCATTAATAATTAAGTAGATATATGAATTTAGATTTGTAATTCTGAAAAAAATATGTTATATTAAGCATTCGTCAAAACCTATTCGTTTAAAACTCCTGATAACTTTTTAGTGTTTAATTACACCATAACCAAAAGTATAATTTTATAAAAATAGCACAATTTTAAATCTTTTCTTTTGAAGACTTGGAAGTGATTTGGGAAGTTTTTAACAATAATGATTGTATAACTTAAATAACGATAACATTATGGAAAAATTAGATTTAAAAAACATGAGATTACCACTTTCTAAAAAACGATTTAGTAAATTGAGAAAAGCCATTAAAACAGGACGTGTAAAATGGATGGAAATGTCGGAAGAATTAATGTATTCTTATCAGGATTTTTGGAAATCAGAGAAGTATAAAAACATGGAAAAAATAGATTAATTGGTATTTATCAAAAAACATTAAATTACAAAATAAATAGTGTTTAAAAATCTGAAATACTACTAATTTATATATATCTACAAATTCTTTTCTTTTTCACAAGAAAATAAGGGTGTTTGTTTTGCTATGTAATATTTGTTACATTGCGATAAAACTTATAAAATGAAAAATAATTTACTACTAATTTTTATTGTCCTTTTTATGTTTAGTTGTGACAACGATAATGACCCAACTAACAATGTTTGCGAAAATAATTACGTTACAGATGCAATTACTACAGCATTTTCTGTTGCAAATGGTTACGATGATTTAGCTGAATGGATGGATTTAGAAACTCACGAATATGAAATTCAAATTAATGAAAACGGTGAAATATGTACTGTAGGTTATCAAAACCCAAGCACATATACTGGAGGATATACTATTGAAATTATTAACAATACCAATTCTTCTTCAACAAGTTATTCAGGGACTCATACTTTTTCACAAACAGCTTTAGATTACCAATCAATTACACCTGTTACTGTTGTAAGTGGCGATTATATTACTGTTAAACGAACTATTTTACCCGGATATACAAATTTAAATCAAACTGTTGGACGCGTTTTAAGAAAGTCTGATTTTTCAAATGTTCCTTATCCAATTACCCAAGGAAATGTGGTTTTTCAAGGATCCGTTTTTTATGGAGCTGGTGGTCCAGTATCAAATAATTCACAACCATACATAGCTTTAGGATTTAAGGTTAACTAACAAAACTATTTAACTAAAACAGTTAATTATAAATAGTGTCTGTTCTCAAAGCAATTTTTACAGCAAACAAATTTATAAATAAAAAGCATCTCAATTGAGATGCTTTTTTCGGTCTGGACGGGACTAACAGATACCTTTTCTCACTTACCTCAACTTTACCAAACCCTTCTACAACCCTTATAAATAAAGGGATTTAAAATTTTTTCAAGCAAATAAAATTAAGTGAATCACCTATAAATTAAATTATTGTGGGGATAATGTGGGGATAATTTTGTATCTTTATAAAACTAAAAATTAAGCTATGTCAACACTAAATTACCTTGTAAAAGGGCAAAAGTATTATTCAAATATACTTATTAGATTTAAAAACGGAAGAAAATTTGACTACACAACTTCAACCGATTTAAAAATTGACCCTAAAAATTGGAGTCAAGCAAAACAAAAAGTTAAAAATAC
Source organism: Lutibacter sp. (assembly GCF_021647475.1). Lineage (GTDB taxonomy): Bacteria > Bacteroidota > Bacteroidia > Flavobacteriales > Flavobacteriaceae > Lutibacter. The sequence continues at coordinate 32,913 of NZ_JAKIUR010000032.1, forward strand.
TGCTGGTGATAAAACCAAAGACGCTATTAACAACCACTTAATAGAGTTAAAAAAATTCATAATTGATGAATTTAATTTAGATAATGCTACAGGAACATTTATAGATAAGCAATGGCTTCAACAAAAAATTGCAAAACATTTCAACAGACCCATTAATGAAGAAGCAACCGATGAAATTTACTTCGTTCCATTTACAGATACATTTATTAAAAAAGCTCCTACTCGTTTAATTAAAGGTAAAAACAAGCCTGTGAGTAGCTCTACAATAACAAAATACAATAGTTTATTAAAAAAGTTAAAAGCCTATGAAGAACACACTAAAACAAAGATTAAATTCACCGATTTAGACCTTATATTTTATGAGAATTTCGTTCATTTTTTAAAAGTTGAATAAACCATTAGCACAAATACAGTAGGTAAATACATAAGTACTCTAAAAGCTATTGCCAGAGATGCACTGCTAAAAGGCTTACCCGTTAACAAAGAAATTAATCACCCCAACTTTTTCGTTCCTACAGAAAAATCAAAAGACATTTATTTAAATGACGATGAAATAAATACCATTTATAATCACGATTTTAAGAACGATAAAAAATTGGATAATGCGAGAGACCTTTTTATAATTGGGTTAAGAACAGGATTGAGAATTTCAGATTTTTTAAGATTAAAACAAACAAATATTAAAGATGGGTATATTGAAATAGAAACTCAAAAAACAGGACAAGAAGTTGTTATTCCAATGCATCCTCAAGTAAAAGAAATACTTAAAAAAAGAAATGGCTTTCCAAGACAAATATCCGACCAAAAATTCAACCTTTACATTAAAGATGTATGCGAAGCTGCTAAACTAAAAGAAAAGGTTCACGGCAGCAAAATAGATAAAGAAACCAACAGAAAAAAAGAAGGAAATTACCCTAAATATGAATTAGTAACCTCTCATATTTGCAGAAGAAGTTTTGCTTCTAACTTATATGGTGCACTTCCTAATATGGTAATAATGGGCATTACAGGTCACACTACAGAAACTCAATTCCTAAGATATATCAAAATAACCCCAAAGGAAAATGCAAATAAATTGAAGGAATACTGGGCAAAACAAAAAGAAGAAAATAGTTATGAGCAACTTAATATGAAAATTGTTAAATAATTTTTACTTTTATAAAAAATTAAGCTATGATTAATAAATACCTAAAGCAATTTTGCATTGCTATTAGCAGTGATAATGAACTTTCCAAAACCTCTTTTTTAAATCTTTATGAAAATTCAATAACTCACTTTACCCCTTATTTAAAAACTGAAATACAAGAAAACATTCTTAATTTAGATAAAAATAAACATTCGTATTATCTTGATTATGTAATTAATCAAATTAAAAAAACTCCTTTTTTTAATACCTCCGAAAATCAATTTGATAAATTTTTGTTAGACTATAAAGATAAAATGGATATTTCAAATTTTCCTTATTTCAAAAATAATCTAAGTAATGATTTAAATACTTTCATCAATCCAAACTTCTTCGAACCTACTTCCAAAAATTTAAAATTAGAAAATTTACAACAAAATGCATTCTCTTATGCTTCAATGCTTGAAGCTAAAAAAATAATTGAATATGCCGAAAATGAAAAAACAAAATTAGACCAATCACATACGGTTTTTAAAAAAATAAAATGGGTAGGAAAACCCTCACAATTAGGATTTATTATTGGGGTTCTTGCTGATTTAGATTACATTGAAGCTCCTAAAAGAAAATCAAACGATATAAATTATACGCAATTTGCAAAACAGATTAAAGATGTTTTTGAGATTAAAACCACAGAAAGCACCCTTTCAAAATATCTGAATTTAGATTCAGAAAAAGCACAAGAAACTAAAAGAAAATTTGAAAAAGAAAATTTTCATATTCCAAATAGAAAAATTATAAGTTAATAATTGCTATAAAAAATAGAATATTGGAAGCCGTACTAAAATTGCAAAAAGCATTAATAAAAGATTATTATAAACAATTTATATTTTCTATAAATGATGAGGGGATTGACTTTTCTATGGATGCAAATCAAATAATCTATAGAGGTGAAAGTTATTTTGAAAAAGATTTAGATTTAATTAAAAAAAATAGCAAACACATTATTGATGATATTAAACCTTTATATATAAATGCCCTGAGTGAAATAATTCTAAAACTTTCAACATTAAATAATAATATTGAAAAATTAAACTTCTTAAATTATTCCATTCAATTATTTAACATTCCTGTTAATCAACTAAAAAAAGATTTCTTTATTGATGAAGAAAGTTCAAGATATTATGCAAAGTTTGAATTAGGAGATGATATATTTTCATTCAATGATATTTATAAAGAATTGATTCAAACACAACAATCTAAAAAATACAAATACGATTTTTTAAATTTCAATTTTTTTATATACCGAACAAAAATACTTAGCTTCCTACCTTTTTCTCTTTTAACAATTGTAAAAAACTTTATAAACATTTTAAATAAAAAAGTTATTGAAATTGAAGAAGAAATAGAAATAAATGAAACTAAAGAATCAAAATTAAAATGGAATGGCAAAGCATCTCATTTAGGTTTTTTAATCGGACAATTAGCGGAGTTAGATTATATTAATACACCCAAAAGAAATAACGGAGAAATTAATTATACTCATTTTGCCAAAGAAGTTTTAACAACATTTCACGCAAAAACTACAGAATCCACACTCACAAAATACTTGAACATTGCTACCGAAAAAGCACAAGAAACACAGCGAAATTTTGAAAAAGCAAACTTCAGTATACCGCACAAAAAAGAAGTAAGCTAATACCGTTCGAGTACCTTCTGGTACGTTTGCTCAAACATATCCCATTTACTTTTACATCGTTAAACATTAAAACAAAAACGATGAAAGAAAACAAAATCACTCAAGTACACGGAGTAAATCCACAAGAATTTAAAGATAGTATAGTTTCAGATATTAAAGCTGAATTTGTAAAGCTATCTAAAAACTTCCAACCTATTTTACCTCCAAAATATCTCACACGAAAAGAGGTTGCCAAAATCCTTAAAATTTCATTAGTAACTTTAAGCGATTGGAATAAAAAAGGAATCCTAAAACCATACCGTTTAGGAAATTTAATCCGATACAAACAAAGTGAATTAGACCAAGCTTTAATTTCAATTAATAAAAAAAAGTAGTTGTACGACACTATTAAAATAGTGAAACAACTAAACCAATTACCCATACAAATTATGGAAGAAACAAAAGAACCTTTTGAATGGTACGGTTTACTTTGGAAACCAAAATTTAACAAATTTGGTTACCCAACTATTTATTATTCAGAATTAAAAAATCTCAAATTAATTATTCGAGGCAACGAATTAACAATAACCAATTCATTACAAAAATTTTATATGGATAATAATTATAATTCATTTAGCTATTCCCAAGTTATTGAAGCATTTAAAAAATTGAATAAATCACTTCCATTTAATATTTATAATGCTCGTGTTAAAAAAATCGCTGTAGGTATCGTAATTCAAGAAGATGCAGAACAAATCCTAAATACTTGGGTGAGTTTTTCAAATAAAAAAGGCTTTCCAATGCTGAGTAGAAATAAAAGGTATGGCATAAAATATTTCCTTACAGAGTATGACATAAAAGGTTACAATAAAACCACAGAGGTAAAACACCACAACAATATAAATTTAGATAATAATTATTTCAGATTTGAAGTAGAAGTAAAACGAATTAACAACGTAAATAGAGGTAAAAACACAATAGGAATTTACACCGTTCAAGACTTAATCAACCCTATTAAATACAAAAAATTAGCAAATTACTTAATGGATAAGTATCGTAAAATAGAAAAGAAACCAAGCGTAAATTTAAAGGACACCTCTTTAAAAGAAAAACGATTAATAGCTACTTTTAAAGATATGGAGATATTAAATAGCATCAAAAAACAACACCCTAATAGCTATAAAAAGGACAGAATACAACACAACAAGTTACTTTACAAACTAAATGATGCAAACTACCAAAATTCAATAATTAACAAATTAAACCAACAAATTCAATTCAGTATAAATAACTAAGGTTTTTCAACTTGTAATATAGTATAAAACAAGGGTAAAAAAATAATATAAAAATGGCAATAAGAGAGATAGACAAATTAAAACTAAAAGAAATTGAAAACAAGTTAGAACTAACCATTAAAAATGGTAACTAAATTACAAAGCAATATCTTAGAAAAACAAATAATTGACAATGCAGATTTTATTCAACTAATGCAAATTAGTAATAGTACCGCTAAAAATTGGCGTAAAAAAGGTATCATTGCTTATGCTCAAATAGAAAATAAAATCTATTATAAAATTGAAGACATCCAAGCAATGATAGAAAAACATTACAAATCCTTTCTTTAAAATAATTCCTAAAAAACCCACCTCAAAAATTGCAAAAAAAGAGAGGTGGGTAAATTGCTATGAAAAAGATTAGGTTACTTTATAATAACCTGTATATCAAATATAGTATTTTTTATAATTATCTTATAAATTCAGTAGCAATTAATTTTAAATTTCTGTACTTTCACACGAAAATTGTATTAAATAACTCCAAATGTCAGAAGAACAAAAAAAACTACTTGAAAAACAACTTTGGGCTATTGCTAACTTGCTAAGAGGCAAAATGGATGCCGATGATTACAGAAACTACATTTTAGGATTTATATTCTTTAAATACCTTTCCGAAAAGTTACACATCTATGCAGATGAGATATTAGAACCAGACAATATCACGTATGAACAATTAGATGAAAATTTCGATACTGGAAAAACCTACATAGAAGCTGTTAAAAAGGCTTGTATTAAAAATTTAGGCTACTTCTTAAAACCCTCAGAATTATTTACATCGATTGCTCAAAAAGGGAATAACTGGACTACCTACTAAATTTGGGACAATTTTCTTAAGCCACTTTATTAATAATTCCTTTCAATTTTATTTCCATTTCTAGGGGAGAAAGGTATCCTAAACTAGAATGCAGTCTTTTGGTGTTATACCA
>NZ_JAKIUR010000093.1 GCF_021647475.1 Lutibacter sp.
CCTATTTCTTCTGAAGTTGATAGTATTTCTAACTTCTGGTCTAAGGTCCATTTCTTATATTTCATATCTCAAATGTATTAGTTTGAAATTTAAAATATCACTCCGACTTTATTGGGGGCTAAACTAATTGGTTTACAATCCAAGCAAAAAAGAATCCACTTATATTTTAGCAGGTTCAGAAAGAACAGTTGGTTCAGAAATTGTATTAATTCCTAATACTTATTCTGGTGATACAGTAGAATTATTTATAGCTTTTGTTGCAGTAGATGGTAAAGTATCAAATAGTGTTTATTTAGGTAATGGGATTGCGGCTTAATTTTTAAATCAAATAAACATTTTTTAAACCGTTGCATTAATTTGTAGCGGTTTTTTTATCTATAACGACCTATTTGCAATTCTTCCTTTAATTGATAATCTGACATTGAATAATAATCCTTTCTGTCAATTTCTCTTTCTTCAATTGCTTTTTGCCTTCTATAATGCAAATATGAATTATAATAACCTGGACGAAGAGTAATGTATATTTTTTGAGTATTATCCCCAAAAGTATGCTCAATCCTATCAACATAAAACATACTTGTTCCAACTTTAGCATTTACAAAAGAAAAATCAATCTGATCTCCCACCTTAGGCAAATAAGTTAATTTCTTAAATTTGATTTGTGCATAATTTTCAAAATAATGAAAGAAGAAAATAACTTCAATTTTTCCAAACTCAAATTTAAAGTCAAGTTCATCATCATCAAATATTCTATCATATAACTCTTTAATCAACTTTCTTAGCTTTGGATATTTTATTCCTGTAGAATTAGCCATTTCTTTCATAGTTGGAATTGAAAGATTATCATCATTTAAATAATCCTTAGCATATATAAAATCAAGAATTACTTTGTACTTAGATTCTCTCATATATGCTCTAAGTACCTGTTCTTTAATAATTAGGAGGTCAATTATTGCTCGTTTTGTAGAATAGAATGTTAACATTTTTCTATTAAAGTTATAAAAAAAAAAATTAGGATGGATTTAAATTAAAATATATTATGGGGATAATGTGGGGATTATTCAAAAATAAAAAACCTTAACTCTCTGTTTATAAGATTGTTAAGGTTTTAATTTGCTTTAAAAAGCGGTCTGGACGGGACTCGAACCCGCGACCCCCTGCGTGACAGGCAGGTATTCTAACCAGCTGAACTACCAAACCGTTGCTGTTAGCGGATGCAAATATAATAGCGTTTTTTTTAATAGCAAAACCTTTTCGTAAAAATATTATATAATTCTATTTCGCTTTATTAAATAAGAGGTTAATAGTTGGTTAAACCCTTTATGAATATCAACAGGAACATAATCAATTTTATACTGTACACATTTCAATTTCAAATCATTAAAATAATTTTGTACTTGTAGTTGGTATTTTTCTTGAACATTTTTTGCGTATATTTTTACATGCTCACCAGTTTCAACATCTACAAAATTTTTAGGTTTATTATCAAAATTAAATCCTAATTCTAGTTCTCCATCATAGGTGTGGAATAAAATAACTTCGTGCTTGTTATATTTTAAGTGTCTCAAGGCATTAAAAAGCTCTTTTTTATTTTTGGTGGTTTGAAACATATCCGTAAATAAAAAGACTAAAGATCGTTTGTGTATTTTCTCCGAAATTTCATGTAACATTTGATAGGTTTCGGTACTCGAATTTGAACTGGTTTTCAATAATTCATCTAATTGCACAAATAATTTTCTTCGGTGGCGTTCACTTCCTTTTGCTGGGGCATAATATTCATTTTTATCACTATAAATACTTAATCCTACGGCATCTCTTTGGCGTTTTAATAATTCAATTAAAGCCGCCGAAGCAATAGTCGCAAATTTAATTTTCGAAAAACTAGAAACTTGTCCATTTTTGTCTTTCGGATAATACATAGAAGCTGAGTTATCAATAATTAAATGACAACGTAAATTAGTTTCTTCTTCATATTTTTTAATAAATAATTTTTTAGTTTTAGCATACAATTTCCAATCAATATGCCGTGTGCTTTCACCAGTATTATACAGCCGATGCTCTGCAAACTCCACTGAAAATCCATGAAACGGACTTTTATGCATTCCTGTAATAAATCCTTCAACTATTTGCTTAGCCAATAATTCAATACTTTTTAATTCTGCTATGTTTATTTCTTTTAAATCGTACATTTAAAAAGTAGTTTAGGTAAATATAGTATTTTAAACAAAAAAGCTTGACCAATTGGTCAAGCTTTTTAAATTTTAAAAATGAACATTTATTTATAAATGAGCATTTATTTTTTGTTCATAAACTGCTTTTGGTGCTACACCAACTTGTTTTTCAACAACCTCACCGTTTTTAAATACTAAAACTGTTGGTATATTTCTAACACCATATTGTGCAGCATATTTTTGGTTTGCATCAACATCTACTTTAGCAATTACTGCTTTTCCTTCATAATTTTTATGTAATTCTTCCAAAATTGGAGCTACCATTCTACAAGGTCCACACCAAGCTGCCCAAAAATCTACCATTACTGGTTTGTCTGATTTTAAAACTACTTCTTCAAATGTTGCATCTGTTACTTCTACAGCCATAATCTATATTTTTAAATTATACGTTTCTAATTATTTTGTACAAAAATAAACAATTATTTTACCATTACAACATTAGTCATATTACTTTTATTTATGATGCAATTATTAAAAATGATTTTAGAAAACAGCAGAAGCAATTGCCTTAATATTATCCGATTTTCCCATTGAATAAAAATGAAGTACAGGCACACCTTGCTCAATCAATTCTTTAGATTGTTGTATCGCCCACTCAATGCCAACTTGGCGAACTTGTTGATTATTACTACAATTTTCTACTTCCTTAATTAAGGATTCCGGCAAATCCAATTTAAATATTTGTGGTAAAATTTGTAAGTGGCGTTTAACGGCAATTGGCTTAATGCCAGGAATTATTGGAACCGTAATACCAATATTTCTAGCTTTTTCAACAAAATTAAAATATTTTTTATTGTCAAAAAACATTTGAGTAACCACATAATCAGCTCCAGTATCAACTTTTTCTTTCAATCTTCTTAAATCTGATTCTAAACTTGGTGATTCCATATGTTTTTCAGGATAACCAGCCACACCAATACAAAAATCTGAATTATATGGTGTTTCAATTATTTCATGTAAATATTTCCCTTTATTTAAATTTTGAATTTGAGAAACTAACTCTGATGCATATTGATGTCCACCCTCAGCAACACTAAAATATTTTTCATGTTTCATAGCGTCTCCACGCAGTGCCATAACATTATCTAAACCTAAATAATGGCAATCAATCAACACATATTCGGTTTCTTCTTTTGTAAAACCTCCACATAACACATGCGGAATTGCATCTACATTATACTTGTATTTTAATGAAGCACAAATACCAACCGTTCCTGGTCGCATTCTCGTAATTTTCCGATCTAGTAATCCTTGTTTTTCAATATAAATATACTCTTCTCGTGAAGTTGTAACATCAATAAACGGAGGTTTAAATTCCATTAACGGATTAATATTATTGTATAATTCTTGAATATTCTGACCCTTTTGGGGTGGAATTATTTCAAAAGAAAATAATGTTTTCCCTTTGGATTTTTTGATATGTTCAGTTACTTTCATTAATTTATATTTGTTGAAATACTCAGTTTTTATCCATTCTTCAGCATTTCGGTTAAGATTTAACTTTTTTAATCTGTTAAATTTGGGCGTTCCCTTTCAGGTCGCACTATTTGCTATATCTTTTTCTCCGTTACACTTCAAAAAAGGATACCGCTGCTATTGCTAACGCAGTCCTATTTTACAGTTTTTTTACACTTCAAATGTCATACTTCGACAAGCTCAGCATGACTCTTTTTTTAAACCACCATCTCTTTATTCCCTCATTATTGAATTAGTCCAATGCATCATTGCATACCTAACAGGTTTTTAAAACCTGTTAGGTCTTTTCTAGTACTCTGCTAAATTTGGTCTTAACCAGTTTTTTGCAGTTTCAATGTCCATGTTTTTTTGTTTTGCAAAATCTTTCACTTGCTCTTCCGTAATTTTACCTACACCAAAATATTTAGCGTTTTCGTTTGCAAAATAATAACCCGAAACCGATGCGGCAGGCCACATTGCCAAACTTTCCGTTAGTTTAACTCCAATTTTATCTTCAACTTGTAATAATTTCCAAATCGTTGTTTTTTCCGTATGATCAGGACAAGCAGGATATCCTGGTGCAGGTCTAATTCCTTTATAATTTTCTTTTATCAAATCGATATTTGATAACTCTTCTGTGTTTGCATATCCCCAATATTTTTTACGTACTTCTTGATGTATGTATTCAGCAAAGGCTTCTGCCAATCTATCTGCTAAAGCTTTTACCATAATGGAATTATAATCATCCATATTTTTCTCAAACTCAGTGGCTAATTCAGCAGTTCCAAAACCTGTTGACACACAAAAAGTACCAATATAATCTTTAACTTTTGTTGATTTTGGAGCAATAAAATCGGAAAGTGATTTAAAAGGAGTTCCCTCTTTCTTTTTTAATTGTTGACGCAAGGTTATAAATTTAGTTTGTATTTCTTTTCTACTTTCATTTTTATAAACTTCAATAGTATCTTCAACAGCATTTGCAGGAAAAATTCCGAATACGGCTTTTGCTTTTAACAGCTTTTCATCTAGTATTTTCTGCAATAAAACGTTGGCATCTGCAAATAAATTTGTTGCTTCCTCTCCCACAACTTTATCAGTTAAAATAGCAGGATATTTTCCGTGTAATTCCCATGCTCTAAAAAACGGACTCCAATCTATATAATCTAGTAACTTTGATAAATCAAAATTATCAATAACGTGTGTTCCAATAAAATTTGGTGTGGATATTTTGGTTGAATTCCAATCAATTTTAAATTTATTTTTTCTCGCTTCATCTAATCTTACGTACTCTTTTTGTTTAGATCTATTTAAAAATCCTTTACGAACTTTTACATAATCATCTTTAATATCCCCAATATATTTTTGATTAGACCTTTTATTTAATAAATCGCCTACTACTGTAACTGCCCTAGAAGCGTCATGTACGTGTACTACGGCGTTTTTATATTGTGGGTCAATTTTAACTGCTGTATGTGCTTTTGAGGTAGTTGCTCCTCCAATTAATAATGGGACTTCAAAATTTTGACGTTCCATTTCTTTAGCTAAATATACCATTTCATCTAACGAAGGTGTAATTAAACCACTTAAACCTATGATATCAACTTTTTGAGATTTTGCAGTTTCTATTATTTTTTCAGGTGCAACCATAACTCCTAAATCTAAAATATCATAATTATTACACCCTAAAACAACGCCTACAATATTTTTCCCAATATCATGCACATCTCCTTTTACGGTTGCCAATAAAATTTTTCCATTAGATTTGCTAATTTCTCCTTTATCTACTTCAATAAAGGGTAATAGATAAGCTACTGCTTTTTTCATTACACGGGCAGATTTTACAACTTGAGGTAAAAACATTTTACCTGAACCAAACAAATCTCCAACTACATTCATTCCAGTCATTAGGTTAACTTCAATAACTTCAATAGGGTGCGGCACTTTTTTTCTAGCAGCCT
>NZ_JAKIUR010000094.1 GCF_021647475.1 Lutibacter sp.
AGCCTTGAACCTCCTGAAAAATGAACAAACTAAAAAACTGTCGGTTAAAAGCAAAAGACTCAAAGCGGCTTGGGATGAAGACTATTTATTAAGGATATTGAAAATAAAAGTGTGAGTTTGCCCTGATGTCTTATTTCTAAAATTAGTATATTGCGTTTAAAATTTATACTTTGAAATATATAGAATCATTACGTCATTTTTTTGAAAAGTATGGTTTCGCTGTTTCCTCAAGATTAGCGGATAGGCTTGGAATGAAAGTATCGGATGTTCGATTATTTTTTATTTATATATCGTTTGTTACCCTTGGATTTTCATTCGGAATATATTTAACCTTGGCTTTTATTTTACGTCTAAAAGATATGATTTATACTAAACGAAGCTCTGTTTTTGATTTATAATTGGTCATGATTGTAAAAACAAAATTGCGGATTTCATTAGCACTTCTAACTATGGTATTAGTTATTGGTGTAATTGGATATACAATTATTTCTAATGAAACTCTTATTGATTCGTTGTATATGACCGTAATTACCATGTCAACAGTAGGGTTTGGCACACTACACCAATTAAATCAAACAGAAAAATTATTTACCATTATATTAATCATATTAAGTATTGGTGTTTATGGTTATTCGATAACTGCATTGACAGAATATTTAGCAAATGATAATTTTTTTCAACTTTTAAAATATAAAAAAATGCAACAAAAAATTCAAAAATTGAAGAATCATACTGTTGTATGTGGCTACGGACGCAATGGTAGGCAAGCAGTTTTAAAACTTAAAATATTTAATAAACCGTACCTTGTTATTGAAAAAAATAAAGAGATATTAAGAGAATTGGAAAATAATGGTATTCTTTATGTTGAAGGCGATGCTACGGATGATGAAACCCTTAATAAGGCAGCCATTAAAAATGCAAATAGTTTAATTACTGCCTTACCTTCTGATGCTGACAATCTATTTGTAGTGCTTTCAGCTAGACAAATAAATAAAGAATTTACTATAATTAGTAGAGCATCAAATGAATCTTCCTTCAAAAAATTATTAATTGCAGGAGCTACAAATGTTATTATGCCAGATAAGATTGGGGGAGATCACATGGCATCATTAGTAGTAACTCCTAATTTAGTTGAATTTGTAGAGCGATTAACTATTTCAAATGAAACTTCTACAAACTTAGAAGAAATAGAAATTAAGGATTTACCTAAAGAACTTATAAATAAAACAATTCTAGATTTAGATTTACGTAAAAGAACAGGTTGTTTAATAATTGGTTTTAAAACGGCTGACCATAAATATGTAATTAATCCAGATGGATATACAAAACTTACACTTAATTCAAGTTTAATTGTATTAGGTAAACCTAATCAAATTGAAAAATTGCATCAAATATTATAATAATTTATATTAGTGATTTTAAGGGAATTCCTTAAGTTTAAAGTTAAAAACTTGTAGTAACCTCATATTTTTGCCATATTGCGGCTACTTTTAAAAATTCACCTAAAAATTATGAAGAAAAAACTTCTAACTATTATTTCTTTAATAGTTCCAGTATTAACTTTCGCACAGAAATTAACAATCGATGAAAAAATAGAAGCAAAATTTAAACCTTTTGCCAATGCTGTTAGTTCTGTAGTTTTTTACCCAATCTCAATTGTTGGTGTAGATGTTCCAATTGTAATTATTGTTTTGTTACTTGGAGCCTTATTTTTTACACTGTATTTTAAGTTTGCCAATATAACTTTACTAGGTGTTGCCATAAGGACTACTAATGGAAAATATGATGATATAGATTATCATTCAGTTGATGAGGTTGCAGGAGATCCAACACCAGGAGGTGATGTTTTTGAAAGTATTCGAGCAGAAGGAGTAGTAGGAGAAGTTACACATTTTCAAGCTTTAACAGCCGCACTTTCAGCAACAGTAGGCTTAGGGAATATTGCTGGAGTTGCAGTTGCAATTGCAATTGGAGGACCAGGAGCTACGATATGGATGATTTTAGCTGGTTTTTTAGGGATGTCAACAAAATTAGTTGAAGCTACTTTAGGTGTAAAATACAGAGAAGTTGGTGATGATGGAAAAATATATGGAGGTCCAATGTATTATCTAAAAAAAGGGTTAAAAGAAAAGAATTTAGCAGGTTTTGGAAAATTTTTAGCTGTGCTATATGCTGTTTTTGTAATTGGAGGTTCTTTTGGAGGAGGAAACATGTTTCAATCCAATCAGGCAGCTGCACAATTTAAATTACTTTTTGGTCTTGATTCTGGATTTTTATTTGGCGTATTGCTGGCAGTGTTAGTTGGTGTTGTGATTATTGGAGGAATTAAAAGAATAGGGCGGGTAACTGAAAAAATAGTGCCATTTATGGCAATTATGTATGTAGGAGCTTCTTTATTAATAATTGTTATGAATTTTACAATAATTCCTGCGGCAATGCTTCAAATTTGGAATGGTGCATTTAATCAACCATCAATTGTTGGAGGTGTAATTGGCGTTATGATTGTTGGTTTTCAAAGAGCTGCTTTTTCAAATGAGGCAGGTGTTGGGTCAGCATCTATTGCACACGCAGCAGTTAAAACTAAATTTCCGGCAAGTGAAGGAATTGTAGCTTCAATAGGTCCATTTGTTGATACTGTAATTATTTGTACCATGACCGCTTTGGTAATTGTAGTTACCAATTTGAAGAGTAATTTATTTAATTATGCAAATTTAGATGAAGGGAATAATGTAATTATGAACATTTCTGGGAAACATTTGGGTGGTGTTGATTTAACTTCAGTAGCTTTTGATTCTGCAATTCCAAATTTTTCAATTATACTAACAATTGCTGTAATACTTTTTGCTTTTTCAACAATGTTATCTTGGTCTTATTATGGAATACAAGGATGGAAATATTTATTTGGAAAAAGTAAATTAGCTGACATTTCATACAAATCATTATTCTTAATTTTTGTTGTAATTGGAGCTTCCTCAAGTCTAGGATCTGTAATTGAGTTTTCTGATGCTATGATATTCGCAATGGTGTTTCCTAATATTATTGGTTTGTTTTTATTAGCTCCAAAGGTAAAACTTGAGGTAGTCAGATATCTTAGTGCAATAGGTTATAAAGGGCAAAAATAAATTTCAATAGAATGAGCTTTTTTAAATCCCATTTTAACTACAATAAAGGTCAGCGAAATGGAATTTTTGGATTGATAATTATTATCGTTTCACTTCAATTAATACTTCATTTTGTTAATTTTTCATCAAATAAATTATCCAGTAATTTATCAGAAGCAGAATTAAAATCCTTTTCAAAAGAAATGGATTCTTTGCAAAATGATAAATTAAAAAAGAAATCTAAAAAAATATATCCTTTTAACCCTAATTACATTACGGATTTTAAAGGATATCAGTTAGGACTTTCGGTTAAAGAAATTGACAACTTATTAGCTTATAGAAAACAAGGTAAATTTGTAAACTCTTCAAAAGAATTTCAAAATGTTACCGAAGTTTCTGATAGTTTGTTAAAAGCTATTAGTCCGTATTTTAAATTCCCAAACTGGGTAACAAAAAGGAATGTGCTTAGTAAAATAAATTACACTACAAAAGCTAAAAATGTAGTAATAAAAGATATTAATACAGCTACTATTTCTGATTTTAAAAAAGTAAGCGGTATTGGAAATAAATTAGCAGAACGAATTATAAAGTACCGTAATAAATTACAAGGTTTTTCTTTTAATAGTCAGCTTTACGAAGTTTGGTATTTAGATAAGGATGTTGCTGATAGAGCTTTAAAGAGATTTCAAGTAATAAAAAAGCCCAATATTTCTAAAATTGATATCAATGAAGCTACTGCTAAACAACTTTATAATAATGTTTATATTAACTATAATTTGGCAAAAATAATTTTAAGTTATAGAGATGAAGTTGCTGAAATTCAATCTATTGAAGAATTAAAAAAAATTGATAGTTTTCCGTTGGATAAATTTAATTTAATCGCCTTATATTTGAGGGCTAATTAATATATATTTTATTCCGATTATGTATTTTACTGAAGAACATGAAGCGTTTAGACTAAGTTTTCGAGATTTTTTAAATAAAGAGGTAGTTCCACATATTAATAAGTGGGAAAAAACAGGTAAAATAGAACGTTTTATCTGGAAAAAAATTGGGGATATGGGATATTTTGGTTTAAATTATCCTGAACAATATGGCGGTCTAGCATTAGATATTTTTTATACCGTTATCTTTCTAGAAGAATTACAAAAAGTTAATTCTGGTGGTTTTGCTGCTGCATTGTGGGCACATGCTTATTTAGCAATGACACATTTAAATGCAGAAGGAAGTGAAAATATTAAACATAAATATTTAACACCTAGTATTAATGGTGATAAAATTGGTTGTTTGTGTATTACAGAACCCTATGGAGGAAGTGATGTGGCAGGAATGAAAACTACTGCAGTTAAAAAAGGAGATACTTATGTAATTAATGGTTCCAAAACGTTTATTACAAATGGGTTTTATTCTGATTATTTAATAGTAACTGCTAAAACCGATACCACTACTAGAACAAAGGGAATAAGTATTTTTATTTTAGATAGAGAAACTAAAGGAATTTCTTCAACCAAATTAGATAAATTAGGTTGGAGAGCATCTGATACTGCAGAAATAGCTTTTGATAATGTAGTTATTCCTGCTGAAAATTTATTAGGTGAAGAAGGTAAAGGATTTACCTATTTAATGAGTCATTTTGCTTTAGAACGTTTAGTTATGGGAGTAAATGCACATGCTAGAGCAGAATACGCTTTAAATTACGCAATTCAATATATGTCAGAAAGAAAAGCCTTTGGAAAAACGTTAGACTCATTTCAAGCATTGCGTCATAAAGTTGCAGATATGGCAAGTGAAGTTGAAATGTGTAAAGAATTTAATTATTCTATTGCAAATAGAATGAAACAAGGACAATATATAGTTAAGGAAGCTAGTATGTCTAAATTGCTTTCTACACAAATGGCAGATAAAGTAATTAATGAGTGCTTACAATTATTAGGAGGCTATGGATATATGGAAGATTATCCAATGGCTCGATTATTACGCGATAGTAGGCTTGGACAAATAGGAGGTGGAACTTCAGAAATCTTGAGAGAGATTATCGCAAAAATGATTATAGATAAGAAAGAGTACAAGCCATCTACATAAGTTTGAATTAATTGTTTTTGCGAAAATTGTTTTCAATTCGCAAAAATGATTATAGATAACTGATTGTCCGTAATCTTACATAACGTCCGTCACCCTGAACCTGCCAGCAGCAGGCGGGCTTGTTTCAGGGTCGTATTCAATAAAATACTGGTTATCAGACGAAAATGAGATGCTGAAACGAGCCTGCCTTGCCGACAGGCAGGTTCAGCATGACGGTGTTCTTTATTATTACTAATTACGGACATACAAATAGATAAAAAAGAATATAATTCTGCAACTTAATTTTTTCAGAAAGATTCAGGGCAAACTCACACTTTTATTTTCAATATCCTTAATAAATAGTCTTCATCCCAAGCCGCTTTGAGTCTTTTGCTTTTAACCGACAGTTTTTTAGTTTGTTCATTTTTCAGGAGGTTCAAGGC
>NZ_JAKIUR010000033.1 GCF_021647475.1 Lutibacter sp.
CCTTTTTCAGAAATAAAATTTTGTATGGTTAAATATTTTAATTGATTCATCAATTATTATTTAAAAATTATCAATATCCAAAATAGTTGGCTTGATGTACTTAAATAAAATTGTTATGAAAAAATGCGGGGAATTACGTGAAGTAATTACGTTTGGTTATCTATCCAAATTGGGTAGAATTTAGCACCTTCTTTAAAATATAAAGGGTTGCTAAGGCTTCACAGGGTCTATTCCCTCTGCCTTTCTTGATAACAATTGTCAATAAGTTTATGAACTAAGGAGCAAAGTAACGCAATAAAATTTTCTCACACAAACATTCGTAATTTTAAAGAACCAATTTAGCTACCTCTTTAAATGCTTCTTCTAGATCGTTTTTTAAATCTTCAATATCTTCTATCCCAACTGAAAGCCTTATTAAATCTTGAGTTACACCTGAAGCAATTTGTTGTTGTTCATTTAACTGTTGATGCGTAGTACTTGCTGGATGAATAATTAAAGATTTTGTATCACCAATATTTGCTAATAATGAAAATAATTTAGTGCCATCTGTCAATATCTTTGCAGCTTCAAAACCTCCTTTTACTCCAAAAGTCACCAAACCGCTTTGCCCTTTAGGTAAATATTTTTTCGCCAAAGTGTGATACTTACTACTTTCCAAACCAGGATAATTCACCCAAGAAACTTCTTCTCTACTTTCTAACCATTTTGCTAGTTTTAAAGCATTTTTGCTATGTTGTTTAATTCTCAAAGGCAATGTTTCTAATCCTTGAATAATTTGAAAAGCATTGAATGGACTTAACGCTCCACCAAAATCACGCAATCCTTCTAAAATTAATTTAAATGTAAAAGCCGCTGCTCCTAAAGTTTCACTATAAATCAATCCATGATAACCTGCTGATGGTTCTGTAAATTCAGGGGATTTTCCATTAGTCCAATCAAAATTTCCTGCATCAATAATAGCACCACCTAATGAATTTCCTTGACCTCCAATATATTTGGTTAAAGAATGAATTACAAGATTCGCCCCATGTTTGATAGGGTTTAACAATGCAGGCGTTGCCACGGTATTATCAACAATAAATGGAATCTCAGCCGCTTTAGAATATTTCGCAATTACTTCTAAATCCAACACATCCAACTTAGGATTTCCTAAAGATTCAACAAAAAATGCTCTGGTATTATATTGAACAGCTTCCTTAAAATTATCAGGATTTGAAGCATCTACAAAAGTTGTAGTAATTCCTAATCGAGGCAAAGTTACGTTCAATAGCGTAAAAGTTCCACCATACAAACTACTTGATGCTACAATATGATCACCTGCTTTTAATAATGTTAATAACCCTGTTGAAATAGCAGAAGCTCCAGATGCAAAAACAACTGCTCCAATTCCACCTTCAATAGCCGCCAAACGTTGTTGTAAAATATCATTGGTTGGATTGTTTAAACGGGTATAAATAAACCCTAATTCTTTTAATGAAAATAAATTTGCAGCATGTTCTGTGTTGTTAAAAACATAAGACGTAGATTGATAAATAGGAACGGCTCTGGTTCCTTGAGTTTTTGAGGTATCGTGTCCTGCGTGTAATGCTTGTGTTGAAAAATTTTGTGTACTCATAATTAATATATTTTTAGTCTTTACTTACTTTTTTTAAAATAAAAAATCCCTTTGGTTTTAGATATTACCAAAGGGATTTCATCATTCAGATTTTTTATTCCATTCAATTTAGGCAATACCGGCTCATTGTGCTACGCATTTGCATGCACATGACTACTTTATTGCTTCTAATTATTTGAATTATTGTATTCATTTTTGTTGTATTAAATAAAAAAACCTCTGAAAATTCAGAGGTTTTTTGTTTTATATATTTTTGTTATATTTTAAACAATAGCATCCTCTGTGTAAATTTTACACATCATACAACACATTTCGTTAAACATAATTTTCATTTTACTTCATTTTAATAGTGCAAATGTAATAACAATTTTTAAAAATACAACAAAATTTAAATAAAAATAAAATTTTAACATTTTATGAAAGTAAGTTTTGTAAATTTGCAAACGAAATAATAAGAGGAATGATTTGTACTGATTGCAACCTCATAAAAAAATGCTAAAGCAGTTGTTAAACTACTTTTTCAAATATTACTTGCAATCATTTCATTTCATTTTAAATTGAATAAAAAATTTAAAAGATATGTCATATTTATTTACTTCAGAATCCGTTTCAGAAGGTCATCCAGATAAAATTGCTGATCAAATTTCAGATGCATTGGTTGATAACTTTTTAGCATTTGATAGAAATTCAAAAGTTGCTTGTGAAACTCTAGTAACTACAGGTCAGGTTATTTTGGCTGGTGAAGTAAAATCTAAAACCTATTTAGATGTTCAAAAAATTGCTAGAGATGTAATTAATAAAATTGGATATACCAAAAGCGAATATATGTTTGACGGAGATTCGTGTGGTATTTTTTCTTCAATTCATGAGCAATCTCAAGATATTAACCAAGGAGTTGATAGAATTAATCAAGACCAAGGTGCTGGCGACCAGGGAATGATGTTTGGTTATGCTATAAATGAAACCGAAAATTACATGCCTTTAGCTTTAGAGCTAAGTCATAGAATTTTATTAGAATTAGCTAAATTACGTAGAGAAAATAAAGAAATTACTTATTTAAGACCTGATTCTAAAAGTCAGGTTACCATTGAATATTCTGACAAAAATGTTCCGTTGCGAATTACCGATATTGTAGTTTCTACACAACATGATGATTTTGATAAAAATGACGATAAAATGCTGGCAAAAATAAAATATGATATCATTACCATTTTAATGCCAAGAGTAATTGCAAAATTACCATCAAAATTAAAAGCATTATTTAATGATGCTGTTGTATATCATGTAAATCCGACTGGAAAATTTGTGATTGGTGGTCCACACGGCGATACCGGTTTAACTGGTAGAAAAATTATTGTGGATACTTACGGCGGAAAAGGAGCTCATGGTGGTGGTGCCTTTTCAGGTAAAGATCCAAGTAAAGTGGATAGAAGTGCGGCTTATGCAACACGCCATATCGCTAAAAATATGGTTGCTGCAGGTATTGCCGATGAAATTTTAATTCAGGTTTCTTATGCAATTGGTGTGGCTAAACCTATGGGAATTTTTGTAAATACATATGGAACTTCAAAAGTTAACTTATCCGATGGTGAAATTGCAAAAATAATTTCAACATTATTTGATATGCGACCAGCAGCCATTGTAAAAAGATTAAAATTACGTGAGCCAATTTATTCAGAAACAGCTTCCTACGGTCATATGGGACGTGAAAATAAAACTGTTACAAAAACATTTAAAAATGTTGATGGGACTGAGGTAACCAAAGAAGTTGAATTGTTTACTTGGGAAAAATTAGATTATGTTGATGCCATAAAAAAAGCATTTAAATTATAGTTAGTACTTTATAAACCTGAGTTCGATATAAGGATTTAGTTGTTCAAAACGCTATTCTCGATACAATTTTCTATTGAAAATTACTCGAATTGACGTGTTTTGTTTGCAAATTACGTCAGATTGAGTAAAATTCTGAAAGAATTTTGTATCGAAATCAAGTAATTTGCTTACATCGAACTCAGGTTATAAAATAACTAGAGGCAGTCTAAAAAGTAGAGTTTTCGTCAACCTGAATTTGTTTCAGGTTTTCAAAACGCTGGTAATCCGTAAGATAAGATTCTGAAACAAGTTCAGAATGACGGTTTTCAATACTTTTTAGACAGCCTCTTTTCTTTTTGTATAATAATACATTATTAGTTTTCTTTTAAAACCATTTGTAATCTATCCCAAATTTCACCTTGATATTGCATAAAATTTGTATCCATTTTTTCTTCTATAAATCCTAATTTTTTATACAACGTAATAGCTGGTTTATTAAACGTGAAAACGGTAAGATAAACTTTGAAATTTGGATACTTTTTTTGGATAAATTTTAGCAAAGCAATCATCATTTGCTCTCCAAAGCCTTTTCCTCGATGTTCTTTAGCTATTAATAATCTCGAAATTTTAACTTTTTTGTCAATTACCTCTAACTCGGCATGACCAATAACTTGTGAACTTTTATTTGTTATATGAATTACTTTAAAAACTAAGGTTCCTAAATTAGTTGCTTTTTGCAAATGCTCTTTTATTTGCAGTTCATTTAATGGAAAAGTGAACATTTTTGATGCCCAAATTATGTTAAGTTTAGGAGAATCAACCCAACTAATTAAACGCTGAGTATCTGTTTTTAAATCAAATTTTTCTATAATTATTGACATCTACAAGTCTTATTCTATTTTAAATTTAATGCTGACTTCACTTTGTACTTTTATTTTCTGAAAATCAATATTTACAGGTTTGTAATTTGGAGTTGGTACAGCCTCGTACATAACTTTTAAACCTGCTGCTCTACCCTGCATTGCATAATTATTATAACCACTTAAATCTGAAATATAAATTGCTTTTCCTAACTTTTGATTAAGTGGTTTTACTAATGCTTCTGCCTGTTTTTTTGCCTGAATAATGGCTTTTGATTTTAATGCTAACTGTAAATTCTTCATTTTTGAATACTCGGTTTTATACAAATAAACATTTGAAATTCCTATAGATTCTAAACCTACAATCACTTCTCCTGCTGACATTGCATTATATACAATTAGTTGGTATGATTTGCTTTTAAGAATATCTTTTCGTCTTAAAAAATACTTTTTAAAATTACTGGCAACATCACTTAAAAATAATTGTTTTTTTAAATCAATTCCTAAAGAAACTAATTTTGTTGCCATATTATTTTCTAATTTTTCAACAGCTATTTTCCCTTTTGTATCTTTTTCTGTGATGAGAATTTGCAAGTAAATTCTATCAGGTGAAACTAAAGTATCTACTTTTGCACGTGTTTCAATGTAAGGTTGGTCAATAAAATTTTTGGTTTGTGAAAAAGCAGTTATTGCAACTAAATTCACTAAAATGATAAGAATTCCTTTTTTCATAATTTATTATATTTAAAATTTATATCTAAAAACCATACAAATGTTGTTCCAAAACAATATAGTTTTTTACAAATGCTATGTTTATTTCCAAAAAATATCACTTAAATTATCTCTAAATTTTTCTGTATGATGATATTTTGCCATCAAATCTAGTTCTTCTTTAGTGGCTACATTTTGAATTTCATTAAATAAAATCTGCTCTTCAAAACGAACATGGTTTTTTAATGCAATTTGAAGTTGTTTTAAAGAATCTTTAATTTGGGTTGTATTGGTAAATAAATCTACTAATAATTTATGTTCTTGCATTACTCTAATAATAAGCTCATGGTTACTATCTAAAACAGGAAACATGTATTTTTCTTCCATTTTAAAATGCTCTATAATATGATTTTTATAAAACCAATTAACGTATTTTTTTATTCTTTCAACTGAAATTCCTTTTGAAAAACCTTCTTTAATTTTCCAACAAAGTAATAATGCATAATGATGATCTCGTGAGTATTCTTGCAGAGATAAATTCCTTTTTATTGCCATAATTTTAATATTGCTTAAATTTAAGTATTTAATTATTTATACTTGTTAGCATTTAGAATAAAATTTATTAATTTAAATACTTTTTTTATATTTTACACTAAGGTTTTCAATATTTTATTTAATAAAGAAATAATATAACTATTTAACATACAATATATTACACATAAATAAATACTTAAATTTAGAAACTTAACACTTTTTTTTGCGTTAGGGATTGAGCGGTTTGTTTGAGCTCTTTTTTAAGTTATTTTTACTTAAAAAAAGCGAGTAGCGAAAGCCCGACCCAAAGGGTAACGCCCTACAAATTCTATGTTATTTATTAATTACAAACAAATATGGTTTTCAGTTAATTTGTGTTAACTATTGTTAAGCTATTCGGATTATATGGTTTATGTGCTTAACTTTGAGCTTATGAATAAACGCTATTACAAACTTGTTGTCTATTTAATTGGTGTTACTGTAGTTACTATTATTGGCGTTCAGTTGTATTGGATTTATAAAGAATACCAGCTAAACAAACAAAATTTAATTAGCAAAGTTCAATTAAGTTTAGACAATTCGGTAGAAGCTTACTTTGTAAACTTAACCAAATCAGGTATTATTACGTTTACTTCAATAGATTCTGCTAGTGCTAAAAAAAAGATTGATACTATTTTTTTGAAACCTGGTTCTCGTTTTGGTTTGCGAAAAAAAATTGATAGTACATTACAAAATATTGCAAAAACTGAAAATAAAAAACCCTTACTTCTTAAAAATAGAAGAGATGGAAATTTTCCCTTTTTTACAGCTAATAAACACTTTCCTAAAAGTATTGATAGTTTAATTTCAAAAGTTTTTATTTCCATTTCAAGAGATACTTTAGATTTAAAAAAATTAAGCAATTACGTAAATAATGAATTATCACGAAATAATATAAATGTAACTTATGGATTACAATATTCATATTATAAAGGACATTTTAAAAATAAAAAAAAACCTAAAGTAACCACTTTTCATTTAAATAATTTTCCGAAGAAATATTTAAAAACAGTTTCAAAATCAACTTTTTTACCGCATAGAAGTAAACTCGAATTATTTTTTACCGATGAAACTCCAATTCTACTAAAAGAATCATTGATAAGTATTTTGCTATCGTTACTACTTTCACTAAGCATTATTGCCAGTTTATTATATTTATTAAAAACCATATACAAACAAAAGCAGTTATCTGAAGTTAAAAATGATTTAATAAGTAATATTACGCATGAATTTAAAACACCCATTGCAACCATATCTGCCGCATTAGAAGCTATGAAAAGTTTTAATGTTTTAAATGATAAAGAAAAATCTGAGAAATATATAAACATTGCAAATGCACAAATAAAAAAGTTAGATGTAATGATTGAAAAGATTTTAGAAACAGCAACTTTAAATCATGAAGAACTAAAGATTACTAAAAAACCTGTAAATATTAGTGAATTAATTAATGAAATTATTACTAAATATCAACTACTTTCAAAAGGAAAAACGATACTTTTTAAATCAACAATACCAAATAAACTTATTAAATTAGATGCTTTTCATTTTGAAAATGCTATTAGTAATATTTTTGATAATGCTATTAAATACGGTGGAAATAACATTGAAACTGAATTAACTTCTGATAAAAATACAATTACTTTAACCATTTCTGATGATGGAAACGGAATTCCAAAAAATCAAAAAGATAAAATTTTTGAACAATTTTATAGAATTCCAACAGGAAATACGCACGCCGTAAAAGGTTTTGGAATTGGATTATATTACACTAAAAACATCATAGAAAAACACGGAGGCACCATTCAAGTGATTTATAATAAAAAAAATAAAACCACTTTTAAAATAGAATTACCTAATGAGTGAAACACTAAAAATATTATTAGCAGAAGACGAGCCTTCATTAGGGCAAATCATTAAAGAAAGTTTAGAAACTAGAAACTTTAAAGTATTGTTATGCAAAGATGGTGAAGAAGCCTACCAAGTTTACAAAACTGAAAATCCGTTATTATTAGTTTTAGATGTAATGATGCCAAAAAAAGATGGATTTACCTTAGCCAAAGAAATTAGAGCAGAAAACCCAAACATTCCCATTATATTTTTAACAGCAAAATCACAAACTTCAGATGTTGTAGAAGGATTTAATATTGGTGGGAATGATTACTTAAAAAAGCCTTTTAGTATGGAAGAATTAATTGTTCGTATTAAAGCTTTACTTCATCAAAATTCTTTTGAAAAAGATGAAGAAATCTCCTTCGGAAATTTTACATTCAACCTAAAAAGACAAACGTTACAACATAAAAAAACCATTCAAAATTTGACTCATAGAGAAGCTAATTTACTCTATTATTTACTTAAAAATAAAGATGAAGTGTTAGAACGTTCTTTTATTTTAAAAAAATTATGGGGAAATGATGATTTTTTTAATGCCCGAAGTATGGATGTTTTTATCACTAAACTTAGAAAAAAGCTAAAAGAAGATCCTTCCATTCAAATTATTAATGTTCGTGGGTTTGGCTATAAACTTATTTATTAACAGTTACCATTTCTAGTTAATAATCATAAAAATTTTAATTAACTTTAGCGTTTTAACTTATATACCAAACATATATTATGCATGTAGCAATTGCAGGAAACATAGGTGCAGGTAAAACTACCTTAACCAAACTTTTAGCGAAACATTACAGATGGGAACCACACTACGAATCCGTTGACGAAAATCCATATTTGGATGATTTTTATGGATCTATGGAACGTTGGTCTTTTAATTTACAAGTGTATTTTTTAAATAGTAGGTTTAGACAAATATTAGAAATTAGAAAAAGTGGTAAAAATATTATTCAAGATAGAACGATTTATGAAGATGCACGAATTTTTGCACCCAATTTACATGCTATGGGTTTAATGGCAAATAGAGATTTTAATAATTATGAATCACTATTTGAATTAATGGAAAAGTTAGTTACACCACCAGATTTATTGATTTACTTACGAGCTTCTATCCCAACCTTGGTAGGGCAAATTCATAAAAGAGGACGCGATTACGAAAACTCTATTAGCATTGATTATTTAAGCAGACTTAATGAACGTTATGAAGCTTGGATTACAAAATACAAAAAAGGAAAATTATTAATTATTGATGTAGATAATTTAGACTTTGTTGATAATCCTGAAGATTTAGGTTCTGTTATCGATAAAATCGATGCACAAATAAACGGATTGTTTTAACCTCATTTATAATGATATATAAAAAAACTCGCCAATGGCGAGTTTTTTTATAGCTATAATTTAAAATTATTCTTTATGTTTTTCAACATTAATCTCTACACCATCTTTTTTTAAGTTATCCAAAGCTTTTTGAACCTCAGCTTCAGTCCCTTCAAAAACTTTTTCTTCTTTAGTTGTTTCTCCGTTTACAGTTGAAGATGTAGTAACAATTGCTTTAGCCGTACCATCATCATTAGTAGTCATTTCAACTTGCACTTGTTTTTGAACTTCTTGAACTACCATTTCAGTTGCTGGTTTAATAGCAACATGTTCAGAAACTGCATCATTAGAAAGTGCAATACTTGGTGCAATTACTAAAGCCACAACGGACATTAATTTTAATAAAATATTTAAAGACGGTCCTGAAGTATCTTTAAAAGGATCTCCAACAGTATCACCTACCACTGCAGCTTTATGAGCCTCAGTTCCTTTTAATCCTTTTTCTTCAATCATTTTTTTTGCATTATCCCAAGCACCACCAGCATTAGATTGGAAAATTGCCATTAACACACCTGTAGTGGTTACCCCAGCTAATAAACCACCTAACATTTGAGGTCCACCAATAAATCCAACAGCTACCGGAGAGGCCAAAGCTAAAACTCCTGGCAATATCATTTGTTTAAGAGAAGCTTGTGTTGATATAGCTACACATTTTTGATATTCGGCAACTCCATGTGCAGCATCAAATATTTTTCTATCCTCAACAGATGCTTTTGACATATCTGAATCATATTTTTTCATTACGACCAATGCATTCTTTAACGCTGGTATTTCTCTAAACTGACGTCGAACTTCTTCAATCATAGCCATTGCTGCTTTACCAACAGCATTCATAGCTAAGGCCGAAAATACAAATGGCAACATACCACCCACTAATAAACCAGCCATTATATTTGGTTTTGAAACATCAATTGAGGTAACATGAGCTGTTTGCATAAATGCTGCGAACAAGGCTAAAGCTGTTAAAGCAGCCGAAGCAATGGCAAATCCTTTACCAATTGCAGCGGTTGTATTCCCAACAGCATCTAATTTATCAGTCCTTTCACGAACTTCTTTTGGTAATTCTGCCATTTCAGCTATTCCACCTGCATTATCTGAAATTGGACCATAAGCATCAACAGCTAATTGAATTCCTGTATTTGCTAACATTCCAACAGCTGCAATGGCAATACCATATAATCCTGCAAAATAATGTGAAACAATAATAGCTGTTGCAATTAATAGAATTGGAATTGCAGTTGACATCATCCCTACACCTAAACCAGCAATAATATTAGTAGCTGCACCTGTTTCTGATTGCCTAACAATTGAATTCACTGGTTTTGTTCCTGTTCCTGTATAATATTCTGTAATTTTACCAACACCTAAACCAGCTATTAAACCCGTAATTGTTGCCCAAAAAACACCCATTGAAGTATATTCAAAACCGTTAAAAGTCCAAGATGCTGGTAACATTTGATCAATAACAAAATAAGAAGCAATTACCATTAAACCTGCAGAACCAAATTCACCTATATTTAAAGCAGTTTGTAAATTTCCCCCATTTTTAACACGTACAAAGAAAGTTCCAATAATTGACATTACAATGCCAACAGCAGCTAAAACAAGTGGTAAATAAACAGGTCCTAATCCATCAAACCCATTTGTTTTAAAAACAGGCAGTGCGACAAACGCACCACCTAAAACCATTGTACCGATGATTGAACCAACATAAGATTCAAATAAATCAGCTCCCATACCAGCAACATCTCCTACATTATCACCAACATTATCCGCAATTGTTGCAGGATTTAAAGGGTGATCTTCAGGAATACCTGCTTCAACCTTACCCACTAAATCTGCACCAACATCAGCAGCTTTGGTATAAATACCTCCACCAACACGTGCAAACAAAGCTATGGATGATGCTCCAAGCGAGAATCCTGATAACACATTTAATACCCTTACAATACTCCATCCTTGTCCACTATAAAACATAAATAGAGAACTTAGTCCTAAAACTCCTAAACCAACAACACCTAATCCCATAACTGAGCCACCAGCAAAAGCTACTTCTAATGCTTTTGCTATCGAGGTTCTTGCAGCTTGTGTAGTTCTTACATTTGCTTTTGTTGCTACTTTCATTCCAATAAATCCAGCCAATGCAGAACAAACAGCTCCTACCACAAAAGATAAAGCAATCATTCCACTTGAAAGCAATTTCCCATCGGAATCTACTTCAAATTGACCTTTGAAATACAATAAAATTGCAACAGCAATTACAAATACTGAGAGTACTTTGTACTCTGCTTTTAAAAAAGACATGGCTCCATCTGCAATGTTTTTTGCTATTTGAGCCATTTGTTCATTTCCAGTCTCTTGTTTTGAAACCCACGCATTTTTGACAATTACAAAAAGAAGTGCTAAAACTCCAAAAAGAGGTAAATAATTTACGATTAATTCCATTTAATTTTTTTGTTGTTTGTTTAATTATTTTTTACGAGGCTAAAAATACCATTTTCAAACGTTTTCGCAAGATATTTTTAAAAAAAAATCCTTTCAAAAATTGAAAGGCTTTTTTTTAAGAATTTTATATGGTAAATGTTCTCTTCTTTTTATGCTCACTATCATCATAGCGTTCAATACATTTTTTTAAAATTTTATAAGCTTCTTCCGAATTTCCCCAACCTCCAACATCAACTTTCTTTTCTTCTAAATCTTTATAAACTTGAAAAAAGTGTTCAATTTCTTTTATTCTATGTGGGTTAATATCAGAAATATCGTTTCTTTTACTCCAAACAGGATCGGAGATTGGAACACAGATAATTTTTTCATCTGGTCCTTTTTCATCTGTCATATGGAAAACACCAATTGCTTTAACTTCCATAACGCACATTGGGAAAGTAGGCTCTGCACCTAAAATTAAAACATCTAGCGGATCTTTATCTAAAGCCAATGTTTCTGGAACAAACCCATAATCACCAGGGTACATCATTGATGAAAAAAGCATTCTGTCAAATCGAATTTTTTTTAAAGTAAAGTCATATTCATACTTATTTCTACTCCCTTTAGGAATTTCAATTAATACATCAAACGTTTTATTTCCTTTTGTAGTCATTATTATTTTTTTTACAAAATTATAAAATTGAATACGTTAACCTATTTTAAAATCAATATTTTTAAAAATAAAATCCAAAGGCTCCTTTTATCGCAAATTTATTTACTCCAGGAATATTTTTATAATTGCCTCTCCAACTAAAATCTATTCTAAACACTTTAAGAATATTACCAATACCAACGCTATATTCATAATACGCTTTGGTTGGTGCAACGTAATTAATATTTGAGGCATTTAATGCTTTATTTTTATCAGAAATTGAACCAACTACAGCTTTAAATCCAACCAATTCTCTCAAATTTAATTTTTTTAATAATGGAATTCTAGAAAATATACGTCCGTTAAAATTATGATCAATATGTACGGAAGCGTATGTATCTGTTATAAACTCATAATAATCTAATAAAGCGTAGGTGTTTTCTATAGTAAAATATGATTGATTTCCTGGAACTACATTTAACAAGCCAAGCGGAACTTCGCCAAAAGTTTTTCCAACTTCAAAAGTGGTAAACATACGTCCGAAACCTCCAATTAAAATTGGTTGTCGATAATATAACTGAACCTTATCGTAATTAAAATCATTAGTTGTAATTCCTTTAAAACCGTGTTCATAATTTAAAAAGAAAGTAGCATAAGTATCTGTTACTTCATTTCTTTCCACTCCAAAACCAATGGTTTTTCTATCTGGCGTATATTTTATGGAAATATCGGCTTCAACTTGAGCTATGTTTGAGGCTTTTATATTATTGGCTTTATCTTTCCAATAATCTAAACTAAAGGTTTGTGGTGATGCTGATTTTAAAGTTCTATAAGAACTTCCTATTTGAAATTTTAAATTATGTTTTGGCTCTATCGATGCAAATGCACTCGTTAAATTTATGGATGTTAATTTACTATTGTCTCCACTAGCAAAAAATGAAGATGAAGCAAAACTTCTCCCTAATACATCATTTGTTGTGGTTAAACTAACTCCAATTTGCTCAATATCTCTCCGGTTTCCAAGCCCAATTGTAAATCTGTTTTTATAATTAAACATCCACTTACCCGAAACTCCATATTTAAACTGATTATCTTTAAATCCGTAGGCCGTATATGCTTGTAAACGCCATAAATCATTTTCTCCAAAATACGTTCGTATTCCGGTTCTAATACGCAACCCTTCTACATCATTTTTACCAAAAGTGGAATAAATTGGTCCATAATCAAAATTTTTAAATCCAATATAACCCGAGCCTAAAATAGAAATTAGATTATAAATATGCTTGAATTTTGGAACTGTAACCAACGTATCTAACATTTTATAAATACCTGATTCTGTTTTATTTAATTTTTCCTGTCTATTAGCTGCCCAATAATCATCTTTTTTATGATATATTTTTTCATCAAATACATCAGCCTTTTTGGTATAAAAACTATTACTTTTTACGGTATTGAAATTGTAATTTTTATACATAGTAGTTCTTCTTCCATAAACTCCTTTTGCTTTATCTTTTTTATTTAAACTGAAATCAGACATCATATAATCTTTTTTCAATAAAAAAACAGAATCATTAACTACGTTAAATTCTTGTTCTATATAAATATCTTTCACCCAATTTATATTAGCTGAACGCGTGGCTTGCATATTGATTTCTTTAACTGCAAAGGTGGTGTCATTCACCCAAAAATCGCCTTTAAAAGTAAGTTCATTTTTTCTACGAGGATAGTACACAATATTATAACACCATTTATTATCAATAAAAGCACTATCAGACAATACGTAATTATAGGTAGAAACTCCCGAAATTTTTGAAATAGGACTTACAAAACTTTTATCGAAAATTTTAATATAGTTGCTGTAAATATTATATTCTACATATAAATCTTTGATAAAGGCAATTACATTTTGGTTAGATTCAAAACCTGAATTTTTATTGGCAACTAAATCTTCTCTAACTTTAAGTCCTCCTTTATTTTTTCCATAGGTTTTATAAACCGATTCATTGATAAAAATTGGTAAAAATGCCTTCCCAGTAATTTTGGACGTATCAATACTTTTAAAAACAAACTCCAACCCTTTAAAAAATTTACTTTTCATCATAGCACTATCCACATTATTCATGTCAAACTCTAATTTTTCATACTTATCGTACTGAAATTGAGGAAATAAATACACTCCATTTTGTCTTTTTTTTGCCCATATCTTTTTAAGAATGGCAATTGCTGGATTCCCTTTTTTCTTAACCTTTCCACTATAAATAACTACTTCCTTAAGCTGATCGGCTTCTTCTTTAAGTTGAATAGTTAAATTTAAATCTCTCCTTTTTACAGGAACTATTTTTGTTTTAAATCCTAAAAAGGAAACCTCCGCCTTTGTATAAGTTTTATCAGATTCTAAATAGAATTTACCATTTTCATCAGACACAGTTCCAATAGTTGAACCCACAAAAACAACATTTGCAAATGGAACACTTTCGTTATGTTCATCAATTATAGCTCCTTTAATTTTCACTTGTGAAAAAGAGGTTGTTGTAATAATTAAAAAAAGTAAGAATATTTTTATTTTCATTTTTATCATTCCAAAAAAAAACCTTCAAGCGTTACTCAAAAGGTTTATTAACGTTTATTTAGACGTTTTTATTTTCTATATAGTACATCTTTTACCGCTTTTACAACATCATTTGCATTTGGCAACCATTCTTCTAATAAAACTGGAGAATAGGGAGCCGGTGTATCAGCAGTAGTAATTCGTTTAATTGGTGCATCTAAATAATCAAAAACATTTTCTTGAACTTGATACGTAATTTCAGAAGCAATACTTCCAAAAGGCCAAGATTCTTCTAATATTACCAATCTATTTGTTTTTTTAATAGAATCAAAAATAGTTTGATGATCCATAGGACGAATAGTACGCAAATCGATAATTTCTACAGAAATACCTTCTTTTTCTAATTCGTCAGCCGCTTTATAAGCCTCTTTAATTATTTTACCAAATGATACTATGGTAACATCAGTTCCTTCACGTTTAACATCAGCAACACCAATAGGAATAATATATTCACCTTCTGGCACTTCTCCTTTATCGCCATACATTTGTTCTGATTCCATAAAAATAACAGGATCATCATCTCTAATTGCAGCTTTTAATAATCCTTTTGCATCATACGGATTAGAAGGAATTACCACTTTTAAACCCGGAGTATTCGCAAACCAATTTTCAAAAGCTTGAGAATGCGTTGCTCCTAATTGCCCTGCAGAACCTGTTGGTCCTCTAAATACAATTGGGCAATTTAATTGTCCGCCAGACATTTGTCTGATTTTAGCTGCATTATTTATAATTTGATCAATACCTACTAACGAAAAGTTAAAGGTCATATATTCCACAATTGGTCGTGTTCCATTCATTGCTGAACCCACAGAAATACCTGTAAAACCTAGCTCGGCAATAGGCGAATCAATAACACGTTTAGGTCCAAATTCATCTAACATTCCTTTTGAGGCTTTATATGCACCATTATATTCCGCAACCTCTTCTCCAATTAAAAAAATGGATTTATCTCGTCGCATTTCTTCACTCATTGCTTCACAAATAGCTTCTCTGAATTGTATTGTCTTCATTTTATCATTTTTTAGAATTTGCAAAATTACACAATTCTAATTCTACTTTCAAACTTTATGTATATAATAAAATTTTACTATGCGTGCATAGTATTTTAAAAAAAAGTAGTAACTTCGTAGCAATTACAAAAAACCTGATTAATTTTATCCAACTATTTAAATGATAATAAAATGAAAATATTAGTTTGTATTAGTCACGTTCCAGATACTACTTCAAAAATAAATTTTACGGATGATAATTCGAAATTTGATAAAACTGGCGTGCAATATGTAATAAACCCTTTTGATGAGTTTGTACTTACCAGAGCCATGTGGTTTAAAGAAAAACAAGGAGCAACAGTTACCGTTGTTAATGTTGGAAATGCTACAAGTGAGCCAACTTTACGTAAAGCATTGGCTATTGGTGCAGATGATGCCATAAGAGTTAACGCTGAACCAACTGACGGATTTGCAGTTGCTAAAGAACTTGCCGAAGTTGTTAAAAATGGTAATTACGATTTAATAATGGCTGGTAGAGAATCTATTGATTATAACGGAGAAATGGTTCCTGGTATGATTGCTTCAATTTTAAATTTCAATTTTATTAATGCTTGTATAGGAATTGATATTGATGGTGAAAAAGTAACTATTTCAAGAGAAATTGATGGTGGAAAAGAAGTGTTATCTGGAAATTTACCAATTGTAATTGCAGGTCAAAAAGGAATTGTAGAAGAAAAAGATTTACGAATTCCAAATATGAGAGGAATTATGATGGCACGTAAAAAACCTTTAACTATTGTAGAACCTACAAATGCTGAAGCACGAACTGCTATTATTTCTTTTGAAAAACAAGCCGCAAAAGGAGCTTGTAAATTAGTGGATGCAGATAACGTAGGAGAATTAGTGGATTTATTACATAATGAAGCTAAAGTAATTTAATTATTGTCTAATACTTAACATCAAAAAAACATATGCCAGTTTTAGTTTATGCCGAAACATCGGAAGGAAAATTTAAAAAACCAGCTTTTGAAGCCACTGCTTACGGAAAAAAAGTTGCAGAACAAATGCAAACAAATTTAGTTGTATTAACAATAAATGCAAACGATACCACAGAATTATATCCTTACGGAGCCGAAAAAGTAATTTCAGTATCCAATGATTCTTTAAAAAATTTCAATGCGAAAATATTTGCAAATGTTATAAAACAAGCTGCTGAAAAAGAAAATGCAGAAGTTGTAATTATTGAAGCAAATACCAACGGATTATATGCAGCATCAATGGTAGCAGTACAATTAAATGCTGGTTATGCAAGTAATGTAGTTGCATTACCAAGTGCTACTTCACCTTTTACGGTTAAAAGAAAAACATTTTCAAACAAAGCTTTTAATAACACTCAAATTTTAACAGCAACTAAAGTATTAACTTTAGCTAAAAATTCAGTGGGTGTAGTAGAAATTCCTGTTTCAGGAACTACGGAAGCATTTTCTCCTGAATTGGTAACTTGTAATTTAAAATCTGAAGCTATTGAAAAAACTTCAGGAAAAATAACTATTGCCGATGCTGATATTGTAGTATCGGGTGGTAGAGGATTAAAAGGACCTGAAAATTGGGGAATGATTGAAGAATTAGCAGACGTTTTAGGAGCTGCAACTGCTTGTTCTAAACCCGTTTCCGATTTAGGTTGGAGACCTCATAGTGAACATGTTGGACAAACAGGTAAACCTGTTGCTGCTAACTTATATTTGGCTGTGGGTATTTCTGGAGCAATTCAACATTTAGCAGGAGTTAACTCTTCAAAAGTAAAAGTAGTTATTAACACAGACCCTGAAGCACCTTTCTTTAAAGCTGCAGATTATGGAATTGTAGGTGATGCTTTTGAAGTTGTTCCAAAATTAATTGAAAAGTTAAAAGAATTTAAAGCAAATAACGCATAATTTTATTAAATTGTGCCTCTAAAAGGCGGTCTAATTATTGGATGACGATGTCCTTAATTAGACCGTTTTTTATATTTTAAATTATGAGCTTAGTCCGTTTAAACATTAAAGGTATTTCTTATAGCCAAACTCAAAGTGGTGCTTATGCATTAGTTTTAAGTGAAGTAAAAGGCACTAGAACTTTACCTATTGTTATTGGTGCTTTTGAAGCACAATCTATTGCAATTGCTTTAGAAAAAGCAATAAAGCCCCCTAGGCCACTTACTCATGATTTATTTAAAAGTTTTGCTGATAGGTTTCATATTACCATCAAAAAAGTAATTATTCATAAATTGGTAGATGGCGTTTTTTATTCTAGCTTAATTTGTGAACGCGATCATATTGAAGAAATTATAGATACTAGAACTTCCGATGCTATTGCTTTGGCAACTAGATTTAACGCTCCTATTTTTACCTATGAAAATATTTTAGATAAAGCTGGTATTTATCTAAAATTTAAAGATGAGTTAAATGTTGAAAAAGATAAATTAAGCATTGAAAATTTAATTGATAAAGAACAACCAACGATAAGCAAAGAATCAACATTTTCAAAAGACACACTAAAACAATTACACGAAAAACTTAATATAGCTATTCAAAATGAAGACTATGAATTAGCTGCTAAAATTCGTGACGAAATCAATAATAGAACATAACAACATGAACATTAAATTACGCTTAACCGTATTAAATTTCTTAGAACTTTTTGTATTTGGAGCTTGGCTTATTTCTTTAGGCGGTTATTTAGGAGGACAACTTCATTTTGACGGAATTCAAATTGGTAAAATCTTTAGCACCTTAGGTATTGCCTCTTTAGTAATGCCAGCTATTGTAGGTATTATAGCAGATAAATACTTAAATGCACAAAAACTATTGGGATTATTACATTTAATTGGTTCAATTTTTTTATTCTTTATTGCTCAAACTAAAGATTTTGATACATTTTTTTGGTTGATTTTGGGTTATCTAACCGTTTATATGCCCACAATTGGTTTAACTAATACGGTTTCTTACAGTATTTTAACGACCAATAAATATGACGTAATCAAAGTATTCCCTCCAATTCGTGTTTGGGGAACTATTGGTTTTATTGTGGCTGAAGTTGCTGTTGGAACACTGGGTTGGGCTCATAATAATATACAATTCTATTTTGCTTTGGTTATATCTTTAGCGATGGGTGTTTATGCTTTCACCATGCCAAACGTACCTTTATCAACTTCTAAAAACAAATCTTTTAAAGAGCGACTAGGTTTGGATGCATTTGCGTTATTTAAAGAATATAAAATTGCGGTATTCTTTATTTTTTCAATGCTTTTAGGTGTTATGTTACAAATATCAAATATGTGGGCATCTGAGTTTTTAAGAAGTTTTGAAGTCAATTTTCCTAATTCATTTGCAGTAACTAATTCAAATACTTTAATTGCCTTATCTCAAGTTTCTGAAACTTTATTTATTTTAACCATTCCTTTCTTTTTGAAACGATTTGGCATTAAAGTAGTAATGATTATGAGTATGTTAGCTTGGTTTTTCCGATTTGGATTATTTGGCATTGGAGATCCAGAAGGCATTGGACTAGGTTATCTGATAATGTCTATGGTTGTATATGGAGCCGCTTTTGATTTTTTCAATATTTCAGGTTCCTTATTCATTGAAACAGAAACCGATACTAAATATAGAGGAAGTGCTCAAGGCTTATTTATTTTACTAACAAATGGTGTAGGAGCTGTTATTGGTGCACTCGGAAGTGGATATGTAGTTGACCATTTCACTACAAAATATCATAAAATTAGTGAATTTACAAATCGCTTAAATATTCAACCAAATAATGAATGGTTGGTAAATAAATTGGGAAGTATGAAGAAAGAAGGTATTGAAATTATAAATGGGGAAATCCAAAAGGCAACTCTAAACGTTACCGATTGGACAAATACTTGGTTCATTTTTGCTGCTTATGCCTTAATTTTAGCCATTATATTCACCATTGTTTTTAAGTACAAACACAATTCTGATGCTATAAAAAACGTTAACCATTAAAAG
This sequence comes from Lutibacter sp., assembly GCF_021647475.1. GTDB lineage: Bacteria > Bacteroidota > Bacteroidia > Flavobacteriales > Flavobacteriaceae > Lutibacter. Next base: position 19,519 of record NZ_JAKIUR010000033.1, read on the forward strand.
AAGTTACTTAAAAATAATTTTAAATGAAGCAGTATTTAAATTTGATAAAACACATACGTAATAATGGTATTCAAAAAGAAGACCGTACAGGCACTGGAACAAAAAGTGTTTTTGGATATCAAATGCGTTTTAACTTAGAGGATGATTTTCCAATGCTTACCACAAAAAAGTTGCATTTAAAATCTATTATTTATGAACTATTATGGTTTTTAAAAGGCGATACCAACATTAAGTATTTACAAGAAAACAATGTAAAAATTTGGAATGCTTGGGCAGATGAAAATGGAGATTTAGGTCCTGTTTATGGACATCAATGGCGTAATTGGAATAGTGAAGGAATTGATCAGATTAAACAAGTAATTGAAACTATAAAAACGAATCCAGATAGCAGAAGAATGTTAATTTCCGCTTGGAATCCAAGCGTTTTACCCGACACAACCGTTTCTTTTTCAGAAAATGTTGCAAATGGAAAAGCGGCACTACCTCCTTGTCATGCCTTTTTTCAGTTTTATGTTGCCGATGGAAAACTTTCTTGTCAGCTATATCAACGGAGTGCAGATGCTTTTTTAGGAGTTCCTTTTAATATTGCGTCTTACGCTTTACTAACTTTAATGGTAGCACAAGTTTGCAATTTAAAACCTGGAGATTTTGTGCATACTTTTGGTGATGCTCATATTTACAATAATCATTTAGAACAAATTAATTTACAATTATCTAGAGCACCCAGAACCTTACCTAAAATGGAAATTAATTCAAATGTTAAAAATATCTTTGATTTTAAATTTGAAGACTTTAACTTAGTAAATTATAATCCGCACCCGCATATTAAAGGTGCTGTTGCTATTTAACCTGCCAAACTTGATAAAAAAAATTAAAAATATATATTATGAACACAGAAGAATTAAAAAAAGAAATTATTGAAAAAATCAACCTATTAGATGAAAGTGAAGTATTGCTATCGTTAAAAAGTTTACTAAGCATGTCCAATGAAAACCTGACTAGTTTTTTAAAAATTGCAAACGAAAATTTACACGCCGAACAATTTAGTGAAACCGAAGATTTTTCAGGATACATTAAAGAATGGGTTAAAAACATGTAATTAATTTTATGGATAGTAGCCTAGAACAACACGAATTATATGAAAATGCACGAAAAAGAGTGCAACAAAAAAAGCGATTATATTATCATTTTGTGCTTTTTTTAATAGGCTCTGTATTTTTAATTGTTTTAAATAAAATTTTTAAACTAGGTGAAAATTATATTGAAAACTGGTTTGTTTGGGCAATTACTTTTTGGTTTATATTATTATGTATTCATTTTATAAATGTATTTTTTGTAAATCGGTTTTTAGGAAAAGAATGGCAACGAAAGCAAACCGAAAAACTAGTAGCAAAACAAGAAAAAAAGATTGAGCAGCTTACCAAAAAAATAGAAAAAAAATTACCGTTACCAACTTCGGATGACGAAATAGTATTATAACTTATTCCTTTTAAAATAATGGTTATCATAATTGCGGCAATTGCCAACAACAATGCTCTTGGAAAAAACAATAAATTAATTTGGCATTTACCTGCCGATTTAATCCGATTTAAAAAAACCACACTAAACCATTATGTTATTATGGGAAGAAAAACATTTGAATCTCTCAAAAAACCACTTCCAAATAGAACCAACGTAATAGTTACTAGAAATAAAAATTACAAAGCAGAAGGTTGCATTATAGTTCACTCGTTAAAAGAAGCATTAGAAGTTTCTAAAAATGAAAAAAATATTTTTATTTTAGGAGGTGCAAAAATATATGAACAAGCTATTAAGTTTACTGATAAATTAGATCTTACGCTAGTCCATCATACTTTTGATGCAGATGTTTTTTTTCCTGAAATAGATAAAACTATTTGGAAAGAAAGTTTTAGGCATGATTTAAAAGCTGATGAAAAAAACAAATATGATTATAGCTTTGTAACTTATACTAGAAAAACTAATTAATAGTAATTATAAATGGCAATCTTGCCTGAATTCCTTTAGTATTAGAAATACTTTTTAAGTTTTTATATATTTTATAATTTTCTTTCCCAAATTCTTCTATCAATATTTTTTCCTTCGATTTTACAAATGGTAATTTGCTAAGTTTATCTTGTAAATCCATATGATAACTTGGATAATTTCGAACACCATAATCTGTTATTCCTGCTAAACCTGCAGCTTCAACAACAGCATCATGCAAGTTTCCTAATTTATCAACCAAGCCATTTTTTATTGCCTGAGCTCCAGTCCAAACTCTACCTTGTGCTATACTATCTACCGTTTCAATATTTAAATTTCTACCTTTAGCAACTCTATTTAAAAAAGTAGTATAAACTGCTTCAACTCCTTCTTTTGTAACCGCTCTAAAATCGTTAGAAATCGGTTCAAAAATACTATAACTAGCACTCTTATTTGTTTTAACTTGTTCGGCATTTATACCTAATTTACTACTTAATTCACTAATATTTGGCAACATTCCAAAAACTCCGATAGAACCAGTAATTGTAGTTGGTTCGGCAATAATTTTATTGGCATTACATGAAATATAATAACCGCCAGATGCGGCAACATTCCCCATAGAAACAACTACTGGAATTTGCTTTTTAGTCAATTCAATTTCCCTCCAAATTAAATCGGAAGCTAAAGCACTTCCCCCAGGAGAATTAACTCGTAAAACAATTGCTTTAGTATTTGAAGATTTTCTTGCTTTTCGCAAAGCATCAATAATTAAATCTTGTCCAATATGCTCTTCATCTCCTTTTCCATAAATAATTTCACCTTGTGCATAAATTATCGCAATTTTATCAGAAGCTGACGACCTAATTCTTCCTTTTCCAGAAGCAATATAATCTGTTAATGAAACGCTATTTAAAGATTCTTTTAAAGGAATTTTAACCGCATTTTTTAATTTATCTTCATATTCATCTCCATATACAATTCCATCAACTAGCTTATTTTCTTTTGTTAAATTAGCATTTCTTCCCAATAAATTATCAGCAATATTATTCAATTTTAAAACACTAATTTTTCTACTTTTTGAAATATCTAAAACAAGTTCATTCCAAATAGATTTTAAAAATGATGTAATTTGTTCTTTATTATTTTCACTCATTTTATTTGTCAGATAAGGTTCCACGGCACTTTTATATTTTCCGTGTCTAATTACTTCATATTTTACACCAAACTTATTCTCAAAATCTTTATAGTATAAAATCTCCGTTGCCAATCCTTTAAAATCAACTGAACCACGTGGATTAAGAAATACTGAATCGGCTACAGAACTTAAATAATATGATTTTTGGTCATACATATCTGCATAAGCATATATAAATTTACCGGATTTTTTAAAGGCTAACAATTTATTTCGGATTGCTTGCATTTGTGCAATACCCGCATTTATATCTAAGGTAGCAATAGAAATTCCTTTAATTTTATCATCATAACCTGCGTTTTCAATAGCATTCAAAATTTTATTTAATCCTAGTTTTCTATTGTTCATTTCAAACAAATCACCTAAAGGATTGCTACTTTTTGGAGCATAATCTTTTATAACAGATTTCAAATTTAAAGTTAAAACGGAATTATTTTTTACTTCCACTTTTTTAATTTCTCCAAAAGCAGAACCGATTAAAATAAGCAATAGGAATAAAATTCCGATAGCAATTAAAGTTCCAAAAATAGAAGCAAATAAATTTCTTAAAAATTTCATAGTTTAAAATTATTTTTATGAGTACAAAAAGTACTAAATGTTTATAAGTTGAGGAGCAAAGATATGTTTTTATATGATACTTTTCTTTTCTTTGTATTCGCTTTATGTCATTACTAAGAAACATATATTTATCTTTAGGAAGCAACCTAGAAAATAAGCTAGAAAATTTACAAAAATCGGTAGATTTTATAGGACAAAAAATAGGCTCAATATCCAAAATATCATCGGTTTACAAAACCAAATCTTGGAAATTTGAAAGTGAAGATTTCTATAATATTTGTTTGTCAGTGGCTACCAAATTAAACCCTGAAGACTTATTAAAAACTACTAAAAGCATTGAGCGTATTATTGGACGAACTAAAAAAACAAAAGAAGGATATGAAGCTCGGATTATAGATATTGATATCTTACTTTTTGATAATGAAATTATTTTTTCGCCAGATTTAATTGTGCCACATAAAGAAATGCTAAATCGCAAATTTGTACTGGCTCCTTTAGCTGAAATTGCTCCAAATTTATTGCATCCCATTGAGAAAAAAAGAATGCAAGTTTTGTTAGATAATTGTACAGATACTCATGTAATTGAGAAAACAGATTTTAAATTAAACCGACCAATTTGCCTATCAGAAAAATACAATTACATTGCCATTGAAGGAAATATTGGTGCTGGCAAAACTTCTTTAACAAAAATGATTGCAGAAGATTTTAATGCTAAAACCATATTAGAACGTTTTGCTGATAATCCTTTTTTGCCTAAATTTTATGAAGATAAAGATCGTTATGCTTTTCCGTTAGAAATGAGTTTTTTGGCGGATAGATATCAACAACTTACTGACGATTTAGCACAATTTGATTTATTTAAAAACTTTATTGTTTCTGATTATTATATTTTTAAATCTCTTATTTTTGCACAGATTACTTTGCAAGACGATGAATATTTTTTGTATCGGAAAATGTTTGATATTATGTACAAAGAAATTTCAAAACCTGATTTGTACATTTATTTATATCAAAAAACACCACGGCTATTAGAAAATATCAAAAAACGAGGAAGAGATTACGAACAAAATATTGCTCCAGAATATTTAGATAAAATCCATAATGGTTATGCTACTTTTATTAAAACTGAAGAAAATTTAAAATCGTTAATTATTGATGTTTCTGAATTTGATTTTGTTAACCATCCAGATGATTACACTAAAATAGTTGAGCTGATAAAAAATGCAGATTAGTTATTTTTTAAGTTCTAATTTTTCAGCAAAATAATCACAAAAATCACGCATAGTAGCACTCATTCTTTCATCGTTAGTTGCACGTTCAAAAGAGCTTGCCATAGAAAGTAATGTTTGATGGAAAAAAAATTTCATTTCATTTAATGGCATATCTTTAGTCCATAAATCTAATCGCAAAGTATCTTTAGCGTTTGCATCCCAAACTGAAATTAATATGGCTTTAGCTTCTTGATTAATTATATTATTGTCTTTTGCAGTCCAAGTTATTTCTTCAGGAATTTTATTTTCGTCTAATCCTACGTTAAATTCTATTTTAGAGGTATGATTTATTGCCATTTTTATGTGGTTTATATTTTGATTTTTTAAATATTTCTTCAGCTTTTGTCTGTAAAAGCTGCTGCAAAGTTACGTCATTATTTTTCATATAAGATCGTACAATTTGCCAACCAATCCAAGTTCCCAATCTACCCGGAGATTGACTATCTATATTCAAATAAAATTTTGAAAAAGGAGCGTCTGCAATAAACCGTTTATACAAGGTTGAATTACTACTAAAAAGTAAATCTTTCTCCATAAAATAAGTCCAAATTGGGAGTTCATTTGCCTCAGCCCATTCCAGTTGATCTTTAGTATATCCCATTTTTCTTTCGTCAGAAACCATAGGTAAAAAAGCATCTAATATATATTTCTTTTTACCTTCAATAATACAATTATTTAAAAATAATCGGTTGTGTTTAGGACGATAATATTTATTAGCAATAGCTTTTGCAACATCTACTACTAATTGTTTTTTATTATAATTTTGTTTTAAATATTCTGGAAAATCGTTGTAAACTTTATCTTTTGTTCCTAAATACATATCTAGTGAAATAAATAGTAAACTATCTGCATAAATCACCTTGCTTTCATAATCTAAATTAGTAATTAGGGTGATTATTTTTGGTGATTTAAAATTAGGATAATAGTATTTAACATGTTTAAACAAGTTTCTAATTTGTGCTTTCCCCTCATTAAAATCACTAAATATTTTTTGTGATTTTTGATATAATTCTTGCTCTATATTAATTTTTTTAAGCCAAATACTGTCATTTTTTTCAGGAAATAAATATGGATATTTACGTTCTAATTTAGGCAACGTTTCTTTAGTTGCTGTATAAAATTGTTGTTCAAATCTATCTACAACTAGGTTGACTTTTATATTAGAAACATCCACATCTTTTTTGGTTGAAGAGTTACAAGAAACCAGTGCTAATAAAATAAAAATGGGAATATATAATCTGTTCATTAATTTCTATCTTTACAAACTTAATTTAAGTAACGACAAAAGTATTAAATTAGTTTATACAAAACGTTTAATCTTTTATTGAAATTAGATCAGATGAAAATAGGAATTGCACAAATTAATACAACCGTTGGTGATATTAAAGGAAATTTTGATAAAATTATTTCAAACATTACTAAAGCCAAAGCCGAAAATTCAGATTTGGTTGTTTTTCCTGAACTTACTTTGACAGGTTATCCTCCAAGAGATTTATTAATTAAAAAAAGTTTTGTAAAAAAGAATATTGAAGTTCTTCATCAACTTATTAATTTCACAGAAAATATTGCCATTATTGTTGGTTTTGTGGATGAAAAAGATGGCAAATTATTTAATGCCGCAGCATTTATACATCATAAAAAAATCGTTAAAATATATCATAAAATGTATTTACCAAATTATGATGTTTTTGATGAAAAACGCTATTTTACCGCTGGTTCAACTCCATGTGCATTTGAATTAAAAGGCGTAAATATAGGATTAACCATTTGTGAAGATATTTGGATTGATGATGGCCCTGCAACAACTTTAAGTAAAAATGGTGTTGAATTGATTATTAATATTTCGGCATCGCCATTTCATGCAGGAAAAGAGAAAATCCGATTAAATGTAATTACAAAACAAGCTAAAGAAAATAATATTCCGATTGTATATTGCAACCTAATTGGCGGTCAAGATGATTTAATTTTTGATGGTCGAAGTTATGTTATTAATAGCTCAGGGGAATTAGTTCAACAAAGTAAAGCCTTTAAGGAAGAGTTAAGTTATATCAGCAATATTGAAGGTAAAGATGAAATTAAATTTATTGAAAATGAAAATGAATCTATTTATAACGCTTTGGTTTTAGGCGTTAAAGATTATTTTAGAAAAAACGGATTTAAAAATACGGTAATTGGACTAAGTGGAGGAATTGATTCTGCCTTAACAGCTGCCATTGCGGTTGAAGCTTTGGGAAAAGATAATGTTAGAGGTGTTAGTATGCCAAGCAAATTTTCATCAGACGGAAGTATTTCCGATTCTTTAGATTTGGCAGGAAATTTAGAAATTCCTTGTGATGTAATTCCTATTAAAAGCATATATACCAGCTATTTAAAAACATTAAAAATACAATTTGCTAACACTAAATTTAATGTTGCAGAGGAAAATATTCAGGCCAGAATAAGAGGGAATATTTTAATGGCACTTTCTAATAAATTTGGATATTTGGTACTTACCACAGGAAACAAATCCGAAAGCTCGGTTGGTTATTCTACTTTATATGGCGATATGGCTGGCGGATTAGCCGTTATTTCAGATGTGTTAAAAACCAAAGTTTATGAATTATCTAATTATATAAATGAAGCCAAAGGCAAAGAAATTATTCCTGTTTCTACCATTACAAAACCACCTTCTGCAGAATTAAGAGAAGATCAAAAAGACTCAGATTCATTACCTGAATATGATGTTTTAGATCCAATTTTAAAAGCTTATGTTGAAGATGATTTAGGAAAAGAAGCCATTATTAATTTAGGGTTTGATGAAGCGGTAGTTACAAGAATAATTGGTTTGGTAGATAGAAATGAATATAAACGACAACAAGCTGCTTTAGGATTAAGAATTACCTCTAGAGCTTTTGGTCAAGGAAGAAGAATGCCAATTACTAACCGTTGGAAAGATGATTAAATAACTCGATTTAAGCGTTCAAATAATTTTTGTTTTAAATTGGTATAATTTACAACCGTTTCTAAAATTTGAGCATTTTCATTTTCTTTATCTATCTCAGAAATTAAAGATTTTATTTTTTGCTCAATAAGCACACGCCTAAGGTTATAAATGGCATCTAATACCATTTTTGGTAAATCATCAGTTTTACTTTTTGGAAATACTTTTTTTCGTTTCCAATCACTTAAAACATATTTTTCATCATCCATTAAAATATTAGTAACCAAGTTGGCAATTTTGCTATCTTGATTATTAATAAATGTATCTACCGAAATGGATTCATCTTGATTTAATTGATGAATTATTTCATAGTAAATTTGCTGAAATAAGGCATCTGTAAATTCGACTTCATCTTCTTGTAAATTCAAATAAATTTCTTTAGAAACCACATTTTCAAAATGATATTTTTTTAACGATTTTACTTCATTATCATCTACTTCTTCACCTGGAACATAACCTTCAAATTGAACTTTAGAATTTCCATATAGCAATAAAATTTTAATGATTTCACGTTCGTACTTATGTAATTCATCAACTTTTTTAAACTCAGGTGTTTTTTGTAAAACAGGAGATGAAGCTCTATTAAAGGAAGTTTTTTTAGAAGCATCGCGTAGTTCCTTTTTTGCAATTTGAGCTAATTCACTAAACAAAACGGTTTCTGAAATATCCAAAATTCTAGAACACTCTTTAATATAAACTTCACGTTGAATTCTATCTGGAATTTTTGATATGCTAATCACAATATCTCTGATTAATCCTGCTTTTTTTACAGGATCATTTTCAGCATCTTTTAACAATAAAGTCACCTTGAAATTTATGAAGTCTTTAGCTTCATTTTCAATATAATCTTTAAGCTCAGCCGGAGTAACTTTTTTAGAAAAACTATCAGGGTCTTCACCTTCAGGAAACAGTACTACTTTTACATTTAACCCTTGCTCTAACAGCAAATCAATACCTCTAATAGAGGCTCTAATACCTGCAGCATCACCATCAAATAACATAGTAACATTGTTAGTTAATCTATGAATTAATCGAATTTGTTCTTTGGTTAGTGCAGTTCCAGAAGAAGAAACCACATTTTCAATTCCAGATTGATGAAATGAAATAACATCCGTATAACCTTCTACTAAATAACAATTATCTTCTTTTGCAATACTTTGTTTTGCAAAATAAATACCATACAAAACATTACTTTTGTGATAGATTTCACTTTCAGGTGAGTTTAAATATTTTGCTGCATTTTTGTTCTTTGTTAAAATTCTGCCTCCAAAACCAAGTACTCTTCCACTCATACTATGGATAGGAAATAGTACTCTTCCTTTAAATCGATCGAATTTTTTAATTTTTGATAACTCGTCAGTTTGTTTAACAATGGTAAGTCCTGTTGCTTCTAAAAAGTCAAGTTCATACCCTTTTTTTAGTGCATTTTTAGTAAAAGCTTCCCACTCATCTAAAGCATAACCCAATTCAAATTTTTTGATAGTTTCATCGGTAAAACCACGTTCTTTAAAATAGGTTAATCCAATAGCTTTTCCTTGTGGATTTTCATGAAGAATTTTCTGGAAATAATCACGTGCATATTCTGAAACCAAAAACAAACTTTCGCGTGCATCAGCCTGCTCTTTTTGCTCATCAGTTTGTTCAGTTTCTTCAATTTCAATATTGTATTTTTTTGCTAAATACCTGATAGCTTCTGGATAGGAATAATGCTCATGCTCCATTAAAAAAGTAATGGCATTTCCTCCTTTTCCTGAGCTAAAATCTTTCCAAATTTGTTTTACAGGTGAAACCATAAAAGATGGACTTCTTTCATCTGAAAAAGGACTTAATCCTTTAAAATTACTTCCTGCTTTTTTTAAATTAACAAATTCACCAATAACCTCCTCAACACGAGCAGTTTCAAAAACTTTATCTATGGTATTTCTAGAAATCAATAGTTGTTGTTTAGAATTTTCTAAATTACAAAATTTAGATAAAAAAATAGAGATTATTTAAAAAGCAATTAATAACGTCAACCTGAGCTTGTTTCAGGTTCTCATAATGATTGTCAATCAGAATGTTAAGATTCTGAAACAAGTCCAGAATGACGGCTTCCAAAACTTTTTAGGTAACCGCTTTTAATAAATAGTTTATTTTAACCTATTAAACTGCTTTTAATCTTTTTAAAGTAGATTTTTCGATTTTACTTTCAGCATATTTTTTGGTAACTCTTAACGTTTTTTCATCAGTTCCAGGCATTTCAAACATAGCATCCGTTAAAATAGCTTCACAAAGAGAACGTAAACCACGAGCTCCTAATTTATAATCTACTGCTTTAACAACAATAAATTGTAATGCTTTTTCATCAATAGAAAAATCAATACCATCCATTTTAAACAATTTTTTATATTGTTTTATAATGGAGTTTTTAGGTTCTGTTAAAATAGCACGTAACGTTTTTTCATCTAAGGTATGCATATAGGTTAGTACAGGTAATCGACCAATAATTTCAGGAATTAACCCAAAAGATTTTAAATCGCTTGGAATAATATATTGTAGAATATTTTCTTCATCCACTTTATCCTCTTTTATAGAAGCACCATAACCAACAGCCTGTCTATTTAAACGTCTACCAATTATTTTATCAATTCCTGAAAAAGCTCCACCTGCAATAAATAAGATATTTTTTGTATCTACTTCAATAAATTTTTGATCAGGATGTTTTCTTCCTCCTTTTGGTGGCACGTTTACTATTGAACCTTCTAAAAGTTTTAATAAAGCTTGTTGAACACCTTCTCCAGAAACATCACGAGTTATAGATGGGTTATCGCCTTTACGTGCAATTTTATCTATTTCGTCAATAAAAACAATTCCCCTTTCAGCTTTTGCAACGTCATAATCCGCAGCTTGTAATAAACGTGTTAAGATAGTTTCAACATCTTCGCCAACATAACCAGCTTCAGTTAAAACAGTGGCATCAACAATACTAAAAGGTACATTTAACATTCTGGCAATAGAACGTGCAATTAATGTTTTACCTGTTCCTGTTTCACCTACTAAAATAATATTACTTTTTTCTATTTCAATATCCTCTTCTTTGGATGATGAAGTAGGTTGCAATAATCGTTTGTAATGATTGTAAACGGCTACTGCTAATATTTTTTTGGCTTGAACTTGCCCAATCATATATTGATCAAGAAAGGCTTTTATTTCTTTGGGCTTTTTTAAAATTAACTCCGTACTAAGTGATGATGAATTTTTTTCAGCCAATTCTTCCATCACAATTCCATGAGCCTGTTCAATACACTTATCACATATATGTGCATCTAAACCTGCAATTAACAAATCGGTTTCTGATTTTTTTCTACCACAAAATGAGCATTCTAATACTTCATCTTTTGCCATACTATTCGTTTTTTATTAATTAATAGCGTTAAAAAACTATTTAACTCGTTGTGCATTTTAACTCTTTAAACATACTATTACGTCAGTTCGAGCCTGCCTGACGGCAAGGCAGGTAATTTTTGATAAAAAATTGTATCGAGAACGATTGTCTTTAAATAAAAAACCTATTCTCGATACGAATTTTAAGCCTAAAAAGGCTAAAATTCATTCGAATTGACTAAATTTTATCATAATGCACAATGGGTTATTTATTATTTTCTTATTAAAATTTCATCAATCATACCATAAGCTTTTGCTTCATCAGCTTTCATCCAATAATCTCTGTCTGAATCGTTATGAACTTTTTCTATGGTTTGACCTGAATGTTTTGATATTATTTGATATAATTCATCTTTTAACTTTAAAATTTCACGAGCTGTAATTTCAATATCACTTGCCTGACCTTGAGCTCCACCCATTGGCTGGTGAATCATTATTCTTGAATGTGGTAATGCTGATCGTTTCCCTTTAGCACCTGCACACATTAAAACAGCTCCCATTGAAGCAGCCATACCAGTACAAATTGTTGCAATATCAGGCTTAATAAATTGCATGGTATCATACATTCCTAAACCAGCATACACTCCACCTCCTGGTGAATTAATATAAATTGATATATCTTTACTACTATCTACACTTTCTAAAAATAATAATTGAGCTTGAATAATATTTGCCACTTGATCATCAATTGCAGTACCTAAAAATATAATTCTATCCATCATTAAACGCGAAAACACATCCATTTGTGCTACGTTTAACTGACGTTCTTCAATAATATAGGGAGTAACACTACTTACAATTTTATCATAATACATGCTACTAATTCCTTGGTCTTTAGTCGCAAATTTTTTGAATTCTTTTCCGTAATCCATTTTACAGGGTTTTAAGATTTAAGGGGGTAAAGATAAGAAGTATTTGTTAGATACTCAATTAGAGTTTGCATTATACTTCCTTTATTTTATCAAATTAAGTATATTTGCTTTTAAAATCCCTTTTTGCAATGAAAATATTCTTTAAAATTTGTTTAGTTTTTACCTTTATTTCTACTCAAATTAACGCTCAAAGTTACAAAGAACGGTTAGGTCAATTAGATGTTTTACATTATAATTTAACGATTGCGGTAAACGATACTTCTAATGTAATTTATGGAACAATGAAGATTTCCATAAAATTTAAAAAATTATTAAAAGATTTTCATCTAGATTTTACCAAACAAGATGCTACTGGAAAAGGAATGCACGTAAATTCTATTTTAGAAGGAAAAGATACTATTAAATTCTCTCATAAAAATGATACGTTAACCATTGAACCAATTAAAATTAAAACCGATAGTTTATTTACATTTATTATTAATTATAAAGGAATTCCTAAAGATGGTTTAATTATTAGCAAAAATATGTTTGGTGATCGTACCTTTTTTGGTGATAATTGGCCAAATAGAGCTCATAATTGGTTTCCTTGTGTAGATCATTCTTCAGATAAAGCTACCATTGAATATTTTATTACTGCTCCTAATCATTATCAAGTGATTGCAAACGGAATATTAAAGGAAAAAACGAATGTTACCAATACAACTAACTTGTATCACTACCAAACAAAAGTGCCTTTAGCACCAAAAGTAATGGTTATTGGTGTTGCCAGATTTGCAGTTGAAAATATAGGAACCATACATAACATTCCCATTTCTAGTTGGGTGTATCCACAAAATAAAACAGCTGGTTTTAATGATTATAAAATTGCTAAAAAAGTATTGAAATTTTATATTGAAAATATTGGATCTTATCCTTATCAAAAGTTAGCAAATGTACAATCTAAAACACGATTTGGTGGTATGGAAAATGCAAGTAATATTTTTTATTTTGAAAAATCTGTTACCGGCAAGCAAAATGATGAAGCATTAATAGCTCATGAAATTGCACATCAATGGTTTGGAGATTCCGTTTCTGAAATAGATTGGCCTCATTTATGGTTAAGTGAAGGTTTTGCTACTTATTTTACTGATCTCTATTTTGAAAAAACCAAAAACGATTCTATTTTTAGAAATCGATTAAAAACCCAACGAACTAAAATTTTAAATTTCTATAAAAAACAACAAACTCCTGTAATTGATAGACATCCTAAAAATTTAATGAGTATGCTCAATCCAAATTCCTACGAAAAAGGAGCTTGGTTTTTACATATGCTTCGTCATAAAATTGGAGATGATGCCTTTTGGAAAGGAATACAAACTTATTATGATTCCTTTAAAAACAAAAATGCATCTACTAACGATTTTAAAAATGTGATGGAAGCCTTATCTGGAAAAAATTTAACCTCCTTTTTTAATCAGTGGTTAAAAATACCTGGACAACCAGAGATAAAAATAGATTGGATTTATTTCAAAAACAAAGTGCGACTTATGATTACTCAAACTCAGAAAACTCCGTTTAATTTTCCTTTGGATATTGAATTAATTTACAAAGACGGTAGTTCTGAAATTAGAACATTACAACTATCCGATAAAGCTACTCCTTTAGTTTTAGAAGTTAATAAGGAAGTTAAAAATATAGTTTTAGACCCAAATACTTGGTTGCTGTTTAAGCAAATTATTTAAACTTACTGTTATGTCAGTTCGAGCCTGCCTGTATTCTATGACAGTACCAAATAAAATTTCGTTTATTTAAGCAACAAATTTTAAAGTGTTCACATAGGGTGTTTCTCTATTAACTGCTGCAAAGGCTCTTGCCATTAATTTACATCTAATAATATTGATAGTACTCATTTTATTTTTTCCTTTTTCTAATCTTTTGTGATAATATATTTTCATTTCTGGGTTGTTTTGGATGGCGGATTTGGCACATAAATCAAAAAGAGATTTAAGTTTTTTATTAGCTAAATTACTTACTTTAGTTTTTCCCCTTATGCTGGTTCCAGAAGTATTTGGAAATGGAGCAATTCCACAATAAGAAGCATATT
>NZ_JAKIUR010000034.1 GCF_021647475.1 Lutibacter sp.
GCCTTGAACCTCCTGAAAAATGAACAAACTAAAAAACTGTCGGTTAAAAGCAAAAGACTCAAAGCGGCTTGGGATGAAGACTATTTATTAAGGATATTGAAAATAAAAGTGTGAGTTTGCCCTGAATTAAGTAACTCCTTTTCTATATTATGAAATTCTTCGACAGGCTCAGAATGACAGTTTGTAATTAAACTAACTCTACAAATAAACCTTCCTCGGTATTATTAACTTTTGCTAGGTTATGTTTTGTAAGTCCTTTAATAGTTTTATCCCATTTTTTGTTGCTCAAACCACTTTTAGCTTTTAATTCACTTAATAAAATGGGGGAGTTGGTTTCTAATATTTTTAACACGGCTTTTTCTTCATCGTTTAATTCAAATGCTGGAGCTTTCGGTTCTGGTTTCATTTGCGGAAAAAATAAAACATCTTGAATGGAACTGCTATTTGTCATAAACATTACCAATCGGTCAATCCCAATCCCAATACCAGATGTTGGTGGCATTCCATATTCTAAAGCACGTAAAAAATCTTGATCAATAAACATAGCTTCGTCATCGCCCTTTTCTAATAATTTTAACTGTTCTTCAAAACGTTCACGTTGGTCAATTGGATCATTTAACTCGGAATAAGCATTTGCCAATTCTTTACCATTTACCATCAATTCAAAGCGTTCAGTAAGTGCTGGATTAGAACGGTGTTCTTTAGTAAGTGGACTCATTTCTTTCGGGTAATCGGTAATAAAGGTTGGCTGAATATAAGTGTGTTCACATTTTTCGCCAAACAATTCATCAATCATTTTGCCAATTCCCATAGTTTCATCAACTTCAATACCAACTTTTTGGCAAACGTTTCTTAATTCTGTTTCATTCATTCCGGCAACATCAAAACCGGTATGCGTTTTAATGGCATCTAAAATTGGAACTTTTTGAAATGGGGCTTTAAAACTCACCTTATTTTCACCAATTTGAACTTCAGTAGTATTATTTGAATCCATAGCAACTTTTTCTAATAATTCTTCCGTCATTTTCATCATCCAGATATAGTCTTTATAAGCTACATATAACTCCATAACGGTAAACTCTGGATTATGAGTTCTATCCATTCCTTCATTTCTAAAATCTTTTGAAAATTCATAAACGGCATCAAAACCACCAACAATTAATCGTTTTAAATATAATTCGTTGGCAATTCGCAAATACAAAGGAATATTTAATGCGTTATGATGCGAAATAAAGGGTTTTGCAGCTGCACCACCAGGAATTGGTTGCAATATTGGAGTTTCAACTTCTAAATAACCACGACTATTAAAAAACTCGCGTATGGAGTTTGTTATTTTAGTCCGTTTGATAAACGTTTCTTTTACATGATCGTTTACAATTAAATCTACATAACGTTGTCTATAGCGTTGTTCAGGATCTGAAAAAGCATCATGTACATTTCCTTCTGCATCTTTTTTAACTACCGGTAGCGGACGTAAACTTTTAGATAATAAAGTTAATTTTTTAAGATTAATAGAAATTTCACCTACTTTGGTTTTAAAAATTTCTCCTTTAACCCCAATAATATCTCCCATATCTAATAATTTTTTAAATACAGAATTGTACATAGTTTTATCATCGGTTTGGCAAAGTTCATCTCTATTAATATAAATTTGCATTCTTCCACTTGCATCTTTTAATTCAGCAAACGATGCTTTTCCCATAATTCTTCTACTCATCATTCTTCCAGCCAAAATAACTTCCTTGCCTTCAAATTGCTTAAAATCGTTAAGAATTTCCGTTATAGATGCAGTAGTTTTAAATTCTTTTGCAGGATAAGGATTGATTCCTAATTCACGTAATTTTTGAAGCGATTCTCTTCTAATTATTTCTAGTGGTGATAATTGCATGTTGCCTTTTTTTAAATTTTTCTTATTTTGAAGTGAGCAAAGATACAATCAATTTAAAAAAATAGATAATTTCTAAACAAAAAGTATTAATCATATTGATTTTAAGAAAATTTTGTATCTTTGTCATCTGCTTTAAAAGCAGATTAGTTGTGTTGTTTGACGATTTAATCGTCATGGTTTTATTAAAACCGATGGAAAGCTTCCCGAAAAAACGGGACGCTTTTTTTTTGGAAAAGATTTAAAAGGTGAAAAAAGCGTTTTTATATTCCCAGAAAATAGAAATATAAAAACCAGTGTAAATTACAGCAGCTATAAATTTTAGAAAGGTTGAGGTTAAAAAGCCAATAAATGAGCCGAAAGCGGCTTTTAATGCTTTGCTAGAATTGCTACTGTCTTTTATCATTTCACCTAAAAAAGCACCAACAAAAGGACCAATTATAATTCCAAAAGGACCTAAAAAAATCATTCCCAGTATAAGTCCAATCATTGTTCCAACAACTCCATAACGCGTACCTCCAAACTTTTTAGTACCCAAAGCTGGTATAAAATAATCTAGAAGCCAAATAAGTATAGCAATACCTAAAGTTATTCCTAAAAAGGTATAATTTATTGGAACAGGTTTTGATAAACTAAGTATAAGTAAACCAAACCAACTGGTTAAAGGTCCAGGAAGTATTGGTAAAAATGAACCAACAATGCCTAACAGTGCAACTAAAAAGCCAAGAATTAATAAAAATATATCCATAAGCGAATATAAGTTTCCGTTTTATAATGAGCAAAATTTTATGCATTTTTTAAATTATCAACTAAAAAATTAGTTAAAACTAAATATTTAGTTATATTTGTATTATTAAACTAAAAAATTAGTTATAAAATGAATATCCAATTAACAAAAGCAGAAGAGCAGTTTATGCAAGTTTTATGGGAATTAAAAGAAGCTTCGGTTAAAGAAATTATAGCGCAATTGCCAAATCCTAAGCCTGCATATAATACAGTATCTACCATAATAAGAATTTTAGAAACTAAAAATATTGTAGATCATAAAGTAAAAGGTAGAGGTTATATTTATTATCCGTTAATTCCTAAATCAGATTATAGCAATCAAAGTTTGCACAAAATTGTAGATGGTTATTTTGGCGGATCCTTTAAAAGTATGGTCTCTTTTTTTGTAAATGAAAATAAGGTTGATTTAAAGGAACTAGACGTAATTATGAAGATTATAAATGATAAAAAAACAAAAAGATGATTAATTATAGTATTCAGGTTGTACTTTTTCAAGTACTTTTTTTAGCGGTTTATGATTTGTTTTTGCATAAAGAAACTTTTTTTAAATGGAATCGGTTTTATTTATTAGCAACACCTTTTTTAGCATTTATTATTCCATTAATTAAAATAGAAATTTTTCAAAAAAACATAGCAGAAGAATATATAACGTATTTGCCTGAAGTAGTTCTCAATCCGCAGACTGTTATTGAGAAAACGATTAATTCAAGTAATACTTTTAACTATATTTCAATCATTTTTTTTACTGGTGTAGTTGTTTTTACAATCTTATTTTTAGTTAAATTATTTAAAATAATTAGGCTGATTTTAGCTAATAAAGTGATTAAAAAGGAAACCTATTCTCTAGTTATTTTAAAAGATAAAAAAGTGGCGTTTTCATTTTTTAATTTCATTTTTATAAATGAAAAACTACTTAGAAATAACGATTTACAAATAATACAGCACGAATTAATTCATTGCAAACAAAAGCATACCATTGATTTATTGGTTTTTGAAATTCTTAAAATAGTACAATGGTTTAATCCTTTAATTTATCTATTTCAGCAAAGAATTACCGTTTTGCACGAGTATCTTTCAGATGAAGAAGTAATCCAAAAATCTAATAGTTCAACCTATTTTAACAAATTACTTTCCGAAACTTTTAACGTAGAAAATATCACCTTTATAAATCAATTTTATAAACATTCATTAATTAAAAAACGTATTGTTATGATTACCAAAAACAAATCTCAAAAAGTTAAACAGTTAAAGTATTTATTAATTGTTCCGTTATTATTTGCAATGTTGATATTCAGTTCATTTCAAAATAAATCTATAGAAAGAACAATAAACAATAATTTAATTCTTACCGATTCTATTATTCCTAAAAATAGTATACCATTTGCATTAATTAAAAAAGTTCCTATTTATCCAGGTTGTAAAGGAACAGAAATAGAGTTAAGAAAGTGTTTACAAGAAAATATTTCTAATTATATAAATAAAAATTTTAATGCAGATTTAGCTGACCACTTAAATTTACAACCAGGTATAAAACGAGTTTTTGTGATGTTTAGCATAAACAAAGAAGGTGAAATTGATAATGTTCGTGCAAGAGCACCACATAAAAAAATTAAAGAAGAAGCGATAAGAGTTATTAAGTTACTTCCTAAAATGATTCCAGGTCAGTATAAAGGAAAAGTTGTAAATATAAGATATAGTTTGCCAATAGGAATTATGGTTAATGATAAACAAAAAAAAGCTTTTATTGTAAATAGAACTAACAAATTCGAATATAAAAGAAGCAATGGAGTCCCTTTTGCAGTAATTGATAAAGTACCAGTTTATCCAGGTTGCTCTGGTGACCAAGCTACTTTAAGAAAATGTTTACAAGATAATATTGCCCAATTTGTTAGTGCCAATTTTAATTCTGATATATCTAAAGGTTTAGGATTGTCATCTGGCATAAAACGAGTTTTTGTACTATTTACCATAAATAAAGAAGGAAATGTTACAGGCGTTAGAGCAAGAGCACCACATATAAAATTACAAGAAGAAGCAATAAGAGTTATTAAGTTACTTCCAAAAATGATTCCGGGAAAACAAGATGGAAAAAACGTTAATGTAAAATATAGTTTGCCAATTGCTTTTAATGTTGCAGATGAAAGTCCAAAACAAAAAAAGGAAACTTTAAAAGGTATAACTACTAAAAATCAACCCATTTATATTTTAGAAGGAAAAGAAATTTCCAAAAAAGATTTAAATAAAATAGATACTGATAAAATTAAAAGCATAAATGTTTTAAAGGGCAAATCTGCTACTAAAAAATATGGTAAAGAAGGTAAAAATGGAGTAGTAGAAATAATTATGAAAAAAAAGATGTAGTTTAATTTTAAACTTATAAGTTAAAATAATATTGTATGTCCGTAATTAATCATAAAATGTTCGTCACCCTGGACCTGCCAGCAGCAGGCGGGTATGTTTCAGGGTCTCATTAATATAAATCAGTGATTGTCAAAACTATGAGATGCTGAAACAAGTTCAGCATGACGTATAAATATGAAGTATGATATTAAACGTATATACACAAAAAATTATATGAAAAGGATTATATTAAAAAAACCGAGAGAATTCTCTCGGTTTTTTTATCGTTGTAGAACTGCTTAAAATATTGTATTTTCACTTGTGGAAATAAAAGTTTATGTTAAAAAATATTTTTACAGCGGTATTCTGTTTGGTTCTTATTACATCGTGTGATTTTTTTACTGAAACTGCTAAAAAAAACTCAATACCAAAAACAGATACGATTGTTGATTTTAACTCGGTAGATGCATTTCCTTTATTTCCTAGTTGTAAAGATATTCCGTCTAGAAAAAAGCAGCAAATTTGCTTTCAATTAAAAATGTCGCAATATATTTATGCAACATTAAACAAGTTTAAACTAACTACAAATGAAGTAATTAACGATACCATTTTAGTTAAACTGAAGATTAATTTATTAGGGAAAACTAGCCTTTCAGGTTTAAAAATATCTAAAAAAACTAAAGATTTGTTTCCTAAATTTGATAGTTTATTAAAAGTGAGTATTGCTAAATTACCAATATTATCTCCAGCTATAAAACGCAATATGCCTGTTACAACAGAATTTACTTTACCAATAATCTTAAAAAATTAAATTATTCGTTTAGCATTTTCCAAAGTGTATCTTTTAACTCGGTTAAGCCTTGTTGTGCTACCGAAGATATAAAAAGTGTTTTAATTCCTTTTGGAAGTTCTTTTTTAATTTCTGTTTTTAATTCATCATCTAATAAATCAGATTTTGAGATTGCCAATAATCGTTCTTTATCTAATAATTCTGGGTTGTGTAGTTTAAGTTCATTCAGTAAAATATCATACTCTTTTTTTATATCATCTGAATCAGCAGGAATTAAAAATAACAAGGTTGAATTTCGTTCAATATGGCGTAAAAATCGGAGGCCTAAACCTTTACCATCCGCAGCTCCTTCAATAATTCCCGGAATATCTGCAATTACAAATGTTTGAAAATCGCGATATTCAACAATTCCTAAATTGGGCTTCAAGGTAGTAAAAGCATAATCTGCTATTTTTGGTTTAGCAGAGGTTAAAACAGATAATAAAGTTGATTTTCCAGCATTTGGAAATCCTACTAAACCAACATCAGCCAATACTTTCAATTCTAACTGAAACCATCCTTCTTTACTCTCAATACCTGGTTGTGCATAACGAGGAGTTTGATTAGTAGCCGATCTAAAATTCCAGTTACCTAGTCCTCCCATACCGCCTTCTAATAAAATTTGTTCTGTGTTTTCAGCAGTTATTTCGAAAAGGATTTCTTGAGTTTCTCCATTTCTTACAATAGTACCTAACGGAACATCAACATACACATCTTTTCCATCTTTTCCAGAACTTCGTTGTTTACCTCCATGACCTCCATGCTCTGCTCTAAAATGTTTTTTATATTTTAAAGGATAAAGTGTCCACATATTTTTGTTTCCTCTAACAATAATATGGCCACCACGTCCACCATCCCCACCATCAGGTCCACCTTTGGTAATGTATTTTTCACGATGTAAATGAACAGATCCACCACCACCATTACCGCTACTTGCAAAAATTTTAATATAATCTACAAAATTTCCTTCTGTCATTAATTATAGTTTATCAATTATTTCAAAAATGCGTTTCGAAATTTCTTCGATAGATCCAACTCCGTTAACGCCAAAGTATTTGTGCTGCATTAGGTAAAATTCTTTTAATATTTCAGTTTTAGCATGGTATTCATTAAATCGGTAACGAATTTTTTCTTCGTTTGCGTCATCAGGTCTTTCACTAGTTTTACCGCGTCTTAAAATACGTTGTACAAGTTCTTCTTCTGGAACTTCAAGAGCAACCATACCGCTTACTGTTTCTCCTTTTTCTAATAAAAATTTATCTAAAGCAATTGCTTGTGATGTTGTTCTTGGATAGCCATCAAAAATAAAACCTTTTGCATTTGGAGTTTCGTTAACTTTTTCTTCTAGCATGTGAATGGTAACTTCATCTGGAACAAAATTTCCTTCATCTATATAAGATTTAGCCAGTTTTCCTAACGGTGTATTATTTTTAATATTATATCTAAAAACATCTCCTGTAGAAATATGTATTAAACCATATTTTGATTTTAAAAATTCAGCTTGTGTACCTTTTCCTGCTCCGGGAGGACCAAAAAGCACTATATTTTTCATAGTGGGTTTTTTGGTAAGCTGATAAATACTTGGTAAATTTCTGCCTAATCCGTCATAATCCAATCCGTAACCTACAATAAATTTATCTGGAATAGGAATTCCGATGTAATTTATAGATAAATCTTTTTTAAATACATCAGGTTTAAAAAATAGCGTTGCAATTTTAAGCTGTTTTAATTTTTTTGTATTAAATATTTTATATAATTCTTCAAGGGTATTACCTGTATCGATTATATCTTCAAGAATAACAATAGTTCTATCTTCTAAATTTTCATTAATTCCAACTAATTGTTTTATTTTCCCTGAAGAATTAGTTCCTTGATAAGAGGCTAATTTAACAAAGGACACTTCACAATTGCCTTTATATTGGCGAACAAAATCTGCCATAAACATAAAAGAACCGTTTAAAATCCCTATAAATAAAGGAATTTCATTTTTACAATCTTTATAAACCTGATCTACTAAAACCTGAACGGCTTCATTTATTTTATCTTGTGAGATGTATTTTTTAAAGTATTTGTCGTGAAGTTTTATTATGCTCATTTTGTTGCTTTGTCACAAAGTTAATAATCCAAATATAATATTAGCTTTTTTTTTAAATTTCTTTATAAAAATTAAAATTAAAAAACCGTTTTGCTGTATCAAAACGGTTTTTTAAGTAATATAATTTATATAAATTTTATTTTTTCTTTTTTTCTAATCGTTTTACAGTATCATACATTATTGGCGATGCAATATATAATGATGAATAGGTACCAACTACAATACCAATAATTAATGCAAACATAAATCCTTTAATAGAATCTCCACCAAATAAGAAAATGGCTATTAAAACCACTAAAGTAGTTAATGAAGTATTTAAGGTTCTACCTAATGTAGAGCTTAAGGCTTTATCAATTAGTTCGTTAAATTTCCAAGAACTATGAGTTCCTGTAAATTCACGGATTCTATCAAAAATAATTACGGTATCATTTATAGAGTAACCAAGTACCGTTAAAATTGCCGCAATAAATGATTGTCCTATTTCCATATCAAAAGGTAAATAATGATATCCTAATGAGAAAACACCTATTACAATAGTAACATCATGGAACAAAGCCACTACTGCACCAAAACTATATTGCCATTTTTTAAACCTAAACAATATGTATAAGAAAATAACTAATAACGATCCTAAAATTGCCCAACCTGCGGCTGTTTTAATATCATCTGCAATAGTTGGCTCAACCTTAATTGAACTTAAAATCCCTACAGTTTTATGTCCTCCATAACCAGGTTTAAACTCTTCTAAAGTTATATTTTTTGGAATATAATTTTGTAAGCCTTTATATAATAATTCTTGAACTTCACCATCAATTTGATTACCTTCTTGATCAATTTTATATTTTGTAGTTATTTTTAACTGACTAGATTCTCCATAAGTTTTTACTTCAGGAGCACTTCCAAATACGGTTTTTAAGGATTCCGCAACATCCGTAGGATTTGTTGGTTTATCAAATTTAACTACATAAGACCTACCTCCAACAAAATCTACTCCATAATTTAAACCTTTTGTGGTTATAGATGCAATTGATATAATAATTAAAGTACCTGAAACTACATAGGCAATTTTACGTTGTTTTAAAAATTTAATATTAATATTAGTAAACCAGTTTTTAGTGATATTAGTATTGAATGTAAACTTTTTACCTTTGTTAGCATACCAATCAACAACTAATCTAGTAATAAATACAGCAGTAAATAATGAAGTAGCAATACCTACCATTAAAGTATAGGCAAAACCTTTAACAGGGCCTGTACCAAAAACGTATAAAATAATACCAGTTAACATCGTGGTAATGTTGGCATCAACAATAGCGGATAATGCTCCTTTAAAACTAAATCCGTGGTTAATTGCGGCTTTTAAACCTTTGCCTTGCCTTAATTCTTCTTTAATACGCTCAAAAATAATTACATTCGCATCAACTGACATACCAATGGTTAATATAATACCAGCGATACCAGGCAAGGTTAATACGGCTCCAAAAGCAGTTAATATTCCAAATATAAATAGCAAGTTTACTGCTAGAGCTACATCAGCAAATGCACCTGCTTTACCGTAGTAAAAAATCATCCAAGCTAAAATTAATAATAAAGCTAAAAAGAAAGAACTCATACTACTATTAATTGCTTTTTGACCCAAAGATGGTCCAACAATTTCGGATTGAATTATATGAGCTGCAGCTGGTAGTTTACCTGCTTTTAAAACGTTTGCAATATCTTGTGCTTCTTCAACAGTCATACTTCCACCTGAAATAGAAGTTCTACCATTGGTGATTGCTGTATTAACAGATGGTGCAGTATATACATAGTCATCTAAAACAACGGCAACAAACTTACCAATATTTTCTGTGGTCATTTTAGCCCATTGTCTAGTACCTAAGGCATTCATAGTCATACTAACTTCTGGCTTACTAGTTTGTCCGTATTCTTGGCTAGCATCTATAATTACATCTCCTTCAATTGGAGCTATATCTTCTCTGTTTGATTTTATACCGTATAAATAAATTAATTGAACATTTTCATTTGTACCAGTAGCCTTAGTTGAAAAAGGTTTATAATCCCATAAAAATTTAATATATTTTAAATTGTTAGGTAATAAGGTTCTGACACTTTTTAAAGCTAGATATTTATTAACTATTGCAGTATCAGCCACTTTTGCAGTACCAATTACTGAAGAAACTTGATTTTGATTTTGAGGAATGCTCGGTGAAAATACAGAAAATAAGTTTTTCGGATTTTTTGTTGCTAAAGAATCTGAAACTTCCCCTAATAAATCTTTTAAATCATTTTTATTATTAGTAGCAGTAGTATCTGCTTTGGTTTCTTCTTTTAAGATGTTTTCTACAACCGTATTTGCTTTAATGAAGAAATTAGCAGTTTCTTGGTTAGTATAAACTTCCCAAAATTGTAATTTAGCTGTACTTTGTAATAATCTTTTAACACGATCAATATCTTTTGCTCCAGGTAATTCAATTAAAATTCTACCAGATTTACCAATACGTTGAATATTTGGTTGTGTAACCCCAAACTTATCTATTCTACTTCGTAATACTTCAAAAGCAGTATTTACTGAACCCGTTACTTCATCTGCAATAATTGGTTTTACTTGAGCATCGGTTAATTTAAAGTTTATTTTTTCACGAAGCGATTTATTTCCAAAAATACTAGGATCACTTAATTTAACAGTACCATTACTAAGGGTTTCAAATTCATTATAAAATAAATCTAAAAAAGTTTTATCACTATTTTTTTGGGCTATGGTTGCTTTAGCTAAAGCCTCATTAAATATAGGATTTTTTGAGTTATTTGATAATCCAATTAAAATATCTTTAACAGATACTTGTAAAATGGCATTAATACCACCTTTAAGGTCAAGCCCCAAGTTTAACTCTTTGTCTTTAATATCATTATAGCTAAATTTTGCAAAGCCTAAATTAATTACCGGTTTATTGGCAACAGAATCTAGATAATGTTGTTCAAATTCTGCTATTTTTTTCCCATTATCAGATCTAGATTCTGCAAATATTTTTGCTTTTTTCTCAACCCCATGTGTAAACCAAGTAAATGATAATTGATAGATACTTACTAATCCAAAAAGAATAGCGAATAACTTTATAAGTCCTTTATTTTGCATGTTACTTTTTTTAAATAAAATTCTATTGTAATAAACGTGCAAATATATAATTTCAATCACGATTTAACAATTCTTTTTTAGTTTTTATAAGGATTAAGTATAACGAGTTAATTAATAGGAAAATTAATTACTCAAATTTGTATCTTTGCATTTAAATTTTTTAGAATATGAAAATGTTAACAGATATAGATATTGCCCAAGGAAAAGAGCTTATACATATTAAAGAAATTGCTTCTAAACTAAATATTAAAGAAGACGATTTAGAAATGTATGGTAAGTACAAAGCCAAGTTACCTTTAAATTTAATTGATGAGAAAAAAGTTAAAAATAATAACTTAATATTGGTAACGGCTATTACGCCAACTCCAGCAGGTGAAGGAAAAACAACGGTTTCTATTGGATTAACAGAAGGGCTAAATAGAATTGGTAAGCAAGCTACGGTAGTTTTACGTGAACCATCTTTAGGTCCAGTATTTGGCATAAAAGGTGGTGCTGCTGGTGGTGGATATTCTCAAGTTGTTCCTATGGAAGATATAAATCTTCATTTTACAGGAGATTTTAATGCTATTGAAAAAGCCAATAATTTGCTATCTGCATTGATTGATAATAATTTGCAAAGTAAATGTTGTAGTTTTAATATGGATCCTAGAACTATTTTATGGAAACGAGTTATTGATATGAATGACCGTTCATTGCGTAATATAATAATAGGATTAGGAGGAACTGCAAATGGAATTCCTAGGGAAGATGGTTTTAATATTACCCCAGCTTCTGAAGTAATGGCAATTTTATGTATGGCTACTGACTTTGCAGATTTAAAAAAACGCTTAGGTGATATTTTTATTGGTTTTACTTTTGATAAAAAACCAATTTTTGCTCGTGATTTAAAAGCTCAGGATGCTATGGCAATTTTGTTAAAAGATGCTATAAAACCAAATTTGGTACAGACTTTAGAAGAAAACCCGGCAATAATACACGGTGGACCTTTTGCAAATATTGCACAAGGAACAAATTCAATTATTGCAACAAAAATGGGATTGTCATTATCTAATTACGTAGTTACGGAAGCAGGTTTTGGTGCCGATTTAGGTGCAGAAAAATTTTTAGATATTAAATGTGTAGCGGCAGATTTAAATCCGAAAGCAGTAGTTTTAGTAGCTACTATTAGAGCTTTACGTCACCATGGTGGTGCTAAAAAAGAGGAATACAATACGCCAAACATTGAATTTGTAAAAGATGGCTTTTGTAATTTAGAAAAACATATTGAAAACATTAGAAAATTTAATATAGAACCTGTTGTTGCAATAAATACCTTTATAAACGATACTTATGAAGAAATAAATTATATTATTGATAAATGTAAAGAACTAGGAGTTCATGCTGTTGTTTCAGAAGGTTGGGCTAAAGGAGGAAAAGGAACAGAAAAATTAGCAGAAACTGTTGTGTCAATTGTGGAATCTCATAAAACACATTTTACACCTATTTATAATTGGGATGAACCAGTTAAAACTAAAATTGAAAAAATAGCCAAAGAAATTTACGGGGCTGCAGGAGTTGATTATGATAAAAAAGCAAAATTAAATTTAAGGCGTATTGAAAGGTTAGGCTTCAACAATTTTGCAGTATGTATGGCAAAAACGCAGAAATCTTTTTCTGATAATGAAACTTTAGTAGGAAGACCTAAAGATTTTATTGTTACCGTTCGTGAAATTGAAATAGCGGCTGGAGCAGAATTTATAATTCCTATATTAGGTAGAATGATGCGTATGCCAGGTTTGCCAGGTAAACCTGCTTCTGAAAAAATGGAAATAGATAATGATGGAGTAATTTCTGGATTATCATAAATAATTTTTAATAATATTTGAAAGCCTTTGAAAGAAAGGCTTTTTTTATGAAATTGATAGCATTCATTAAATTTTTCTCTTAAATTTCTTAAAAAAAATAGAACAATAAGAATCTATATAATATTTTTTTGTAAAAATAAAGCTTAAATTTTGTTTTTTATCGCTAAATTTGTTCACTGAATTAATTATTATCTAAGTTAATTAATAATGAAAGAGAATATTGAAATATCTAATCTTTTAATGGATATTCCCACTGTACTTTGTAGAAATATAAGTCAACGATTTGTTAGTACGATTTTAAAGGAAATAAAAAGTGAATTTTCAAAACATCACTTTATGATTTTAAAACTTCTAAGTGAAAATAAAAAGTTATATATAACCGAAATTGTTCAAACTTTAGGTATTACAAAACCTCAAATGACAGTATCTATTGATAAATTAATTAGTTTGGGTTTTGTTGTAAGAAAAAATGATATAAAAGATAGGCGAAAAATATATTTAAAAATAACAAAATCAGGGAGAAAAATAAATAACACAATTAAACAAGAAATAAATTCTAAAATAAATGAAAATTTAATTCAGTTTTCAGAGAGTGAAATTGATCAATTAGAAAATGGATTAAAAATTTTATATAAATTTTGTACAATTTATAAATAGCTATGGCACAAAAATTCGATAAGAAAATATTTACATTCCGATTATTATGCAAAGATTTAGGTTTTCTTCTATATAATTTTCCTGAAATGGTAGTTGCAATGAAAAATAAAAATATTAGTAAGGCATTTATGGAAAAAATAATGCTGATTGTTACAGCAGTTAATGGTTGTTCATACTGTTCTTGGTTTCATGCGAAACAAGCAATTTCTAGTGGGATAGGAGACGATGAAGTAAAAAACATGTTGAAACTTCAATTTGATGCGGATACTTCTGATTTTGAAATGATTGCATTGTTGTATGCTCAACACTATGCCGAAACTAATAGAAAACCTGAAAAAGAAATGACAGAAAGGTTGTTTGAATATTATGGAATGAGAACAGCAAATCATATAATTCTATTTATTCGGATGATTTTCTTTGGTAACTTACTCGGCAACACATATGATGCTTTTTTGAGTAGATTAAAAGGGAATAAAGCTGAAGATAGTAATGTATGTTTTGAAACTATTTTCTTTATTGTAAATACTCCTATATTACTTCCGATGTATCCTTTTACAAAGAAATATCGAAACTAAATACAGAATTTAAAATAATTTACATCTGCATACATAAAAACTCCTTTGATATAAGTTTCAAAGGAGTTTTTTATTAAGAATTATAAAAATGAATTAATCTAATAATCCATTTGTTTTTTTAACAGCTGCTGCACTTTCGTGTAATTTTGTTTTTTCAGCTTCTGTTAATTCTAACTCTACAATTTTTTCAATACCATTTTTTCCTAAAATACAAGGAACACCTATTGAAATGTCGTTTAGTCCATATTCACCTTCTAATAACGCAGAACAAGGGAACATTTTTTTAGAATCTAAAGCAATTGCTTTAACTAATTCTGAAACTGCAGAACCAGGAGCATACCAAGCACTTGTACCTAACATTTTTGTTAAAGTAGCACCTCCAACTTTAGTATCTTCTACAACTTGTTGTATGCGTTCTTTAGATAAAAACGTAGAAACTGGTAAACTATTTCTAACTGCAAAACTAGATAATGGTATCATCCCTTTATCACTATGACCTCCAATTACCATTCCATCAACATCCGATGTTGGACAACCTAAAGCTTCAGCTAATCTATATTTAAAACGAGCACTGTCTAAAGCTCCACCCATACCAATAATTCTATTTTTTGGTAATCCAGTAGTTTTATGAGCTAAATATGCCATAGTATCCATTGGGTTACTTACTATAATTAAGATAACATTTGGAGAATGTTTGATTAAATTTTCAGTTACAGATTTTACAATACCTGCGTTAATACCAATTAATTCTTCACGTGTCATTCCTGGTTTTCTAGGAATACCACTAGTTACTACAGCAATATCACTATTTGCTGTTTTAGAATAATCGTTAGTGGATCCTGTAATTTTAGTATCAAAACCCATTAATGATGATGTTTGCATTAAATCCATAGCTTTACCTTCAGCGTAATTTTCTTTAATATCAACAATTACAACTTCAGAAGCGAAATTTTTTACGGCAATGTACTGAGCACAACTTGCTCCTACAGCACCTGCACCTACTATTGTTACTTTCATTTTGTATTAATTTATAATGATGTTTATTTAATTTTAACTGTTATCTATCAAAATTACAATATTTATAAGAAAATGAATGCAATATTTATAACAAAAAAAGGATTGCTTTAAACAATCCTTCAAAATAATATTAATATGCGTTTTTTTACCTGAAACTAAACGCAATTCCTGCTGAAACGGTGTTGTATTCTTTTAACGTATAATCTCCATAAATTTTAAAGAATCCTAAATTGAATCGAGCACCTAAAGTACCTCTAACTCCGTTGGCATTAAAATCCATATTGATTGGATCAGTTACTGATTCTGCAATAGTTCCAACTACATTATTATTTGAATCTTTAATGTCATAATTCCAATTGTAACTTCCTTTTATTTTCAAAGTAGAATTTCCTTTGTCATAACCAACGCTTCCAAATAAAGTTATTATTGGAAAATCTAATGAAGCTACTGCTTGAATGGTAAAAGCATTTAATTTAAAGGTAGCTTCTTGATTGTTTCCTGCAAGCGTACTTACCTTTTGTAAATTATAGGTAGAAGTCATAGTTGTATAACCAGCAAATAATGCCACATTCAAAGGAAGTTTATCTAAAGGACCAAAATATTGCATTAAATCGTGTTTTATACCAATGCCAAACATACTGCCATCAACATCATTTGTATTTATTTTAGGTAGAATCCGAAGACTAATATCAGTTTTAAAAGGCATGCCAACACTTGCTTGAATCATTGGTGAAGGAACGGCATTTAAAGGTAAATCGCCACCTACACCATCGGGCATATTTATCTCTGCAACTTTATAATTTCCATTTTCATAAGGAATTCGTACACCTATTTTACTATTGTTATTGCCACCCATAACGGTTTGAATTTCAGAGTTGCCACTTTCCAAACTTAAATATTGATAGTCTGCAGTATTAAATAGAAATGTTCTTGATGATTTTGGAACAATAGCTGTACTTACATTAATTGTTAAATCGAAACCTAATTTTTTATGAGTTTTTGCAGTAGTGTACCATCCGTCATTTAAACTGTATGACATGCCATTCATTACAGGAGTCATATAATTTTGAAATAATAGAGAAGCATCATCGCTTGCTAATAATAATACATCTAAATTTTGTGCCTTTGTGGAATAACTTAATACTAGCGTAAGTATTAAAAGAGTTAATTTTTTCATAAGAGGGGTTTATAATTTAAGCAAAGATATAAATTATGAGTTAATAAATAAAAAAGACTGCAAAAAATGCAGTCTTTTAAAAAATTATAAGAATTAGAAATTACGCATCAATTTTAGCATATTTAGCATTCTTTTCAATGAATTCTCTACGAGGAGGAACTTCATCACCCATTAACATGGAGAATACTCTATCCGCTTCGGTTAGATTATCAATTATTATTTGACGAAGTGTTCTAAATTCAGGATTCATAGTCGTATCCCAAAGTTGTTCCGCATTCATTTCACCTAAACCTTTATATCGTTGAATACTAGAGCCATTTCCAAATTTTCTAGAAATTAAATCACGTTGATCATCATTCCAAGCATATTCTCTTTTTTGTCCTTTTTTAACTAAATAAAGTGGTGGGGTAGCAATAAAAACATGACCTGCTTCAATTAATTCTTTCATATATCTAAAGAAGAAGGTTAAAATAAGTGTAGCAATATGACTACCATCCACATCGGCATCCGTCATAATTACAATTTTGTGATAACGTAATTTACTTAGGTTTAAAGCTTTACTATCTTCTTCGGTTCCAATAGTAACGCCTAAAGCTGTAAACATATTTTTAATTTCTTCGTTTTCAAAAACTTTATGCTGCATAGCTTTTTCAACATTTAAAATTTTACCACGTAAAGGTAAAATTGCTTGAAAAGCTCGGTCTCGTCCTTGTTTAGCTGTTCCACCTGCTGAATCTCCTTCGACTAAAAATATTTCACATTTTTCTGGATCAGTTTCAGAACAGTCACTTAATTTACCAGGCAAGCCACCAATGGACATTACTGTTTTACGCTGAACCATTTCACGTGCTTTTTTAGCAGCATTACGTGCTTGTGCTGCCAGCATTACTTTTTGAACTATGATTTTGGCATCGCTAGGGTTTTCTTCTAAATAATTTTGCAACATTTCAGAAACGGATTGACTTACTGCTGAAGATACTTCACGATTTCCTAATTTGGTTTTGGTTTGTCCTTCGAATTGAGGTTCTTGAACTTTTACAGAAATAATTGCTGTTAATCCTTCACGAAAATCATCTCCAGCAATTTCAAATTTCAAATTTTTCAACATTCCAGAGGCTTCAGCATATTTTTTTAGTGTATTTGTTAATCCACGTCTAAAACCTGATAAATGAGTTCCTCCTTCGTGCGTATTTATGTTGTTAACATACGAATGTAAATTTTCGGTATAGGAAGTGTTATAAACCATAGCAACTTCAACAGGAATACCATTTTTTTCACCTTCCATTGAAATTATTTTAGCTGTAAGTTGCTCACGTGTAGCATCTAAATACCTAATAAATTCTGGTAATCCTTCATCACTATAAAATTTTTCATTAATAAAATTACCTTCTTCATCTTTATTCCTTTTGTCGATAATAGTAATGGTAAGTCCTTTATTTAAAAATGAAAGTTCTCGCAATCTTGATGCTAACGTTTCATAACTAAATTCAGTGGTTTGTGTAAATATAGTTTTATCTGGCGAAAAGGTAATTAAAGTGCCTATTTCATTACTTTCTCCTATGGTTTTAGCTGGATAAAGTGCCTTCCCTTGTTCATATTCTTGTTCCCAAATTTTACCATCTAAATAAATAGTTGCTCTTAAATGTTCAGAAAGTGCGTTAACAACGGAAACACCAACACCGTGTAATCCACCAGATACTTTATAAGAATCTTTGTCAAATTTACCACCAGCACCAATTTTAGTCATTACAACTTCTAATGCTGAAACGCCTTCTTTTTTGTGCATTCCAACTGGAATACCACGACCGTTATCTTTTACTGAAACAGAATTATCTTCATTTATAATTACATTAATGGTATCACAATGGCCAGCCATTGCTTCATCTATAGAGTTATCCACTACTTCATAAACCAAATGGTGTAATCCTCTTGTGCTAACATCTCCAATATACATGGAAGGACGTTTACGCACATGTTCCATTCCTTCTAACGCCTGAATACTATCTGCTGAATACTCGTGTTTTTTTTCTTCGTTGCTCATAAAAAAATAATTTTATCTATATTTTATATTACACAAATATAATAATTCAATAAGTACTATTTTATGCTTAAAAATCATACAACATTGAAGTTGTTAACAATTGTTATTTAATTAAAAATGGCTTAAATCAAATAAAAAGTAGCTTAAAATAAAGTTTTATAACTTAATTATGTTTTACTTTTTTAAAATCACTAATTATGGCTTAAATCAATTTTAAATGAGTCAATATTTTTTAAATTTTAATAAAAAAAAACAAAAAAAAAGTCAAACTATTCTAGTATAATTAATTAAATACTATTTTTGCGAATGCAACAAAAGGTACTTATTTTAGATTTCGGATCGCAATACACACAGTTAATTGCCCGAAGAGTTAGGGAGTTAAATATTTTTTGCGAAATTTTTCCTTACAACAGTTTAAATTTTAAAATAGAAAATTATAAAGCGGTTATTTTATCAGGAAGTCCCTTTTCTGTTCGATCCAATGACGCCCCAAAACCCGATTTGTCGTTTATCAAGGGAAAATTACCACTACTAGGGGTTTGTTTTGGAGCTCAATATATGGCTCAAAAATTTGGTGGTAAAGTTGAAGCTTCTGAAATTAGAGAATATGGACGAGCTAATTTGAATTATATTAAACCTAACGATTTGTTTTTTGAAGAAGTTTCTAAAGGAAGTCAGGTTTGGATGAGTCATAGTGATACCATTACCAAATTGCCAGAAACTTGTGAATTGTTGGCAAGTACCAATGATGTCAAAAATGCAGCTTTTAAGTTTGAAAATGAAAAAACATATGCAATTCAATTTCATCCTGAGGTTTATCATTCAAAAGATGGCTTGCAAATATTAGAAAATTTTTTAGTTAAAATTGCGAAGGTATCCCAAACTTGGACACCAGATTCGTTTGTTGAAACCACCGTTGAAGCACTTCAAAAAAAATTAGGAAATGATAAAGTAGTGCTAGGTTTATCTGGCGGAGTTGATTCTACCGTTGCAGCTACTTTATTAAGCAAAGCAATAGGGAAAAATTTATATTGCATTTTTGTAAATAACGGATTGTTGCGTAAAAATGAATTTGAAGATGTACTTGAGCAATATAAAGGAATGGGTTTAAATGTAAAAGGGGTTGATGCTTCGGCACGTTTCTTGAAAGAATTGAAAGGCATAACGGAACCAGAAGCTAAACGAAAAAGTATTGGAAAAGTTTTTATTGAAGTTTTTGATGATGAAGCACATTTAATAAAAAATGTAAAATGGTTAGCACAAGGTACTATTTATCCTGATGTAATAGAATCGGTTTCGGTAAGTGGAGGTCCTTCAGCTACTATAAAATCACATCATAATGTAGGTGGGTTACCAGATTTTATGAAATTAAAAGTAGTTGAACCTTTAAAAATGTTATTTAAAGATGAAGTTAGGCGAGTGGGCAAAACTTTAGGATTAAGTGCGGATTTATTAGGAAGGCATCCCTTTCCAGGACCTGGTTTTGGAATTAGAATTTTGGGAGATATTACCGAAGAAAAAGTTAAAATTTTACAAGAAGTAGATGCCATTTTTATAAAAGGATTAAAAGAGGAAGGCTTATATGATAAAATTTGGCAAGCTGGTGCAATTTTATTGCCAGTAAATTCTGTAGGTGTTATGGGTGATGAGCGTACTTATGAAAAAGTAGTAGCTTTAAGAGCGGTAGAATCTACCGATGGAATGACAGCAGATTGGGTAAATTTACCTTATGAATTTTTACAAAAAATATCAAATAAAATAATAAATGGGGTAAAAGGCGTTAATAGAGTAGTGTATGATATTAGCTCAAAACCACCTGCAACTATTGAATGGGAATAACCAATTATAAATTACAATCTATGAAAAAAATATTTTTTTTAATATTTATTCTTTTTTTTATCAGCGAAATTAATTTTGCACAACAAAAAAAATATAAATCTTATAGTGTTAAACAAGGCGAAACTATGAAAAGTATCGCTAAATTTTATCACTTGTCAACTCGTGATTTGTTGCGATTAAATCCAGGTATAAAAAGAAAACCAAAAGCAAATACAGTTATTATTGTTCCTAATGAAAACTATGGAAAAAATAGTTCAGAGTTTAATAAGGAAGTAGAAAATGATAATTTTTACACGATAAAACCAAAGGAAACTTTATATGGTATTTCAAAAAAATATAATATAACTATAGAAGCATTAAAAAAAGCTAATCCTAAGTTAATAGAAGGAGTAAAAATAGGAATGCAAATAATTATTCCAAAATCTACTAACGAAGTATTGTTAGATTCTACTAAATATGTAATGCATAAAGTAATAAAAGATGATACTTTTTATAGTTTAACAAAAAAGTATGAGGTTACAGAAGAAGATTTAAAATTACTAAATCCTGAATTAATTGAAGGTTTAAAACTAGGAATGGATATTAAAATAAAACCTATTTCTGATGAAGAAGAGTATGATGAACTTAAACCATTTACTGAAAATATTGATTTCACCAAAAAATTAAAAGTTTATTTTATGCTTCCTTATCAATTGAATAAATTAACGGATTCTGTTGAAAATAAATGGTTTAGCAAGTCGAATTCACTATTAAATATTGTTACAGACTTTCATTTAGGAGCTGCAATGGCTATTGATTCTTTAAGAAAAAAAGGAGTGCAAATTGATGTTGAGTTTATGGATACTGAAAACTCTAAATTCAAATTACAATATTTAGTCAATAAACATAATTTCACTAAAAATGATGTTGTAATCGGACCTTTATTTTATGATAATGCTTATTGGGTTGCAAATCATATAAATAGTTACGTAGTTGCTCCGTTTTATTCAAAAAATCAAGAAAAACTTTCTGCAAATAATTTAATAAATTCCGAACCAAACCAAAGTTTTTTAACCTCTAAAATGTTAGATTTCATAAAAAATAATTATAAAGGTGAAAATTTAGTTTTAATAAATGATGATAAACCTGAAAATCAATCTAAATTATGGCGTATAGTCAATCAGCTTAAACAGATGGATTCGGTTCAAGGAATTTCAGTTATAAAATCTTCAAAAGGATTTATTGATATAGATAAACTTACCGAAAAAATGGTTGAAAATAAATCTAACTGGGTTTTATTAATTTCGGATGATTTAATAACTACAGTTGCAGCAGTAAATAATTTAAAAAGTTTTGATGATACTTATGATGTAACTTTATTTGCTTTAAAAAAAGATAGAAATTTTGATACCGTAAATAACAATTATTTAGGGAAACTTAATTTTACGTACCCATCAATTGAAAATGTTTATTCTAAAGGAAAAGAAAAAAGTTCTTTTTATAAAAGATTTAAGAAAAAAAATTATGCTTTACCATCAAAATACGCAATAAAAGGTTTTGATATAACCTACGATACTTTAATAAGGTTGGCTAGTAATGAAAATTTAGAAGATGGTTTATTGTCTGGAGAGTCTTCAAGAATTGACGATAACTTTTATTATATTAAAAATGATAAAAATGAAATTGAAAATGACGGAATTCATATTATTCGCCTTTCAAAAGACTTAGTTCCAGAAATACTGAAGTTATAATTGTAAAAAGTAAACTTTCTAAAAATCCTTGGCATCGTCATTCTGAACTAGTTTCAGAATCTTATAATGATAATTGTTAATTATGATGAGAACCTGAAACTAGTTCAGGTTGACGTAAAACTTACTTTTTAGAACGTTTATTCTATATTTTAGATAAGATCCAATTATACTTTTTTCATTTGTTGTTTCAACATTTTAATTTGTTCTGTTAAAACACCTTGAGTATCTAATTTTTTAGCTTCACTTATTAGCATAGTTGCTTCACGTTTCCTTCTTTTAGTCATCGCAATTCCTGCTAATTGAAGTTTTGCCATTGCAATATCATGATCCATATTTAATCCTAACTTTAAAGCTTTTTTAAAAAACTTTTCAGCTTTAGTAATATTGGTTTGTGATAACATAATTCCTTTTAAAAAATTATAATATCCTTCTTGTTTTTTTACTAAAGCAGTCTCAGGATTTTTAATTTTGTTTAGCCATTTATCAGCTCCTGTAAAATTTTGTTTTCTCAATTGCCAAAATGATAAAAGTATAAATTCATTTTTAAAGTAAAGTAGCACAAAAATTCCAGCAAATAATACTAATGAAATTCCATTCATAATATTAGTTTCTATAAATTGAAAAACAGACCATACTAAAATTGCAGCGGCAATTACAAGTTTTATATACTTATTATACATTTTAATAATTTTTTAGGTTTGCAAAGTTACAATTTTGCACTTATTTTTTATAATATTTTTTGAATTTATAATAAGCAGCAATTGCAATTATTGTAAAAATTGTCATAGTATAATATACAAATGATGGTGTTATTGCTTTATCACCACTAGCATAGGAATGCAAACCAGCTAAATAGAAATTAACTCCAAAATAGGTGAATAAAATAGACGCAAAGGCTGCAACTGAAAATAAATTGAATGTAAACCTGCTTCTTAAACCAGGTACTAATCGTATATGTAATACAAAAGCATAAACCATAATACTAATTAACGCCCAAGTTTCTTTTGGATCCCAACCCCAATAACGTCCCCAACTTTCATTTGCCCACATTCCACCTAAAAAGTTACCAACAGTTATCATAACTAAACCAACAGTTAATGCCATTTCATTGATAATAGTTAGTTCCTTAATTTTTGAGTTTAATTGTTTTTTGTTTTTTTCAGTGGTTAAAATCATAAGTAATAATGAAATTATTCCTAATATCATTCCTAAACCAAATGGGCCGTAACTGGCAACAATAATGGCTACGTGAATCATTAACCAATATGAATTTAAAACAGGAACTAAGTTTGCAATTTCAGGATCCATCCAATTCCAATGTGCAATCATTAAAATAAATGCCGTTAAAAATGCTGTTGCAGCAATGGTCATAGATGACTTTCGACCAAATACTAAGCCGAAAAACATGGTTGCCCATCCTACATAAATCATAGATTCATAGGCATTACTCCATGGTGCGTGTCCACTAATCATCCATCTTGCAATTAAACCTCCTGTGTGCATTAAAAATAATATGATAATAATGGCAATACTTAGTTTTATTAGATAATCAACAATTTTACTTTTGCTAAAAATTTGAATAATTACTAGGAAGAATAGTAATGTTCCAATGTACATATAGTAGCTAAATAGTTTTTTAAATACATCATATTTATTATAGGCTATTTCTAAATTTATTTTTTTATCGGTTGGATAGACTTTTTTACCGTATTTCTTTTGAAATTTTATAAGTCCGCCTAAGATTTCATCAGAATTAGAATAATTTTTAGTTTTTATGTCATTTGATAATGATTGTAAGTAAACAGGTAATAATTGACGTGCAAAAATAGAATCTTTCCCTTTATAATTAGTAATTTTCAATTCATTTTGTGATACCCATTTGTTAGTAGGATCATTTGGAACTGGAAATATTCGTAAAACATCACCCATTAAAGCCGAATAAAATAGATTAATTCTTTTATCGACATTAATAATATCTTTTTCAAACTTTCCTTTAATATTTGTTTTACTAGCTTTTTGTTGGAGTTTTGCTAATTTGTATTGTCCTTTTGCTGTGAAAAAGTCGGCAATTGAAGCGTATTTTTGATTGTGTGGCACCCCAATAACATCTCTTAATTTAGTATCACCTCGTTCTAAATAAATGATTGGAACTTGAAACCAAATTCTTGGCATGAGTTGAATAGATAAAAACACTTGATCTGAGTTCATATCTTTAAAAGTATCATGTTTGCTTATTTTTCTCAATAATTGAGAAGAATAGGTATCTACAGGTTTCATTCTTCCACCTAAATCCTGAATAATTAGCTTACTAAATTTTGCAGCATGTTCTTTTGATACGGTAGTTGTAACTAAAGCAGAATCTATTTGTTGATTGGTAATTACATGTGGATTGTTTTGAGAAAATGTAAAAGATGAAGTTGCTAAGAATGCTAATAAAAGAACAGTTACTTTTTTGGATTGCAATTTTCTTAAATTTTTTCGTAAATCATCAAAACGAGTGTTTTTCATAAAAAAGATTAAAATAAGACCAGCATACAATAAAAAGTACCCAATATAAGTAATGGTGGTTCCCCAAAAATCATGATTAACAGATAACCTAGTTTCTTCATATTGTGGTGTAATATCGTAACTAGATTGGAAAAATTTATAACCTTTATAGTTTAATATGTGATTCATAAAAATTCTAAAATCAAAAGTTTTTTCTGGACTGATAACCGTTACTTCACTGGCGTAAGACATTGGACTTTGGGAGCCTGGGTACTTATCTAGTTGGAAATCTCTTAATTTAATACTAAATGGTAATTTAAATTGCCTAGCTCCATAAGCTATCTTAAAGTTTAATCCATCAACAGTAAAAGATGTAGGGCGTTGAATACTATATTTACCGCCTTTTACGGTAATATCACGAGTTTTATTGTCAACAGAAACCTTAAAAGTAAGTTGTGATAAGTTATTCGATTTTTCACCTCCAGAAACTGTTTTATAAGTTCCTTTAATCGGTAATTGTGGTATAACAAACTGTAAATTACCAATATTATGAACAGCTAGTATTGAGAAATCTTGTAAAGAATCTTTTACAATATTTCCATTAAATTTATCTGCCATTCTAAAAAACGTTCCATTTTCTACGGACTTAATTTTTAGTTTTCCATCAATATATTTAAAATTGATAGTGTTTTCAGATGGAGTATCAAAACCAATAGCAGAGCCATGAATAACTTCAGAAGTCCCTTGTTTAATATAATGATCATGTCTTCCTCCATTGCTAGATTCAACAAATTTCAAGTAAGTTGCTCCATTTGGGGAATTTTCAAAAACGGTTGTAGCATGTGGAATGTACTTAATTAATCTAATGGAAACATCTTTGTCTTTAAATTTGGTGGTGTAAGTATAATGGTTATCAGTTATAGATGATAATAGAATTTTGTCGAATTTTGGAACTTTTTGAACCTTTCCATTATCGACATAAACACTGATATAATTTGATTCAGAAAAAAAAGTATTACTAACTTCTCCTTCTTTAATTGGCATAACACCTTCAAAACTAATATATCTTGTTATTCCTGCTCCAATTAAAATAAAAATAAATGCTAAATGAAAAGATAAGGTTACTAATTTTTCTTTTTTATATAATTTGTATTTGAAAATATTACCAAAAAAATTAACAACAAAAAAGAGCATAATTCCTTCAAACCACCAAGCATTGTAAACCAAAGCTCTTGCAGTTTCTGTACCAAAATCATTTTCAATAAAAGTTGCAATTCCCATAGAAGTTGCAAAAACAATAAATAAAATGGCTGTTAATTTGGTAGAATATAGTAAGGATAAAATTTTATTCATTTTGATAAAATTAGGATTTCAAAAAAAGTATTTCGCAAAAATAATGATAAATGTCATAAAACTACTGTTATTTTAGCTTTAAATATTTTTTTTGTTAAAAGTTATAGTTGCAAATATAAAAGTAACTTTAGTTACAAAATATGATTAAAGTCATATTTCAAAAAGTGTGAATTTTGACTAAAAATTATCACTAACCAAAGAAATTTTGTAATTTTGAAAACCAATTAATCTTATGAATAATTTAAGTTTTTATAAAAACTATTTCTACCAATACATGCTTATAAAGTGTCCTGAATGCTTTGATAATTAATTGTATTTCTCAATAAAGATTTATTTCACATTTATTTCAATTAAAATTAACTTAAAAAATATAGAATTATGGATTTACCATATGCTGAACCATATAAAATAAAAGTAATAGAACAAATAAAACGATCTACAAAAGAGCAACGTTTAAAATGGATAAAAGAAGCGAATTACAACCTTTTTAACTTAGCCTCAGATAACGTTTTTATCGATTTATTAACTGATTCAGGAACGGGTTCTATGAGCGATAAACAATGGGCTGAGATTATGATTGGTGATGAAAGTTATGCCGGATCACGATCTTTTAAAAAACTTAAAGATACTGTTAAAAGAATTACAGGATTCACCTATTTTTTACCAGTTCACCAAGGAAGAGCAGCAGAAAATGTATTATTTTCAACCTTAGTAAAAGAAGGTGATATTGTGCCAGGCAACTCACATTTTGACACCACTAAAGGTCACATTGAATTTAGAAAAGCAACCGCTATTGATTGTACTATTGATGAAGCTTTTGATACATCAATTATTCATCCATTTAAAGGAAATGTAGACATTAATAAATTGCAAAATGTTTTTGATAAATATCCTACTGAAAAAATTCCTTTTGTTATTTTAACCATTACCTGTAATAGCTCAGGCGGTCAACCAGTATCTATTGAAAACGTTAAAGAAGTTTCAAAAATTTGTAAAAAATACAATACTCTGTTAATTTTTGATTCGGCACGTTTTGCTGAAAACGCCTATTTTATCAAAAAAAGAGAAAAAGGATATAAAAATAAAACAATAAAGGAAATTGCTAAGGAATTATTTTCTTATGGAGATGGAATGACTATGAGTGCCAAAAAAGATGGTTTGGTAAATATGGGTGGATTTATAGCTTTAAATAGTGAAGAAATATTTAAACAAGCTACCGTTTATACC
The DNA here is from genome assembly GCF_021647475.1 of Lutibacter sp. Taxonomy (GTDB): domain Bacteria; phylum Bacteroidota; class Bacteroidia; order Flavobacteriales; family Flavobacteriaceae; genus Lutibacter. The sequence continues at coordinate 27,016 of NZ_JAKIUR010000034.1, forward strand.
ATTATGTTTGAAGGTTTTATTACCTATGGAGGGATGAATGGACGAGATATGGGAGCTTTAGCTCAAGGATTAGATGAAGCTACTGAATTTGATTATTTAGAAAGTAGAGTAGAGCAAGTTGCATATTTAGGTCAAAAATTAGTTGAATATGGCGTACCTGTTCAACAGCCAATTGGTGGCCATGCTATATTTTTAGATGCTAATAAATTTGTACCAACCATTCCAAGAGAAGAATATAGAGCACAAGCATTAGCCATTGAAATTTATGTAGTTGGCGGAATTAGAGGTGTTGAAATAGGAACAGTTTTAGCAGATAGAGATCCTGTAACTCGTGAAAATAGATATCCTGATTTGGAATTAGTTCGTTTAGCAATTCCAAGAAGAACCTATACCCATAATCATATGGAATATATAGCAGCAGTTTTAGAAAAAATTTACGATACTAGAAAAGAAGCAAAATCTGGTTATATAATTGTAGATGAAGCACCTATTATGAGACATTTTACGGCTAAGTTTAAAAAAATATAATATCTTTTAATCTTTATTTAGTAGATTTGTGAAAATCAAATTTTCAAACTAACCATATGTTATCAAGAGCAAGTAAGTATGCAATACTATCCACACTATATTTAGCAGAGCATGCAAGCAAAGAAAAAAAGATGAGTGTTAAAAAGATAGCAGATGCCATAGATGTTCCAAGTCCGTTTTTAGCAAAGCTATTTCAACAATTAGTTCATGCTAAAATAATTTCATCGGTTAAAGGTCCAAATGGAGGGTTTTATATTACTAAAAAAAATGGAGATAAAACAGTTTGTGATATTATTGAAAATATTGATGGATTACATAAATTAAATGAATGTTTTTTAGGATTAAATGAGTGTGACGGAGAAAATCCATGCCCAGTTCATTTTATTGTAGAACCATTTAAAAAAAGTATTTTAGGAAAATTTAGAGATAAATCTATTTTAGAATTTTCAAAAGAAGTAGCTGATAATGGAAGGTTTCTTACTTTAAAGCATTTAGATTTAGATTGATAAATAACAGCATTATAAGAAATCTGATAAATATCATATATTAGCTAAATAATAATATATATATTCGTAACATATAATAAAAGATAATAAGGTCTTTTTATTTAATGAAAATTTTACTAATTAAACTTAATAAACATGTTATCTAAAAAACAAGCAAGGGCTTTTTTCTTAGGCGGAACATTAGTTACATTCCTGATATTTATAGGGTTAACTATTTATTCTCTAAGTCCAGCTCAAGATCAATCGCATTCCGAAAATATTACTGCATCAGTAATTAAAGGGAAAAAAATATGGGAAAAAAACAACTGTATGGGGTGTCATACTCTTCTAGGAGAAGGAGGATATTATGCTCCAGAATTAACTAAAGTTGTTGATCGTTTAAACCAACGTTATGATGGAAATGGTGAGGCAGCTATTAAAAGTATTTTAATGTCTAAAGGACCTTGGCAACCTCACGGAAGAAAAATGGTAGCTTATGGAATGACCGATGCTGAAGCTAGTGATGTAGTGGCCTTTTTTAAATGGATTGGCAAAATAGATTTAAACGGATTTGGAACCGTAGTCTCTCCATTAGCAAAAGGAAAAATTAAAAACTAAATAAAAGTATTATGAAATATAAATCACAAAAAGTAGCATATTGGTTTTTTGCCTTTTCAATGCTATTATTAGTATTACAAATTGTGTATGGATTCATTATGGGCTTTGCCCACGCAGGATATGATGGGTTACATAGTATTATTCCTTTTAACACGGCAAAAGCAGTTCATCTTAATCTGTTGGTAGTTTGGTTGCTATCTGGTTTTATGGGGGCAGCATATTATATTATTCCAGAAGAAGCACAACGCGAATTGGTAAGTGTTAAATTAGCGTATGTACAATTAATAAGTTTAGCCGTAGTTGCTGTTGCTGCTATTATAGGTTTTCATTTTAATATTTGGGAAGGACGTAAATTTTTAGAAATACCAAGACCTTTAGATTATTTAGTAGTTGTAAATGTCTTATTATTTATGGCATTAATTCTTATAACACTATTTAAGGGCAAAAGAAAAACAACTACAGCTCTAGTACTTTCTATGGGCTTATTATTTGCAGCATTATTGTATTTGCCAGGTATGATTTTCTTTGACAGCCAAGTGTTAGATTCCTTTTTTAGATGGTGGGTAGTTCACCTATGGGTTGAAGGTGTTTGGGAATTAATAATGGGAGGTATTTTATCTTTCTTATTAATAAAATTAACAGGTGTTGATAGAGAGGTTATTGAAAAATGGTTATATGTAATTGTTGGACTAACATTTCTATCTGGTATTTTAGGTACAGGTCACCATTACTATTATATAGGAGTAAATAAAATTTGGTTAATTGTAGGAGGTATATTCTCTGCATTAGAACCATTAGCATTTTTAGCAATGGCATTGTTTGCAGTAAATATGTATAGAAAAGGAGAAAAAAAACATCCAAATAAAATAGCATTGTATTGGACATTAGGTGCTGCAATAGTATCATTTGTTGGAGCTGGCTTATTAGGTTTTGCACATACATTACCACAAACTAATATTTATACTCACGGAACTTTAGTTACCGCAATGCATGCCCACCTTGCATTTTGGGGTGCTTATGCTATGATTGTTTTTGCAATTATAAGTTATACTTTACCTAATATGACTGGAAGAAAATTATATGATAGTACTAGAGGTAGAATAGCATTTTGGTTATCAAATATAGGAATGATAGGGATGACAGTGGCTTTTGGTGTTGCAGGAGTTGTACAAGTATATTTAGAACGAATAATGAAAATGGATTTTATGGTGGTTCAAAAACAAATAGAAATTCATTTTATAGTATTAATAATTTGTGCAACGTTTTTTGCAACAGGAATTATACTTTTCTTGATAGACTTTATTAAATATGGTACTCCAACTGATGAAGCTTTAGAAATAAAAGAATAAAATATTTTTGATTGATTGTCAAGGCTACTTAATAAATTTTTTATAATTTTTAATTAAGTAGCTTTGTTTTTTTAATATAAAAGTTAAAATATAAAAATGAATAATACGCCATATTATAGAGCTATAAGTAAAGAAATTGATGTTTTTGAACATTCATATAAAAATAAAATTCCATTTTTATTAAAAGGACCTACAGGAACAGGAAAATCTAGGTTTATAGAGTTTATGGCTCATAAATTAAATAAAAAATTAATAACCATAAGCTGTCACGAAGAAACTTCATCAACCGATTTAATAGGTCGGTATATTATTAAAGGTGCTGAAACTATTTGGCTTGATGGACCGCTTACAACAGCAATTAAAGAAGGTGCAATTATTTATTTAGATGAAATAGCCGAAGCAAGACCAGATGTAATTGTGGCAATTCATTCTTTAACTGATCATAGGCGAGAATTATTTATTGATAAATTAGGAATCACCTTAAAAGCCCACAAAGATTTCATGTTGGTAGCTTCTTTTAATCCAGGATATCAAAAAGGATTTAAAGAGTTAAAACCATCAACCAGACAACGATTTATAGCAACCTCTTTTAATTATCCTGAACCCAAAATTGAAGCAGAAATCTTAGTAAATGAAACTGAAATTAAAATTGAAATAGCAAAAAAATTAGTCAATATTGCAACTAAAATTAGAAATTTAACTGAGCTTGGTTTAACAGAAACCGTATCAACACGTTTATTGGTAGATGCAGCAAAATTAATTTATAGCGGATTACCAAAACGCCTTTCAGTAGAGGTAGCCATTGTTGAACCTTTAACCGATGATATTGAAGTTGTAGAAGCCTTAAAAGATTTGTGTAATTTAATGATATAAATTAGATGTTAGAATTGAGCAGTGAGTATTTAAGTTTTAATATAATTTTCTAATTACTAACGTCTCAATTCTCAATACTTTAAAACAATGTTTGAACCCGATGAATATATCTTTACCAAACTAGCTTATTACTTTAAAAGGCGTAAACGTAAAAAGCAAGAAAGTAAAGTTAATGTGGTTAATTTAATTGATATAAAGTCAAGATTAACCATTTTTGCAAGAGCTATAACGGGCAACGCTATTGAAATATTTGAGGCGGAAAGAGAAGGCGGCTATAAAAATAATAACTTTTTTTTGCCATCTAAATTTTCTGAATTACCTACAATTGATGAAAATATATCTTTTTATTTATTCAGAATATTATACTTATCTATTCAAAAAAATTTAAATTTAAATTGGAACGATAATCAAGAACATGAATTGTTTGAATCTCAGCAAAAAGCAAGTGAAACTTCTTCAGAGGTTTTAGAAATGTTATTTGAACAATTTCCTATTACTAAAAAACAGCACAAAAAATTTATTCAATTTTATTCAGAAAATATAAAGAAAAACTCTGAAGCAGACTTCACGTTTATTTATGGGAAATGGATGCGTAATAATCCGGAAGAAGATTCGAAGAATAAACTTAAAAATTTTACAGATAAAATAAAAAAAGGAAAAGAAGAAAAACCAAAAACTATTTTAAAATCAAAAGCAGTTGAAGAAATAATTTCAGTACAAGTTGATGAAAAACAACGTGAAGATGCTACCACGCAACATCAATTTGAAAAAGTTGAAACCGCCGATGAGTTTGGTGGAAATTGGAGAGATATGGATGGTGATGACGATTTAAAAGATCACGAAAATGCTTTAGATGAATTAAATATGAAATATACCGTTCGTGTGGATGATGTTGCACACTCTGTATATCAGGCAGATTTTATTGAAAACACAACAGTTTCGGAAAGTGCAGAAAGTGATAGTACCGGATATCATATTTTGTATGATGAATGGAACTATGCTAAACGAAGATATAAAGAAAATTTTTGTAAACTATATCCAAAAACGTTGCTAAAAAGTGATAGTGCTTATTATAAAAAAACCATCACTAAAAATAAATCTACTCTAATTGGATTGCGTAAATTAATGGCTTCAGTTAATAATAAACTACAACAACAACGCAGACAAACACAAGGCGAAGAATTTGATATTGATGCCATAACCGATTTGTTTGTTGATGTACACTCTGGACATACTCCTTCAGAAAAAATATATCTTTCTAAAAGAAAAAAAGAAAAAGATTTATCTATTTTATTATTGCTGGATATTAGTTTATCTAGTGATGGTTATGCAGGAGGAAATAGAGTTATTGATGTTGAAAAACAAGTTTCCATATTATTTGGCGAAATTTTAAATGAGTTTAATATAGATTTTTCAATAGATTGCTTTTACTCAAAAACAAGAAACCATTCAACATACATTACCATAAAAGATTTTGATGATGATTGGAATAAAGCAAAACTAAAAGTTGGTGCAGTTGAACCAAGTGGCTATACACGAATTGGTGCAGCTTTACGACATTCAGGAGCTATGTTAGATAAACGCGATACTAAAAACAAATGGGTTATTTTAATTTCAGATGGTAAGCCAAACGATTATGATAAATACGAAGGAAAATATGGAATAAATGATGTAAAACAAGCCTTACGAGAACTAAATGAACGCCAAATAAATTCGTATGCTTTAGCTATTGAAGCACAAGCTAAATATTATTTACCACAAATGTTTGGACAAAATCACTACCAAATTTTAACAACACCTGTAGAAATGTTGAAATCACTTGTAAAATTATATGAGAAAATAAAATATCAATCTTAAAATAGAATGCTTTAAGTTTGTATATCCGTAATTAGTAATCATAAAAAACAACGTCATGCTGAGCCTGCCTGTATTCTATGACAGTACCAAATAAAATTTCGTTTATTTAAGCAACAAATTTTAAAGTGTTCACATAGGGTGTTTGTCTATTAACAGCAGCAAAAGCTCTTGCCATTAATTTACATCTAATAATGTTAATAGTACTCATTTTATTTTTTCCTTGTTCTACTCTTTTGTGATAATAGATTTTCATTTCTGGGTTATTTTGGATCGCAGATTTAGCACATAAATCAAAAAGGGATTTAAGTTTTTTATTAGCTAAGTTACTTACTTTAGTTCTTCCTCTTATGCTTGTTCCAGAAGCATTTGGAAATGGAGCAATTCCACAATAAGAGGCATATTTTCTCCATGTTTTAAATTTTGTAAAACCATTTGTAGTAACAATCATAAAAAGTGCAGTTTGATTACCAATACCTTTTACACTAACAACTAATTTATATTGCTGATTTAATTTTTGATTAGTCTTAATAATTTGTTTCATTTCCATCTCAATATTCTGAATTTGTTTTGTCAGAAATTTTATCGCTTTTTCTTGAGTTTCAAATAAGAGTTTATTCTCTTTTCTAATGTAAATTCTCTTTTGTTCCTTGATGATGGATTTATGTCCAGCTCTTTGTTTCACAAGACGCTCTCTTAATGTAAGGAGTCTTTTTATTTTACTAATAGCTATTGACGGCAACTTGGAAGGTTTGATTTCAT
>NZ_JAKIUR010000035.1 GCF_021647475.1 Lutibacter sp.
ATGTAAATTAATGGCAAGAGCTTTTGCTACAGTTAATAGACAAACACCTTATGTTAACACTTTAAAATTTGTTGCTTAAATAAATGAAATTTTATTTGGTAGTGTCATAGAATACAGGCAGGCTCGAACTTACTCAATAGTATGTTTATGTACAACAGGTTTAATTTCTATTAAAAAACAAAATAAGATGTTACAATTTGTAACATCTTATTTCTAAATACCACTGCCAGCCATAGCAACAATATTGTTTTTATAAACTTTTTAAACTAGCTTTTAAAGTTTCCATTTTAGCTAAAGCATCTGCTTCTTTTTTACGTTCATTTAAAATAACTTGTTCTGGTGCATTATTTACAAAACGCTCATTACTTAATTTCTTTTGAACAGATTTTAAAAAACCTTCTGTATATTTTAATTCTTCAGTCAATTTAGCTTTTTCTTCTTCAACGTCAATTGTTGAGTTTATTGGAATAAAATATTCATTAGCTTTTACTCTAAAACTCAATGCACTTTCTATTTTTTTTGAAACTATCTCAAATTTTGAAAGATTGCCCATTTTTTGAATAATAGCATCAAAATTTTGACTAGTATTTTCATTGTTTAAAACAAAAACCTCTATTTTATCTTTAAAAGAAATATTTTTTTCCTTTCTAATAGCTCTAATTTCAGAAATAACTTCTGAAGCAAAATTAAACTCTCCAACTAAAGTTTCATCAACTGAATTTAGTTTAGGATATGCTGCAATAATTAATGCTTCACTTGGATTTCTACTCTCAATATTTTGCCAAATTTCTTCTGAAATAAAAGGCATAAAAGGATGTAATACTTTTAAATTATTTTCAAGTAATTCAATTACTGCTTTAAATGTTTTTGAATCAATTGGTTGTTGATATGCTGGCTTAATCATTTCTAAAAACCAAGATGAAAAATCATCCCAAATAAGTTTATAAATACTCATTAAAGCTTCGCTAATTCGGTATTGTTCAAAGGAACTTTCAACTTCTTTTAGTACTTTTTGAAATTTAGCTTTATACCAAGCAATTGCAATTTTTGCACTTTCAGGCTGTGGAATATCGGCAACTTCCCATCCTTTTATCAATCTAAAAGAATTCCATATTTTATTAGAAAAATTTCGTCCCTGAGCACATAAATCTTCTTCAAATAATAAATCATTTCCAGCTGCTGAACTCAACAACATTCCTACTCTAACGCCATCTGCTCCATACTTTTCCATTAATTCAATAGGATCAGGTGAATTACCTAATGATTTAGACATTTTTCTTCGTTTACTATCACGAACAATTCCTGTAAAATAAACATTACTGAATGGTTTTTCATTTCTAAACTCATAACCTGCAAAAATCATACGTGCCACCCAAAAGAAAATAATGTCGGGTCCGGTAACCAAATCATTAGTTGGATAATAATATTCTATTTCTTTATTATTTGGATGATTAATACCATCAAAAACGGAAATTGGCCATAACCAAGATGAAAACCAAGTATCTAAAGCATCGGGATCTTGTTGTATGCTTTCTATTGAAACAGGTTTTCCTAATTTTTCAGAAGCTAATTTAGCTGCTTCTTCTTTTGAATTTGCAACTACAAAATCATTAACACCATCTCCATAAAAATAAGCAGGAATTTGATGTCCCCACCAAAGTTGACGAGAAATATTCCAATCTCTAATATTTTCTAACCAATGACGATATGTGTTATTATAATGTTTAGGGAAAAACTTAATTTCTTCATCTTCCAAAACTGCTTTCAACGCTGGTTTTACCAAATCTTCCATTTTTAAAAACCATTGTGCTGATATTTTAGGCTCAATATCCACTTTAGTTCTTTCGGAAGTACCTACTTTGTGCATATAAGGTTCTACTTTTACCAAAGCTCCAATAGTTTCTAACTCTTTTGTAATTTCTTTTCTAACAACAAACCTATCTTTTCCTTGATAATGCAATCCATAGGAATTTAAACTAGCATCATCATTAAAAATATCAATAACTTCTAATTGATGTTTTTCTCCTAATATTTTATCGTTTGGATCGTGTGCTGGTGTAACTTTTAAACAACCTGTTCCAAATTCAACATCTACATATTCATCTTCAATTATAGGAATTACTCTATTTGCAATAGGAACAATTGCCTTTTTTCCTTTTAAATGTGTAAAACGCTTATCATTAGGATTGATGCAGATTGCGGAATCACCTAAAATAGTTTCAGGACGTGTAGTTGCTATGGTTAAAACACCATTTGTACCTTCAATTTTATAGTTTACGTAGTATAAGTTTCCGGGTTTTTCTTCGAAAATAACTTCCTCATCAGACAACGTAGTTTTTGCAGATGGATCCCAATTTACCATGCGGTAACCTCTGTAAATCAATCCTTTATTATATAAATCGATAAATACTTTGGTAACAGATTCACTCATAGTTTCATCCATCGTAAATTTAGTACGTTCCCAATCGCAAGAAGCCCCTAATTTTTTAAGTTGTTCTAGAATTATTCCACCATGTTTATGTGTCCAATTCCAAGCATGTTTTAAAAAATCATCACGAGTTAAATCAGTTTTTTCAATACCTTCTTCTTTTAATTTAGCAACAACTTTTGCTTCCGTAGCAATAGAAGCATGGTCAGTACCAGGAACCCAACACGCATTAAATCCTTTTAGTCTAGCTCTTCTTATTAATACATCTTGTATGGTATTATTTAGCATATGCCCCATATGTAAAACGCCAGTTACATTAGGTGGAGGAATTACGATAGTATATGGCTTTTTATCATTTGGTGTGGAATGGAAATAATTATTTTCCATCCAGTAATTATACCATTTAGTCTCGGTTTCTTTTGGGTTATATTTTGATGCTAAACTCATTTTGGTCTGATATTTGTGATACGATTGGCAAATGTACAATTATTAGATAAACTTAAAATATTTTGTTAGGATAAAAAAATAACTAACTTTACACTTTAAAATTAGAAAAAATGAAAAAATTAGTATTTGTGATGATTGCATTTATAGGTTTTACTATGAATGCTCAAAAAAAACAAGAAGTAAAAGCCCCAGTTAATGCTAATGCTCCGGTTTTTAAATTTGAAAAACAAGTGATTGATTATGGAAAAGTAGATTTGAATTCCAATGGTGTTCGAGAGTTTAACTTTACCAATGTTGGTAAATCCCCTTTAGTAATTTCAAAAATTAAGTCTAGTTGTGGATGTACGGTTCCAACAAAACCAACAGAACCTATTATGCCGGGTAAAACTGGAAAAATTGGTGTAAAATATGCCACTAACAGACCTGGAGGTTTTTCAAAATCTATTACCATATTTTCTAATGCTTCAGAAAAAGTTAAAGTACTTAGAATTAAAGGTATTGTAATTAAACCAGAATCTGCTGTAATAAAGAAAAAACCAGCAATGTCTGCAAATTAAAATACAAATTACAATTATAAAGAGACTGTATAAAAAGTAAAAAATTCGTCAACCTGAACTTGTTTCAGGTTCTCATAACAACTGGTAATCAACAAGATGAGATTCTGAAACAAGTTCAGAATGACGGTTTTAAAGACTTTTTAGACAATCTATTTATTTTAATCTACTTTTTAATTTAAATTGAAAGGAGTAATTTTTACCATTGATTTTTATTATAATCTTAACCTTTAACAATTGATTAATAATGAAATTAAATTAATTTTCGCAATTTTGTAGTATAGATTTTAAAACAAAAAAATTATGCCTTCTATTTCATTAAAAGGAAAAAACATGCCAGAATCACCAATACGAAAATTGGTGCCTTATGCTGAAAATGCTAAGAAAAAAGGAATAAAAGTTTTTCATTTAAACATTGGTCAACCTGATATAAAAACTCCTGAAATTGCTTTAGAAGCTGTAAAAAATAATACTATTAAAGTTTTAGCCTACAGCAGATCTGAAGGTTCAGAAGAATATAGAACCAAAATTGCTAACTATTATAAAAAGCAAAACATTGAGGTAACTGCAAATGAAATTATAGTAACCACAGGCGGTTCTGAAGCCTTACTTTTTGCAATGGGTACTATTACAGATCCTGGTGATGAAATTATAATTCCTGAACCTTTTTATGCAAATTATAATGGTTTTGCAACTTCTTCTGGAGTGAAAATTGTTCCTGTAATTTCCAAAATTGAAAATAATTTTGCCTTACCTCCTATTGAAGAATTTGAAAAATTAATTACATCAAAAACTAAAGGAATTTTAATCTGTAATCCTGGAAATCCAACGGGATACTTATATTCAAAAGAAGAAATTGAAAAATTGGCTGTTATTGTTAAAAAACACGATTTATTTATTATTTCAGATGAAGTATATCGTGAATTTGTGTATGATAATGTTCAACATCAATCGGTACTACATAATTTTGGATTAGAAAATAATGCTATTATAATTGATTCTGTTTCAAAACGTTACAGTATGTGTGGAGCTCGAATTGGTTGTTTAGTTTCTAAAAATAAAGAAGTAATAAGTACTGCGTTAAAATTTGCACAAGCACGTTTAAGTCCACCAACCTTTGCTCAAATTGCCAGTGAAGCTGCGTTGGAAACTCCCGCTTCCTATTTTAAAGAAGTAAATGACGAATATAAAAGTAGAAGAGATACTTTAATTCGAGAACTTAAAAAAATTAAAGGTGTAAAAGTTGGTACGCCAAAAGGAGCTTTCTATTGTGTTGCTGAGTTACCTGTTGATAATACCGATAAATTTTCAAAATGGTTATTAGAAGATTTTAATTTGAATAATGAAACGGTAATGGTGGCACCTGCTGCAGGTTTTTATTCTACACCAGGTTTTGGAACAAACCAAGTACGTATTGCTTATGTTTTAAAAAATGAAGATTTAATTAGGTCGGTAGAAATTTTGAAAAAAGCAATAGAAACTTATAACGCTTTATAGTTGAATCTTCAAAAAAACATATCTTTAAAAAATTACAATACTTTCGGTATTGATGTAATTGCAGATCGATTTATTGAAATTAATTCATTAGCTGATTTAAAAAAAATTACAACTTCTGAAAAAGATATTTTTCTTTTAAGTGGCGGAAGTAATATGCTGCTAACCAAATCAATAGATAAATTAGTAATTCATCTAAATTTAAAAGGTATTATAGTAAACGATACTGAGAAACAATCTGTTTTTGTTACTGCGGAAGCTGGTGAAAATTGGCACGAATTTGTATTGTGGTGCATTTCTCAAAATTATGGCGGATTAGAAAATCTCTCATTAATTCCAGGGAATGTTGGCACGGCTCCTATTCAAAATATTGGAGCTTACGGAGTTGAAATAAAAGATACTTTTTATCAATTAGAAGCGTTGGAAATAGTAACTGGAAAAATAAAAATATTCACTAAAGAGGAATGTGATTTTGGTTATCGAAATTCAGTTTTTAAAAATGAGTTAAAAGGTAAATACATTATTATTAATGTAACTTTTAAATTGACTAAAAATAAGCATAAAACAAATATTTCATACGGAGCTATAAAAACATATTTACAAAACAACCCAAATCCAAGTATTAAAGATATTTCTGATGCAGTTATAGCAATTAGAAAAAGTAAACTTCCTGATCCTAAGAAAATTGGAAACAGCGGAAGTTTCTTTAAAAACCCTGTAATTGATAAGAATTTGTTTAAAAAATTAACAAAAAATCATCCAAACATTCCTCATTATATAGTTTCAGAAAACGAGATAAAAGTACCTGCAGGTTGGTTAATTGAACAATGTGGATTTAAAGGCAAACGTTTTGGTGATGCTGGAGTTCACGAAAAACAAGCTCTAGTTTTGGTGAATTATGGAAATGCAACGGGAAAAGAAATTTATCAACTTGCTAAAAAAATTCAGCAAACGGTTAAAAAAGAATTCAATATAAATTTAGAAATTGAAGTAAATATTATCTAAACTGTAACTGCCAATAATTTACAATTACTAGATTTTATAAATACAGAAGTTGCCGTAGCAGGAACTAAAATAGTTTCGCCATAATTAATATTTTCAGAATTATTATTAATGCTAATAGTTCCTGAACCTTCCACACACATAAAAATCACAAACGAATCTGTTTTACTATAATCTAACGTTATTTCTCCTTTAACTGGAATAAAATTAGTTTTAAAATACGGACAAGTAACCAACGTATTTATTTTATTTAACTGGTTATCGTATTTTCGTTTTGTATTAAGTTTTGTTGAAAAATTGATAGCATCAATGGCTAAATCCGTATGTAATTCTCTAGAATTTCCTTGAGCATCTACTCTATCCCAATCATAAATTCTATACGTAATATCTGATGTTTGCTGAATTTCGGCTAAAACAACGCCGGCACCAATAGCATGAACGGTTCCTGTTTCAATAAAAAAAGCGTCACCTTTTTTAATTTTTTCAAAATTTAAAACAGAAGTTATGGCTTTTTCTTGTAATAATTCCTTGTATTGTTTAGGTGAAATTTCTTTTGAAAATCCTAATACTAAATTCGATTTTTCTTCAGCTTCCATAATGTACCACATTTCCGTTTTTCCAAAGGAATTATGACGTTTTTTTGCTAATTCATTATTTGGATGAACCTGAACAGATAAATCTTGTGCCGCATCAATAAACTTAATTAATAAAGGAAATTTATCATTAAAAGTTAGATAATTTTTATTTCCTACAAAATCACCTTTATACTTTTTAACTAATTCTTTTAAGGTTTTTCCTTCTAATTTACCATTAGCAACCACAGAAATATTGTTATCAACATCTGATATTTCCCAACTTTCTCCAATATTTTTATCGGTTGAAATTTTATGTAATACCGCTACTAATTTATTTCCTCCCCAAATTTTTTGTTTTAAAATGGGTTTAAATTTTAATGGATAATTTATCGTCATTTTATCAAATCTTTTAAAATTGAAATTACATAATCAATATCCGTTTTACTCGTAAATTTACTAAATGAAAATCGGACAGAAGTTTTTAACGTTTCTTTTTCTTCTAAAATTTCATGCAGCACATGAGAACCTTTTGAGCTTCCACTTTGACAAGCACTACCACCAGAAACTGCAATTCCTTTTAAATCAAGATTAAATAACAACATTGGATAAGCTTTTGAAAACCGTACATTTAGAATAATATAACTGCTTTCCGTTTCACTTTCTGACAATCCGTTAAATTTAATACCTTCAAAATTAGATTTCAAACTAGTAATAAAATAGCTTTTAATAGCTTGAATAGATTTAGCTTCTTCTTCTAAATTTTTACAAGCAATTTCCATTGCTTTTTGCATCCCATAAATACTATGAATATTTTCGGTACCAGCTCGTGCTCCTTTTTCCTGTTCACCACCAAAAAGCAATGGCTGAACTCCAAATCCTTTTTTAATATACGCATAACCTACTCCTTTTGGTCCGTGAAATTTATGTGCACTTGCAGTAAAAAAATCTATAGGAGTTTTAACAACATCAATATCAAAATGAGCAATTCCTTGAACGGTATCAGAATGAAATAATACCTTGTTTTTAATACAAAAATTCGATACTTTTTTTAAATCTAGTATATTTCCAATTTCATTATTTACATACATTAAACTCACCAAAGTTTTAGTCAAAGTATTTTCTAATAACTCTTCTAAATGATTGTAATCAATTGATCCTTTTGAAGTTAGATTTACCCATTTAACTTCAATATTATATTTTTCTTTTAAATGTTCAATAGTATGAATAATGGCATGATGTTCAATTTTAGAGGAAATGATGGTTTTCACCTCTAAATTGGTAACTGCATTATGTAAAATTAAATTATCCGCTTCACTTCCACCAGCCGTAAAAAACAGTTCACTGGAAGAAGCATTTAATAAATTGGCTATACTTTTTCTAGCATTTTCAACTAAAGCTCTCGATTTTCGTCCAATTTGGTGTGTAGATGAAGGATTACCATAAGTACTTTTCATAACTGCGGTAACACTTTCAATAACTTCTGGCAACATTGGTGTTGTTGCGGCATTGTCTAAATAAATAGTTTTCATGGTTAGCAAAATTACTTAAAATATATGGTTTTCTTTTCTTATTTTTGAAGCATGAAAAAAATAGTAATTTTATTTTTAGCACTAATTTTAAATTCGTGCAACGATGGAAATTTTGATGTACCTAGTTTTGACTTTACAGCAACTATAAATAGTTGTGGAAATTATGTTTTTTACAGAACAAATACAGATAAAACTGAAGTGCTTACCCTAGTATTATCATCAAATGAAATTACTACAACTAAGGGAACTAAAACCTACTCCATATCAACACTTCTACCTGTGAATTACAGAATATTTGATAGTGCTATCGGAACAGACTATTTTTGTCAAACCATTCCACCTGCAAGTCCAAATGTATTAAAAGAACTAAAAGCAACAGATGGAGAAATTATAATTATTACAACGGCAGAAGTTGATGATAACGGAGTTATAGTCAGTTATACGTATGATATTACTTTTACTAATTTGCTTTTTAATGATAACTCTGGGAAAATATTTTATGAAACCTACTACTTTGGTAGTATTACTATAAACGTCTAATTATTTGGAATTCTGATAGATATATACTTCTGTTGCTCCTAAGCCATATTTTTTAAAAGAAGCTTCATACCATTCTACAGGATATTTTTTAAACAAAAATTCTAATTCCGTTTTTAAGACTCCTTCCCCTACACCGTGAATAAAAACGATTTTAGGAATTCTATTTTTAATGGCAAACTCTAATTTACGTCTGGCAGTTTCCATTTGCATAGTAAGCATATCATAATTATCTAATCCTCTTGTGGTTGATGTTAAATTTTGGATATGCAAATCCACTTCCATTGGAGGTAACTTATTAGGTTTTAAATTACTTTTAAATTTAGGCTGTTTCTTTTTTGAAGATGCTTCAATTTTCTCCAACAAATGTTCATTAGCAATATCACTAAATTTTGATAATTCTTTTTGGCTTTCTCTAATTACTACTAACTCTGAAGGTAAAAAATTAAATGTAAATCCATCAGAAGTTTCAACTTGAATATTTTTATCCGAAACCAAAATTACCTTTCCTGTAATTACATCATCAATAACTGCAACTTTATCATTTACGTTAAACTTCATTTGTTAATCTAAATTAAATTTTTGATTTATTATACGCAAAATTAACTTAATTATTTTTATAATACTTTGCGAAATAAAAAAAGACCACTCAACTTTTTTACTCAAAAGAATCTCTTCTTTTATTTAATTTTTCTACATTAGCCTTAATCAAACTTTAAAATAGAAAAAGATGGGTCAGAAACCTCCAAAAAATTACTTAGTTGAATCCATTTTAGTCACTATTTTTTGTTGTTTACCTTTTGGTATTGCAGGAATTGTATTTGCAAGCCAAGTTAACTCAAAATTTGCATTAGGAGATTATGAAGGTGCAATCGCTTCTTCTAAAAGGGCAAAAAAGTGGATGAATTGGAGCATAATTGCCGCAGTAATTTCTGTGATTTTATCCATTGTATTTGTTTTTGCATTAGGTGGATTAGCTATTTTAGGACTAAGTAATCAATAATTACATGAAATTAAAACATTTAGGAATGCTTTTAGGTGGAATTCTATTGGCATTCCTTTATTTTTATATAAATCCATCAAGTGTAAATTTTTTACCGAAATGTCCTTTATATGTTACTACAGGTATTTATTGTCCAGGTTGTGGTAGCCAGCGAGCAACACATGAATTATTACACTTAAATATTTTAGGAGTTTTTAGGCAAAACGCATTATACGTTTTAGGAATACTTATTCTAATATATCATTTAATTATACGTATTTTAAATTCCTTTTTTCATAAAAACAGTTACAATTATATTTATCATCCTAAAACTCCTTGGATACTCTTAATTATAATCCTAATTTTTTGGATTCTTAGAAATTTACCTTTTTATCCATTCAATTTACTAGCTCCTCATTAAAATAACCATTATGAATTTACTTATATTGGCTTCTGCACCAGTGATTGCAGTAATTATTTTTATTTATATAAAAGATAAATATGAAAAAGAGCCAAAATTATTACTTTTTTATAGTTTTTTATTAGGTGCAATTGCAAGTATTTTAATAAGTAGCATTTTATATTATTTATATGATGTTTTACTTCCTCATCCAGATAAATTAAATGTTTTTCATCAATTTTTAAAAGCATTTTTGATGGTAGGTTTGGTAGAAGAATTTAGTAAATACATTATAGTCCGTTATTATGCTCAACCCAAAAAAGATTTTAACGAACCTTTTGATGGAATAATATATGCCGTTATGGTTTCTATGGGTTTTGCTTTTGTAGAAAATGTTTTATATGTATTTGAAGGCGGAATAAAAGTAGCTTTTTTAAGAGCTTTAACTGCCATCCCAGCTCATGCGGTTTTTGCTATTATTATGGGTTATTTTATGGGAATTGCAAAATTTTCAAACCATAAAACTAAATGGAATTTAATAGGATTAAGTTTAGCTATCCTTTTCCATGGTTCTTATGATTTTTTCTTATTCATTAATTTTATTCCAGGTTTTTCAATTGGAGCATTTATTTCTCTAGGTGCAGGGATTATATTAGCTAGAAAGGCAATTAAAATCCATCAAAATAATTCGAAATTTAATTAGAAATATCTCAAAAATTAGAGATAATTTTTAAAAGTAGCTTTATAGAAATACTTTTTAATAACTATCAATTGAATTATTACCAATACCGTAAAAAATACAAATACAATTGAAAATGTATTTGGAATATTTATTTCATTAAAAATTTTAGTTAAACTGAAATTAGTTAAAAAAGATAAATTTAAGTCTGCTAAATAATTGGATTTGTAAAACTTTTTAGACCAAAAATAAATGCTAGACAAAATTAACCCTAAAGAAATTATAATCCAACCAAGTTTAGATATTAATGGCTTATATTTACTTTCATAAATTGCATTGCTTTCCAAATTAATACTATCCATAACTTTGTACACAAAATCATCGGAAGGCTTTTCAAGACTAGATTCTCTTATAATGTATTTTGTAAAATCTTTTATGTTTTTATTAGTTTTCATCTTAAATTAATAGTTTGTGGGTCAATCACATTTTTTAAAATTGATGCAAGTTTTTTTCTAGATCTAAATAGTTTAATTTTAATATTATCTAAAGACAAATTTACGACTTTTGAAATTTCTTTTATAGACATTTCTTCAAAATAAAACAGCGTTAAAATTACTCTTTCATCTTCTGATAATTTAAAAAGTGCATTATTAATTATTATTTTTCGCTCTTTATCTTGTAAAGATTGTAAAGCATCTTGTACCTTTTCAAAATTAATTTCATTAATTGTTTCTATATTTTCAAAATTTAATTGTCTTTTATTTCGCTTTATAGTATCTAAACTTGCATAATATGCTATCTTATAAATCCAAGTAGAAAATTTAGATTCTCCTTTAAATCTCTCTAAATTTTCATAAGCTTTCACAAAAACATCTTGTGAAATTTCTTCTGCTACTTCCCTATTTTTAACAATTCTAATGGTTAATGTAAACACCATTTGTTGATACCTTTCAACAAGAAAAGCATAATAATTTACATTTCCATTTAAAGTTTGTTCTATATAGTATTCGTCTGGCTGGTTGGTCATTTTAAAGGTTTGACGATTCTAATTAACCTATGGTTACAAGTTACATCAAAAAAATAATATACTTTTTTTTGTAACCGAGTTAAAATAATATTCGTCATACCAAATGAAACAAATTAGAAACTTAAAATTTTATATTATGATGGGACCAGGACCAGTATTTATCGCTTTATTTATAATTATTTTTGGAATTTTTTATTTACACTATTCAACTAGAAACAAAGAACGATTGGCTTTAATAGAAAAAGGTGCTGACGCCAGTATATTTTTTAGTGCCAAAGTTCAAAAAAAATCTTCCGTGCCTATTTGGAAAATATTAATATTAAACATTTCCGTATTACTTATGGGTATTGGTGCAGGTGTTTTTATAGGCTCAATTATAGATGCTTATACTATTATTCAAGAAGAAGTTGGCTATACTGGCTCCATATTTTTAATGGCCGGACTTGGATTATTTATCGGATTTAACTTATCTAAAAAGCTAGTTGAAAAAGAATGAACTACCTCGACGCAGAGCGTACGAGATATCAAAACAAACGTAGTTGATTTTCATATATTTTCTCATACTTATTATTGTTTGCTCCTTGATTTTGTAAATATTTTTTAATCACTACTTCATTAGCATATTGACCCACCGTATTAACATAATAACCACTTGTCCAAAATTACCTCCCCATAATTTTTGTTTCACCTCAGGATGCAAACGAAAAATCTCTTTAGCAGTAATACTTTTTATTACATTCGATATCTTTTTTGCCGAAAGCATCAGAACACTTTGAATTAGAAAATGACCATGATTTTCATCCAAGCCAATCTCTAAAAAATGAATCTCATAACGCTCCTCTATTTTTTGACAAATCCTTTTCAGAGTTTGAGATACCGAATTTGTTAAAACATCGCCACGATACTTTATGGGGAATACAAAATGATACAACAACAAACTTTTACCCATTGTGCATTATTATAAAATTTCGTCAATTCGAGTGAATTTTAGCCTTTTTAGGCTTAAAATTAGTATCGAGAATAGGTTTTTTATTTAAAAATAGCCATTCTCGATACCATTTTTTATCAAAAAATTACCTGCCTTGCCGACAGGCAAGCTCGAACTGATGTAATAGTATGTTCAAAGAATTAAAATGCACAACGAGTATTTTTAGTATGTTTTAAACTGTTTTTTTAGTATAAATTTTATTTAAACATTCAATAATAATAGCACAACCTTTTTTAATTTCATTTTCTGTAATAGTGAGTGGAGGAGTAATACGAATTGCTTTTCCTTCAAATAATAACCAAAATAGAAGTAACCCTTTTTCTAAACTTTTTAAAATTACTTTGGAAGCTATTTTATTAGTTTTAACTATTGCAGCTAACATTAAACCTTTTCCTCTTATTTCGGTTATTAGCGGATGAATTAATAATTTTCTTATTAATGCTTCTTTCTGTAAAGTATCCTTAATTAAATTAGAGTTTAGAAGTGTTGAAAGTGTTGCGTACGCAGCTGCAGTAATAACAGGATGACCGCCAAAAGTAGTAATATGACCTAATTTAGGATGTTCTTTTAAAGCACTCATCATTTTATGAGAAGCTATAAAAGCACCTATAGGCATTCCACCTCCCAAGCCTTTTCCAGTTACAATAATATCTGGAATTACATTATAGTTTTCAAATCCGAACAATTTACCTGTTCTTCCTATTCCAGATTGGATTTCATCTAAAATTAATAAAGCTCCAACTTTTTCACATTGTTTTTTAACCTTCTGTAAATAGTTATTTTTAGGAACAATAAAACCAGCTCCACCTTGAATAGTTTCTAAAATAACGGCAGCTGTTTTTGTAGTAATTTTAGTTAAATCAACTTCATTATTAAACACTATAAATTTTATTCCAGGAATTAGAGGTCTAAATGCACTATTTTGATTTTCAGCACCACAAACACTCATCGCACCTTGTGTATTGCCGTGATAGCCATTTTTGGCTGCAATAATTTCATAGCGACCTGTATATCGTTTTGCTAATTTTATTGCTCCTTCAGTGGCTTCAGTTCCAGAATTTGTGACATAAACAGTTTCTAACGATTTAGGTAAATTATTAGCTAATAATTTAGCAAATTCTACTTGTGGTTTTTGAATAAACTCACCATAAACCATTACGTGAGTGTAAGCGTCAACCTGATTTTTAATTGCTTGCGAAATAACGGGATGATTATGACCTAAAGTATTTGCTGAAACTCCTGCTATAAAATCTAGATATGTTTTCCCTTTAGTATCATAGACGTAACAACCTTCCGCTTTTGAAATTTCTATAGCTAAAGGATGAGGAGAAGTTTGTGCTTGGTATTTAAAAAAATCTTTTTTCACTCCAATCTTTTTTCTAAATCTTTCTTTTTAATTGTTGATTTTTCATGAATAAAAATAGCGTCTTTTGTCAAAGGTCGTTCATCTTCACGCCAAATAAATCCTTTTAACAATTTTTCATCCTTAGGTAATTTGGATGGAGGATAGGTTTTACCATCGGGTTTTTTATTAAAATCTATCGTATTAATTTGATTATTTTCTAAAGTAATAAAAATGTTATTGCTACTTTTCATTTTTGAAATACCTACTAATTCTTGATGTTCATTTCTAATATAAAAAATAACTTCACTATTGCCAATTACTTTTAATGAAGTGAGTTTATTATCAGAAAATTTACCGTACATGTTTTTACCTTTTAATTGGCTAAATCCCGCCGAATCTTTTTGAATCATAAAACCATTCCCCAGAATTTTTAAGGAATCTAATTGTTTAGTTTTAGTATTTGAAATTAAATAAATAGTGTCTCCAATAATTTCATTTCCTTGAGCCCATAACACAGGATTTACTAATAATTTAGTTAAACCAGTTTTTTCGTTGGTAATTAAAGAATCACATTTACCTTGTAAATTGGTTTTAAAAAATTTAACGTTTCTAAAAGCTCTAACAATTCTATCCTCAACTTTACCTGTAACCATAATGGTATCGCTATGCATAAAAAGTGAATCTTTTTCAACAGTTGATATAGCGAGTGCTTTTTTAGTGATAAAAACAGAATCTTTTAATCTAAAATATTCAGCATAATTGCCTTTAATTATAGATTTGTTTATGGTGTCAATTACTTTTATATTATTGGTTGCTGATGCAAACTCAAGATTTCCATTATAATATAAACTATCACCTTCAATAGTTCTATCTTCATAAAAAATTTTAGAGTTTTTAATAAAGGTTGAAATGTTAGTTTTAGAATTATAGGTTCCTCTTTCTGTATAGATGGAATCTTTAGTACCTATAATAGTAGAAGGTCCAAATAATTCTGCAATTCCAGTAGAAGTGTAATATTCTAAATGATTTGTTTTTAGGTTACTGTCTTTATTTATAACCGTTACATTAGTAAAGGCTTGAAATTTATTATTTTTAAGATAGTAAGTACCAATTTTACTTTTTAGAATATTTGTGCTATCAATAATTGTTCCTCCACAATTATAATATAGTTTCTGTTGAGTTCTATCAAATTGAAGGGTGTCCGTTTTTAAAGTCATTAATTCATCTTTTAAAACTACATTTCCCCAAGATGTGGCTATTTTTTTTATGCCATCATAATCGGTATATTTACTGTGTTGAATAATGGTATCACCTTGATTCACAATAACATTACCCATCGCTTTTATCAATTTTTTATCTTGATAAATATAGGCTTTATCACATCTAAGTGTTGCACCTTCATGTTCTATAAATACATTTCCCATAGATATGGTTGCCCCTGGAAATTCGGGTTTAACAAAGGTGTTATCGGCTTTAAGAATTTTTATTTTTTTGGATTGAGAAAAACCAAAGCTAGCTAACAATATAAAACTTAGTATAAGTACTTTTTTCAAATTTAATTTAATTTTGTACAAAACTAAGAAAAAAGTAGGATGGAAGTATAGAATTAGTATAAATAAAAATAGTTATAACAATTTAGTATTAGAAAAATCTGTTTTGACTTCGAATTTTTATTAAAAAAACTATTGTATGTCCGTAATTAGTAATAATAAAGAACACCGTCATGCTGAACTCGTTTCAGCATCTCATTTTCGTCTGATAACCAGTGTTTTATTGAATACGACCCTGAAACAAGTTCAGGGTGACGGACGTTATGTAAGATTACGGACAATCAGAAAGAATTTGAATATTGATAGTTGCAGATACTTAATTAAGTTCCTTTAGACTTGCAATATAAATATTATACAGGTGCTTTATCTTTATGTTTAAAGCGTTTGTGAGTCCAAAAATAATATTCAGGCTTATTTTGTACTTGTTTTTCAACTTTATCAATAAAAATATCAGTTAACTCATAATTGGGATATTTTGTAGCATTAGTAGTAATTAAGCTAAAAGTAGTTTCATAATAACCACGTTTTATTTTTTTTACGTTCATGTACACAACATTCAAATCGTATTTTTTTGCTAGCATTTCTCCACCAGTATGGACAGGAACTTTAACACCAAAAAAATCTCGCCAATAATGTGTTTTATGAATTTGAGGAGATTGGTCACTCAACAACCCATACATAGATTGAATATTATTCTTTTTATTGTATTGAATTTCTGTAATTATTTTTGATGTTTGCATTAAATGTGTACCAAACTTTTCTCGCGAGTTTATTATTTTTTTATTGAAATATTTATTGTTTACTTTGGTGTAAGCCGCATAACCTTTATAGCCAACAAAAGAATCTATACTCATAATCCACTCCCAATTTGCATAATGTGGTCCCATAAGAATAGCACTTTTGCCATCTTTATACATTTCATTTAATAATTCTACATTGGTGTATTTATAGCGTTTATAAACTTCTTCTTTAGAAACGGTAAAAGATTTAATCATTTCAATAAAAATATCTACAAAATGATGGTAAAACTTTTTTCGGATGGTAAAAATTTCTTCTTCTGGTTTATTAGGGAAAGCTAATTTTAAATTATATAAAACTACTTTTTTTCGATAACCAATTACATAATAAAGTAATACATAAATAGCATCAGAAATAATATATAAAATCCGAAATGGAAGTATTGACAATAGCCAAATTAATGGATATACTAAAATATAAACTATAAAATTCATCATATTGATTGCAAATATCGTATTAAATTTTTTTTGAACCGCTTTTAATTTGTGATTTTATTATGATCATTTTTTTATACTTTCGCTGTTGGTTTTAAAACTATAAAATATGAATACAAATATAGTGCTAATTGTAATTATTTTAGCAAATGTAATAGTTTCCATTAAAGGCTTTAGTGATCGCTCTTTTTTTGAAAAATACAAATTTCAAATAGGACCTATTAAGAGAGGTGAAAAAATTAGGTTATTTTCTTCGGCATTTTTACATGTAGATTATATTCATTTGTTGTTGAATATGTATGTTTTGTATATTTTTGCACCAATAATAATCAATCATTTAGGAGAATTAAGATTCATAATTTTATATGTGGGAAGTTTATTTGCAGGTAATTTTTTATCATTAAAATATCATAAAGATGAAAGTTATTACAGTGCAGTTGGTGCTTCAGGTGCAGTTGCAGGTATTATTTATGCGGCAATTTTGCTATATCCAGATATGAAATTGTTTATGTTTCCATTACCTATTCCAATTCCTGCATATATTTTTGGTATTGGTTATTTGTTGTATTCTGTTTATGGGATGAAAAAACAATTAGGAAATGTAGGTCATGCAGCCCATTTAGGAGGTTCTATTGGTGGATACGGATTGATGTTGTTGGTATATCCACAAATTTTTGAAATAAGTAAAATAACGGTAATTTTATTAGGGATTCCTATAGTATTACTGCTTATATTTGGAAACCGATTAAAATAAAAAAAGCCAAACATTTGTTTGGCTTTTTTTGAGCGAGAGACCGGGCTCGAACCGGCGACAGTCAGCTTGGAAGGCTGAAGCTCTACCAACTGAGCTACTCTCGCAATTGGTGTGGCAAATATACAATCCTTTTATATTTTGACAAGAGTTTTTAAAAGAAAATTAAAACTTTTTTAAATAATGAAAACCCAGCTTTTTATAACCTTCATTTTCGTAAAATTGGTGTGATTTGGTGTTTTCTATGTAGGTATTTAATTCGGTTGCTTCATAATTTATACTTTTAGCATAATTATAAATCCACTCAAATAATTTTTTCCCTAAACCTTTGTTTCTGTACTTTTTTGAAATTACAACATGGTCGGGTTCAATAGTTTTACCGCAATAATGTCTAGTTAAAAACCACAACCCAGCAATTCCAATTAACTCATTATTTAAAAACATACCAATACATTTGTAATGTTGTAAGGTCATTTCAAACAAACGTTCTTTTAAAAGATTGTCTGGTGTATGTGTATTTAATTCCTTTAATAAAGGTAAAATTATTAGAATATTTTTAGGTGAAATAAACTTAATATCAATGGTTTCCATATTTATAGTATTTTTAGCCTATAATTTTATCAATAATATGAAATATTTTTCAGATAAATTGAGTAGTAACCTTTTTAAATTAGTACTATTAATACTATTATTTTTATTCAATAATGGTGTAGAAGCACAACATAAATATTCAAAAAAAACATTAATAGGAAAGGGTGATTTAAAATTAGTTGGCACTAAAATTAAATTGCAAAAAGAAGTTTTTGAGCACTTTAAAAAAATGCAAAAGGAAGCTTTAAAAAGTGGTATTAAAATTCAAATAGTATCAGGTTATAGAAGCTATCAGCGACAGTTACAAATTTGGAATAATAAATATGATAAATATATTTTAGAAGGGTTTTCACCAAAAGAAACTATTTATAAAATTATTGAATACACTACTATTCCAGGTACTTCACGACATCATTGGGGAACCGAAATTGATATTATAGATGCAAATGTAAAAATGCCAGCTAATTTATTATCAGCAACTAATTATAATAAAAAAGGTATTTATAATAATTTAAAAAAATGGATGGATGTTAATTCTGAAAAATTTGGATTTTATTTGGTGTATAATAACAATTCAAGTAGAAAAGGTTTTAAGTATGAGCCCTGGCATTATAGTTATAAAAAACTATCTAAACCCATGTTAAAGCAGTTTTTAAAATTAAACATACTACAATCCGTTAGAAATCTCAATTTAAAAGGAAGCCTATTTTTTAGTAACAAATTTGTTGATAATTATGTGAATAAAAACATGCTAGATATCAATTTTATATTAAAATAATAGTTCTTATTATTTTTTATTTCAAAAATAAATGGTAAATTTGATGTAATAAACGGTTAAAAACTAGCAATAAAATGAATTCTTTCATTTTAAGATTTTCAAAAAAGTCATGAAAAAAAACATAGTACTTATAATTATTATAAGTTTTTATTTAATGCTTAATGGTCAAAACATAAAAAAAATTGATTCATTAAAATTTAATTATAATCTTCAAAAAAATGATACTCTAAAAATTAATTTAGCTAATAAAATAGGTGAACTCTATTTATACAACAATAAAGATAGTGCCTTATTTTATTATCAGAAGGCTTTAAGTTTTTCTAAAAAAATAAATAATAAAAATAAGGAGGCTATTTCTTTGTTTAACATTGCTTTTCTACAATTGAGAGAAAAGCAATATGGAAATTCTATTAAAAATTTCGATTTATCAAAAGTAATTTTTGAAAAGCAACAAAATAAATTAATGAGTGCAAAAGTGTATAATAATTTAGGCTTTTGTTATTCTAATTTATATGCAGAAGATAAAGCCTTTGAGTACTTAATAAAATCATTAAAATTCTTTAATAAATTAAATAATAAAAATGGTATTTATTTGAATTACAGCGATATAGGAGCTTTATTTTACAATCAAAAAAATTATAATTTTGCAAAAAAGTATTATACGAATGCTTTGAATTTAAGTATTGAACTTAAAGATTCTTCAAAAATGGCAGCTAGTTATTTAAATCTTGGTAATGCTATTTCTGATGCTGGAAATATTAAAAAAGGATTAGAATATTATGAAAAATCGTTGATAATTTCAATTGCTATGAATGATCAAAATAGTATTGCTACTAACTATAATAATATTGCAGATTCTTATAAAGTGCTTAAAAATTATAAAAAGTCAAATAGCTTATTTAATAAAGCTTTGGCCATAGCAAATAATAATAATAATAATAATAATTCAGAGTTAATAGCTATAATTTATTTAAATAAATCTGAATTAGCTCATATCTTTAAATTAGAATCTTCTGCAATTTTTTATGCAAAAAAAAGCCAAAAATATGTTCATAATAATTTATTTGTTAGGTTAGACAATTTTAAACTTTTGTCTGATTCATACAAAAGTTTAGGAAATATATCAAAATCATATAATTATCTTACAAAGTACACTAATTTAAAGGACAGTTTAAATGAAATTAATCAACAAAAGATAATAAAATTATTTAAAACATTAAATCAATTAGAAGAGAGTAATTCTAAGGTTGATAAATTAGCAATTGAAAATAAAAAAGTAAAAATAAAAAATAAAAATGAAAAGAAATTTATTTATGGACTTATAATTACCCTTACTGTTTTTGCAATATTAGTATTTATAATTAATATTCAATACACAAAAAAACAAGAAGCATTTAATTTATTAGAATATCAAAATTTCAAAATAAATAACATGCATGATAAAATTGAAAAGCAAAAAAATGATTTAGAAAAAGTAAATAAAGCAAAAGATAAACTATTCTCTATTATTGGTCATGATTTAAGAAATCCTTTTAATTCTATTAAAGGATTTACGGATTTATTGTTAGAGAATAATACTATTTATACAGAAGATAAAAAGAGAAATTTTCTTAATATTATAGCAAGTTCAACTGTAAAAGCCACAGAATTATTAAATAACTTATTAATGTGGGCAAATTCACAATCAGGTAAAATTGAATTTTATCCTGAAAAAATTGATTTAAACAACCAAATATTAGATGTAAATTCCTTATTAAAAGCACAAGCTTTAGCTAAAAATATTAAAATTAAAACAAGTTTAACACCTTATGTTTTTGTTTATGCTGATAAAAACATGGTAAATACTATACTTAGAAATTTAATTTCAAACGCTATTAAATTTACAAATGAAAAAGGTTTAATAGAAGTAATAAGTAAAGACAATAAAAATGAAATTGAAGTGGTAATTAAAGATAATGGCATGGGCGTTTCAAAAGAAGATTTAAAAAATCTTTTTAGCTTAGATGCTACAAAAACTACTAACGGAACTGCCAATGAACAAGGCTCTGGTTTAGGATTGTTGTTGGTTAAAGAATTTGTTGAAAAAAACAATGGGAAAATAACGGTTACAAGCGAGCTAAATAAAGGAAGTATCTTTAAATTTACTTTACCTAAATGGCAAAGATAATAGCTTATTAACCTGAGTTCGATATAAGGATTTAGTTGTTAAAAACGCTATTCTTGATACAATTTTCTATTGAAAATTACTCAAATTGACGTGTTTTGTTTGCAAATTACGTCAGATTGAGTGAAATTCTGAAAGAATTTTGTATCGAAATCAAGTAATTTGCTTACATCGAACTCAGGTTATTAAACTTGTAGCATTGTAATTAGCTAGTTTTATTTTTAATTATTTTGTTTACAATATCTTCCAAATAATCAAGTTGTAACGCTTGTATTTCCATAAACTTTTTATTTTGGTGCATTATTAAATGATCAATTTTTTCATGAAGTAATTGAATTTCTAATTCAGATTTCAAATTTACCTTGAAATCATGTTCTCCTCTAATCCTGTCTTTTTGTTCTTGTCTGTTTTGACTCATCATAATAATAGGAGCTTGAATAGCTGCCAACGAAGATAGAATTAGGTTTAATAGAATAAATGGATACGGGTCAAATGGTTTGCTAGATAAAACCCAGACATTAATACCCATCCAAAAAATTAAAAATAAAAAGAAAGATATAATAAAAGTCCAGCTTCCTCCAAAATCGGCAACTTTATCTGCAATTTTTTGTGCTATAGTTAAAGTATCATCAATTTCAGGTTCAATATTTTCACTAAGAATTTTATTACTGCTAACTTTTTCAATTATTTCATTTTCTAAAGTGCCTAAATCTTTGGATTCTTTTTTTAATAATTTTTCCAAATATTTTTTTCGATAAATATTCAAATTATCAATAGAGATAAAATTATTAATAGAAAATTCAGGATAATCTTTTTTAATAAGTTTTAATAATTGAGATCTAATAAAACTTCCTTTTATAAGATTTTCTAAAGGATAATCTTTTTTATCTATGTAACATTTTTCTGTTTTTGTATCCATCTTTTTATTGTTTTTTTTAGATTGATAAACGTAAAGATTAATTTACATGGTAACCCTTAAAAAGATTGAAATCATTTTATTACTTATTTTGGATTAGCCAATGTTCGTTTTAATAAAGTAGTATAAATTGGTTGATTACCAAGTAACGCTGTAAATACTGATGCTGTTACGGTGGTAATAATTAAAGGTAAAATTAATTCAAAATTCGAGGTCATTTCAACGGCAAGCATTAAACCTGTTAGTGGAGCTCTTACCGTTGCTGCAAATATACCTGCCATTCCTGCAACAGCAAAAATTCCTGGATGTAAAACTAGAGTTGGAAAATAATGTTGCATAGCACTTCCAAATAGCATGCCTAAAATTATTCCCAGAACAAGCATAGGTGCAAAAATACCACCAGGAGTACCAGTACCATAGCTAAAAGCGGATAATAACATTCTAATAACAAATAGAATTATTAAAGCGTAAAATGTAAACGATTGGTCAAGTACCTTAGTAAAGGTGCTATAACCTCCTCCTATCATATCTGGGAAAAATATTCCAATAAAAACGATTACTATTCCAATTGTACTTCCTAAAATAATTATTGGAATTTTAGATAGCTTTTTAAAAAAATCTAATGCTACTATTAATAATTTATTATATACAAAACCTACTATGCTGAATAATAAACCCAAAATAATGAACATCCATAAGCTTGATAAATTGGGACTTGGGAACACGGTCATTTGTATTACCGGACTATCATTAACCAAAGCTTTAACCACAAAATCAGCTGTACCAGATGCAACTATAATTGCTGATACTGAATAAAAATTGAATTTAAAATGCTCGTGCATTTCTTCAATAACAAATATAATACCTGCAAAAGGAGCATTAAAAGCACTTGCAAGACCTGCTGCAGCACCAGCTGAAATTAATGAGTTGTTTACATTATCAGGCTCTCGAAAAACATCTTTTATCATTTTACCAATATTTCCACCAAGTTGAATGGTAGGACCTTCACGACCTAATAATAAACCACTTCCCAGTGAAAATAGAGAAGCAAAAAATTTTACAGGCAATACTTGTTTCCATCGTATAGGTCTAACTCCATCTAAAGTACCTTCAATTTCTTGAACGCCACTACCAGAGGTTTCAGGAGCATATTTTCTAACTAAAAATAATGAAATGCTAATACCAATAATAGCAAATAAAACTGGCCAAATCCAACTAATAATTCCTGATTTTCCAGCATCTTCATATAAGTGATCTCTAAAAGTTTCAATATAGCTTAGTACAATTCTAAAAGCAGAACTTATAATTCCAACTACAAGTCCTACTATTAAAGCCAAATAAATTAGTTTGAAATTTTTGGTATCAAAATCAATAAATCTATTGTTCAATTTTTAAGTTTTTATAATAAATCAAATGTAATATATTTATTCTAATTTTATAAGCGTTTAAGATTTCTAATTTTTATGAATTGGTGAGGCTATTTTTTTCCATTAAAATTAGAAGGATATAAATCAATACCGTTTTTTTCTGCAATTTTGAGTAAAAATGGAATTAATATAGAAGCTCCTGGAATTATCATAAAAGGAACACCAACTCCAATAATTTTAAACATATCAGCAACCTTTGTTTTAAGTTGTTTTTCTTCAGCTTTAGTAATTTTTTGTTCAAGTATAAATTTATAAATTATGCGAGAAGTTTCTCTTGAATCTGTTGCTTCATTTTTTAAACCATCAAAAAAATCAATTAAAACTTTAGTAACTTTCTTCTTGTTTTTAATGATAATTTGAGAAAATTCTTTTTTATTATCCGCCTCAAAAACAGACAGGTCTATTATTAATTTATTTTTATTTTCTTCTTTTTGAGACACTTTTTAAAGTTTTTAATCAATAGAATTCCCCGATACTCTGCGTTGGGTGTAGCGTAAAGATATGTATTTTTTGGGTTTATGAGTGAGCATATTTTAAAGAGTCATACTAAAAGTACTCGTTGTGCATTTTAATTCTTTGAACATGCTACTATACTATTACATCAGTTCGAGTGAATTTTATCAAAAAACACTCCTTTAGATTTGTATTATATTTATAAATCAATAAAAACGGAAAAGATACACTATCAATTCACTCCAAGTTCACAGCTTATAGTTCGATTTAGATCTTTTCCATTTTAGTAATAAACTCAGATTAGAAATTCGGGATTTTAAGCCCATTATTAAGGAGTTGAGTTTAGTAATTTAAAATGAACAACCTCGACCCAAGGGTACGAGGTATCAAAACAACTTCAACTGTGAAGTATGTATCTTTTCATAGTTTTGATTATTTCCTTGTCCTTGAACATATTTCTTAATAACTTCTTCATTTGCATATTGACCAACTGTGTTAATATAATAGCCACTTGTCCAAAACTTCCCTCCCCATAAAAACCTTTTTACTTCTGGATGTAGCCTGAAAATTTCTCTTGCTGTCAAACTCTTAATCGTATTTGCTATTTTCTTAGCAGACATCATAGGAATGCTTTGAATCAAGAAATGAACATGGTCGTCATCACATCCTATTTCTAAAAAATGTATTTCAAAACGTACCGATATTTCTAAACATATATTTCGTAACGTTTGAGAAACTTCTGGTGTCAATACCTTTCTCCTATATTTTATAGGAGAAACTAAATGATACAACAATAAACTTTTATTATGACTCTTATGAATATGCTCACTCATAATGCCAAAATTACATATCTTTACGCAACACCGACGCAAGCGTCGGGGGAATTCTAGCGATTAAAAACCTTCAACCAAAAATAATTGTAAAATAATTTGCTTACCCCCTCCCTTGTCGTTGCATCTTTGTGCTATTATTAATTTAAGATAATTAAAAGATGAAAAAGCAAGTCGAAATTTTTACTGCAGGTTGTCCTATATGTAAACCTATAGTGCAATTAGTAAAAGACACCGCCAATTCAAATTGTGAAATCACTATTCACAATTTGTCGGAAATAAACAATGATTCCGTTTATAAAAAATATAATATTAAAAGACTTCCTGCTATTGCGGTAAACGGAAAATTATTGGAATGTTGCAAAAACATTGAAATTACAAAAGAAGATTTAATCAGTGCCGGTATTGGCATGCGTTAATCTATTTATAAATTTAAAAACTACTATTATGAAAAAATTATTAAAAACAGTCCCTTTTTTTGGTCTTATATTCACCATATTATTATTTGGTCAACACACAACTATTAATGCACAAAATAACTCAGACCATGTTTTTATTAAGATGGAAGTAAACGGTATGGCTTGTCCGTATTGTGCTTATGGTATGGAAAAAGAATTAAAGAAAGTTTCAGGTATTGATGATGTAAAGATTCAATTAAAAGAAGGTATCGTTTTTCTTTCAATTTTAAAAGAGAAAAAACCATCAAAAGAAAATCTATCATCAATTATTACAAATGCTGGTTTTACACCTGGTGAAATTGAATATAGCGATAAACCATATCCAATAAGAGACACTTCAAAAGAATGAAGAATATAAAAACTAACATAACAAGTATACTGTCGTTGTTTACATCTTTTTCAACACTTTTATGTTGTGCATTACCCGCCTTATTGGTAACATTAGGTATGGGTGCAGTTGTAGCAGGATTGGTATCTGATTTACCATTTTTAAGAACTTTAAGCCTTTATAAAGAATGGACTTTTTCTTTTGCCACTTTGTTAATTGCCTTTAATTTTTGGTTGGTTTATAGAAAAAAATCTCTAGATGATGCATGTGAAATTCCTGAAAACGGAGAAGAATCTACCTGCGAAACAACATCTCGTTGGTCAAAAAAAATATTATGGATTTCGGCAATACTTTTATTTATTGGTTTTTTTATGGCTTTTTTAGCACTGCCTTTAACACGTTATCTAGAATCTTAACTAATTAATATCTTTTATAATGAGTAAATATAAATTATTCATCCTTTTAGTTTTTTATATTACTTTAAGTAATGCTCAAGGTCCTCCTATAACTACTCAAACTCCGGTTATGTTAGGTTTAGAAGGAAGTGGTATTAGAACTTTTGGTAAATTTATTTCAAAAGAAAATGCAACTATTTATGTGCAACCCATTATAATTCCATATAATATTTCTTCAAAATTTCAAATTGGAGGAATATTTCCCTTTAAATTTATTAATCCGAAAGGAACAAATGCGGTAACTGGTTTTTCTGATTTAGCGCTATTTGCTAAATATCAATTGTACAAAAAAGATGGAAAAGCCAAAACTTTTAGAATTTTAGCTAATCTTAAACAAACCTTTCCTACTGGAAAATCATCTAGTATGCCTGCTATTGGATTAGGATTATCACAAACATACATTGGTTTAATACTTGGTAAAATAACTTCTGCCATAGGAATTTATAGCGACTTTGGTTATACCATTACTAACAAAGGAGCTACCGATAATTTTAGCTACAACTTTTCTGTTGGCATACCATTGCTACCTCAGCAATATCCACAAAAACAAATCAATTCTTTTTTGGAGTTTAATGGCAACTATTTGTTTGATTCACGTATTCATACTTTATTTATATCTCCCGGACTACAATTTATTCCTGGAAGAAGAATTTTATTTGAAACTAGCTTACAAATACCTGTATTACAGCAAAATATAAACATCAACAAAACAAATTATATGCTATTAATTGGCACACGGTTTTTAATTAATTAAAAACAATTGTGCTTCACCTTAATTTAACTAAAATATACTTATACTTTATTGATAAATAAATAGTTATAAAATAATAGACCATCTCTTAAATTCATTTAAAAATCAACATGAATTTAATTATTAATTTCAGAGGATTTTTTGTAATATTATACCTTGAAAAATATTTAAACTACACTAAATGAAATCAATAAATCAATGGTTTGATGAATATGCAGAAAGTCATCAAAATAAAACGAACCAACAAATTCATTTTATTTGTGTTCCTATAATATTTTTTAGTCTAGTTGGTCTGCTTATGAGCATAAATTCAACCATAATTTCATCTACTTTAAATATTCATAATCCTTTTATTGAAAATTGGGCTGCGTTAGTGCTTCTTTTTTTACTCCTGTTTTATATTCGATTATCTTTTAATATTTTTGTTAAAATGCTAACTTTATCAATAGTTTGCTTAGTTGGCAACTATTTTTTAGGAGAATTAGTTCCTTTATTACCTACTTCCATAATTTTATTTATTGTGGCGTGGATTGGTCAGTTTTACGGACATAGATTAGAAGGTAAAAAACCATCCTTTTTTAAGGATTTACAATTTTTATTAATCGGTCCTGCTTGGGTTTTTGAAAAATTATTACAAAAAAGAACTTTATGAAAATCAAATTAAATTTTATAGTAATTTTATTATTGACTGGTTGTAGCCTGTTTGCACAACAAACAAACTATGACGTTTTTAATACTTCTATAAATTCTAAATATGCAGAATTAGGGGTTACTTATCTGGGTAATAATACCGTATTATTTGCTTCTTCTAAAAAAACAAGTAACGACAAACCTTTTGCTAAAAATAGACGAAAAAATAATCGTCAATTATTTTTAGAATTATATGAAGGTAGAATAACTGACAATGGAGATATTATTGAAACTAATACATTCTCAAAGGAAGTTTATAATAAATTTTTTGAATGTGATGTCACTTTTTCTCCAGATCTAAAAACCATTTATTTTACCTGGAATAACTATTATGGTGATATTTTAAGAAAAGAGATGAATGTTAGAAAACCATTATACCTTTTTAGAGCAGATATTGATAAAAACTATAAATTATCTAATGTAACACCAATGCCATTTAATAGTAAAAATTATTCTATTAGAAATCCTGAGGTAAGTAAAGATGGCACAAAATTGTTTTTTTCTAGCGATATGGAAGGCGGTTATGGTGGGCTAGATTTGTATGTATCAACAATATACAAAAACGGTAGTATAGGCTGGCCTCAAAATTTAGGTCCAATTATTAATACCGATAAACATGAAATGTTCCCTTATGTAGATCAAGATAATAATTTATACTTTTCTTCTTTTGGGCATAAAGGAAAAGGTGGTTTAGATATTTATGAAAGTAAATTTAAAAACGGAAAATATGAAACTCCAATAGATTTACCTTCTCCCATAAATTCAAAAGCTGATGATTTTGCCTTTGTAATAAATAAAGATTCAAACACAGGCTTTTTTACTTCTAGCCGTAAAAATGGTAAAGGCGATGTTGATATATATGCTTTTAAAACCAAAAATGCTATTTGCAAATCCTTTATAACTGCAAATTTTATTGATGAAGAAACAAAATTAAATATAGATTCTGTTCAGGTAACATTATTTAAAAACAATAAATTAATTGCAAAACAAATTAATACGCTTTCAAATCCATTTAAATTTAAATTGGAATGTAATCAAAGTTATTCACTTAAAGCATCCAAAATTAATTATGAAGATGTTGTTGTTGATTTTAGTAGTGAGTCAAATGCTAATTTAAAGAAAACAATTCCTCTAAGTAAAATAGCATGTAACCAATTAATTACAGGTTTACTATTTAATAAAATGACTAAAAAGCAACTCGATTCTGTTGAAGTTTCCTTATATAGTAAAAATAAATTTATAGATAAACAATTTATTAGAAAAGGATATAAATATCAATTTGATTTAAATTGTAATCAGAATTATACTGTAAAAGCTTCTAAAAAAGGTTTTAAAACCACCTTATTTAATTTTAGATCAACCAATCAAAACAAAATTGAGATTGCAAGAACTTTATTATTAGATCCAATTAGCTGTAACCAATTATTAACAGGTCAAGTTTTAAACAGAAAAACGAAAAAGTTTTTACCAAATGCTACTATAAAATTATATAAAGACACCATTTTGTTAGATTCTTTAAAATTAGATTCTGAAGCAAAATTCAGTTATAATGGAAAATGTGTTACGCAATACAGAATAGTTGCATCACAAAAAAATTATGATGATGATGTTGCTAGTATAATAACAAATTCAACAGATGGTAAAATTGTTAATCGTATTTTATACCTACAACCTAATACCGAATTTGTTGTAGTTAGAAAACAAAAAATGATTAATACAAAGCCAATTTATTTTGATTTAGATCAATTTAACATTAGAAAAGATGCTGCCATTGAGTTGAATAGAGTTGTTAATATTATGAATAAATATCCAAATATTCGTTTAGAAATAAAATCACATACTGACAGCCGTGCTCCAGATAATTATAACATGAAACTCTCTAATGAAAGAGCAAAATCTACTATCAATTATATTATATCCAAAGGAATTGATCCAAGTCGAGTATTTGGAAAAGGATATGGCGAAACCGAAATTATAAATAAATGTAAAAACGGTGTAAAATGTACACAAGCAGAACATGCTGTTAATAGAAGAACAGAATTCATTGTACACGATAATTAAAATATGAAACCAGAAATAACTTTTGAAGATTTTAATAAAGTAGATTTTAGGATTGGAACTATTATTGAAGTTGAAGATTTTCCAAAGGCTAAAAAACCCGCTTATATTTTAACTATTGATTTCGGATTACTTGGAATAAAAAAATCGAGTGCCCAAATTACTG
Source organism: Lutibacter sp. (assembly GCF_021647475.1). Taxonomy (GTDB): domain Bacteria; phylum Bacteroidota; class Bacteroidia; order Flavobacteriales; family Flavobacteriaceae; genus Lutibacter. The sequence continues at coordinate 29,586 of NZ_JAKIUR010000035.1, forward strand.
ATTTGTACACAAAAAATGATTTATTACATAAACAAATTAATGCCAATGTAAATTTTTATAAAAAACAGATTGCTAATTTTTATAGCGAATGTTTGGTACTTGGAATTTCAAATTCAAAAAATGAAATTGTTTTACTACAAGCCAGTTCAAGCACTGTAAAAAACGGTGAGCAAATAAGATAAATACTTGATTATCTTACGTTTACGTATAAAAAGCTAAGAATTAAAAACATCTCAAGATGGACACAAAATATGATTATGTTATTATTGGTTCTGGGTTTGGTGGTTCAGTTTCAGCTTTACGTCTAAGCGAAAAAGGATACAAAGTACTTGTAATAGAACAAGGAAAAAAGTTTAAAGCAAAAGATTTTCCAAAAACTAATTGGAATCTTAAAAAATGGCTTTGGATGCCTTCTTTAAAATTATTTGGCATTCAAAAAATAACTTTTTTTAGACATGTAAATATTTTAAGTGGCGTTGGTGTTGGTGGTGGTTCTTTAGTATATGCAAATACATTACCTAAACCCAAATCTCCTTTTTTTAATCACGGTTCTTGGAATGGTTTAGATAATTGGGAAAACAAATTAGTTCCCTATTATGATTTAGCTTGGAAAATGTTAGGTGCTGCCAAAAACCCATATTTAGCACCCGCAGATATTTCACTTCAAAAAATAGCCGAAGAAATGAATAAACCTTTTGAACCTTCAAAAGTTGCTATTTTCTTTGGTGAAAAAAATAAAACTGTTGATGATCCTTATTTTAAAGGAAAAGGTCCAACAAGAACGGGTTGTATTTTTTGCGGTGCTTGTATGACTGGTTGCCGCCATAATGCAAAAAATACTTTAGATAAAAATTATCTTTATTTAGCTCAGCAATTAGGTGCAAAAGTATTAGCCGAACACAAAGTAATTGATATTCAGCCAAATGGAGAAAAAGGTGAAAATGGTTATGAAGTTTTTTATAAAAAATCAACATCCCATTTTTCTTCAAAAAAATCAATTACCACAAAAGGAATTATTTTTTCTGGTGGTGTTTTAGGTACAGTGCCTCTATTATTAAATCTTAAAGAAAAAAGTTTACCTAATTTGAGTAATCAAATTGGTAAATTTGTAAGAACTAATAATGAATCGCTTACATTAAACACCATTTATAAAGGTGAATATGCCGATAAAATATCTGATGGAATTGCTATTGGCTCTATTTTATCTATCGATAAAAATAGTCATATTGAACCTGTTAGATATGGAAAAGGAAGTGGATTTTGGGGTACTGTTATGGTTCCTGTAATTAATGAACCTAATTTTATATTACGCTTTTTTAAACTAATATTTCAAATCATTATTACGCTACCAAAACGATTAAAAATAGTATTTACTAAAGATTTTGCAAATAATACTTCTATTTTACTGTTTATGCAACATCTTGATTCTACCATCCAACTAAAAAAAGGGTTGTTTGGTTTAAAATCAAGTGTAAATAAAATCGATAAAAAACCAACAGCATTTATCCCTGAAGCATTGAATTTTGCTAAAAAATATGCTAAAAAAATTAATGCAATACCACAAGTAATGATTGCTGAATCATTTACGGGATTTCCTTCTACTGCTCATATTTTAGGCGGAGCTTGCATGGGCGAAGACAAAACAAAAGGTGTTATTGACAAAAATAACAAAGTATTCAATTACCATAATATGTATGTTTTTGACGGAGCAATGATTTCTGCAAATCCAGGTGTAAACCCTGCTTTATCAATTACCGCAATTACAGAGTATGGAATGAGTAAAATTGAACCTAAAAATAATAACGTATGAATATTGAAGAAATAATTATATCACAAAGAGCATTCTTTAGTACTAATCAGACAAAAGATGTAAATTTTAGGTTAAAGCAACTTAAAAAAATCAAGAAATTATTAAAGGATAATGAAGATTTAATCTATAAAGCAATTTATGATGATTTTAGAAAATCTAAATTTGAAACTTATTTATCTGAACTGTCTTTAGTATATCACGAAATAAATACATTGATTAAGAATCTAAAGAAATGGAGCAAACCTAAAAGTGTATATACAGGGCTTACTAATTTTCCCGCAAAAAGTTATATAATTCCTGAACCATTAGGAAATACGTTAGTAATTGGTGCTTGGAATTACCCTTATCAATTATCATTAATGCCTGCTATAACAGCTTTAGCCGCTGGTAATACTGTAATTTTAAAACCAAGCGAACTTCCAAAAAATTCATCAAAAGCAATGGCTAAAATTATTAATGAAAATTTTAATAGCAATTATTTTTGTGTAATTGAAGGAGGAATAAATGAAACTACACAATTATTAGAACATCGATTTGATAAAATATTTTTTACAGGAAGTACTAACGTTGGTAAAATAATTTACCAAGCTGCAGCAAAGCATTTAGCACCTGTTACTCTTGAACTTGGAGGTAAAAGTCCAACCTTTGTACTTGCTGATGCCAATTTAAAAATGACTGCAAAAAGGATGGTTTGGGCTAAATTTTTAAATGCAGGTCAAACTTGTGTAGCACCAGATTATGTGCTTGTTGAAAAATCTATTGAAAAAGAATTTCTTGACGTATTAAAAAATGAAATAGAAAAACAATATAGTCAAGAAAATCAAGATAATTATTTACAGATAATAAACACTAAAAATTTTGAACGTCTCAATAATCTAATAGATACTACTAAAGTTTTTTGTGGGGGAAAAAGTAATAAAGAAGAACGTTATATAAGTCCGACGATTTTACAAAATGTATCTTTTAATGATCCCATTATGCAAGATGAAATATTTGGTCCAATTCTTCCTGTCATTCCTTTTTCCGAGCTTGATACCGCTATAACAATGGTAAAGGGAAAACCAAAACCATTGTCCTGTTATATTTATTCTAAAAACAGAAAAAAAATTAAAAAAATATTAAACGAAATTTCCTTTGGAGGTGGTGCTATTAATGATAGTGTGATGCATTTAACCAATAGTAATCTCCCTTTTGGAGGAGTTGGTTTAAGTGGTGTTGGTAATTATCACGGTAAAGATGGTTTTAGTACTTTTTCACACTATAAAAGTATTTTAGATAAACCTTTTTGGCTAGAATTTAATTTAAAATATGCTCCTTATACTAAATTAAAAATGAAGATAATGAGCTGGTTAATAGAGTAATATAAAATTTTATTTATCCGTTGTGCATTATGATAAAATTTTGTTAATTCGAATAAATTTTAGCCCTTTTAGGCTTAAAGTTAGTGTAGAAAATAGGTTTTTTAGTTAAAGACAATCGTTCTCGATACAATTTTTTATCAAAAATTACCTGCCTTGCCGTCCTTTAGATTTGTAAAGTAAAGATTTTCTTATTTATTAAGTATTTTTACTTTACAAAAAAAGAATGGGGTGAACTTAGCTTGCCGCTAGATTTTAGGTCTATTGCCTGTATTAGTCCCCATTCTTAATTAACCGATTACAAAGGACCAAATAGAATTTCAGTTTCATCCTTATAAAGGTTTTAGTCAACGTAATCTTTTTACTAATT
>NZ_JAKIUR010000036.1 GCF_021647475.1 Lutibacter sp.
CTTTATAGCATCTCTACGAATGATGTTTCTCTCTTGGTCTTTTACGCTTCTTAAATCTATTTTTTCCATAGCATAAAGATACGAAAAATATTTTAAATATTAAAGAACTATTGATTCTTTGTTAATAACTAACGATAAACATCGGAAAAGTACGATTTACCAATCGCAACTTTTCCTAGCCTAACCCGTTAACTTTAATGGCGGATTCAACTCAGATTTGATAAAAGTTCATTAAAATAGAAATTTAAGAAAGCGGAGAAATCTCAGATTTTAGAAATGAAACGGAAAGGATTTTCAGAGCAAACAGTTCCGATAGTTATCGGAATGAGAAAAGAAACATAAAAAATTACCGAATAGAAAAGGTAATTATTAAAAAATTCAATATTATGAAAAAAATGAGGACTTTTGTTGTTATTATCAGTTTAATTAGTTTAACAATGTCAGCTCAAGGAGTGTCGAAGCATGCATTTGGAATACGGTTTGGAGATAATAATGGTTTTGGAGGAGAATTAACTTATCAAAGAAAATTATCAGAAATAAATCGTTTTGAATTAAATTTAGGTTATAGAAATCAAAATGATTTTGATGCATATAAGCTATCAGGGATTTATCAATGGATTTGGAATATTGATGGTGGATTTAATTGGTATGCAGGGTTTGGTGCAGGCATTGGTTCTTGGAACGATTCAAGAATAAATTCTAATAGAAATGATGGCTTATTTATAAATGCTGATGGCGATGTAGGTATTGAATATAATTTTGGAATCCCATTATTAATTTCATTAGATTTTAGACCAGAAATTGGAATTATTGGAAATTATGGAAGCAATACAGATTTAGATATAGCACTATCTTTACGTTATAAATTTTAAATTATTTGGGAAAATTTATAAAAAAAAGTACTTTTTAGTGCTTTTTTTTTGTTTATATAGCATAAGTTTCATTAATTTTTTAACTTACCCGAAATTTTAAATTTACTATATGAAAAAATTAGCGTTGCATTGGCAAATATTAATAGGAATGGTTTTAGGAGTGGTTGTAGGTATTTTATTTACTTATTTTGATGGAGGGAAAGAAATAATACAAGATTGGATTAAACCATTTGGTAAAATATTTATCAACTCGTTAAAATTAATTGCAGTTCCATTAATACTTGCTTCCTTAATAAAGGGAGTTTCAGATTTAAAAGATATTTCAAAATTATCAGCAATGGGAGGTAGAACTATTGGAATATATATTATTACCACGGTTATTGCTGTTTCTATAGGATTATTTTTAGTAAATGTAATAAAACCAGGAAACTCAATTTCAGAAAAAACGAGACAAGAATTAGTTCAAAATTATGGAGAAAGTACTACTAAATACAAAGAACAAGCAGCTTTACAAAAACAAAGTGGACCTTTACAAGCCTTAGTAGATATTGTTCCTGAAAATATTTTTGGTGCAGCAACTAATAATAAAAATATGCTTCAGGTAATATTTTTTGCCATTCTATTTGGTATTGGACTTATATTAATACCCGAAGAAAAAGCTTCACCTGTTAAAAAATTCTTTGATGGTTTTAATGAAGTTATTTTAAAAATAATAGATTTAATTATGTTGGCGGCACCTTATGGTGTTTTTGCTTTGTTGGCCGCATTAGTAGTTGAATCCCCAAGTGTAGATTTGTTTAAGGCACTTATTTGGTACGCTTTTACCGTTTTATTAGGCTTGTTAATTATGATTGCTTTTTACAATTTAATAGTGTGGCTTTTTACTAAAAAAACGCCATCGTTCTTTTTAAAAGGAATTTCACCAGCCCAATTATTAGCATTTTCAACAAGCAGTAGTGCGGCAACTTTACCTGTTACCATGGAGCGTGTTACGGAACATTTAGGTGTTGATGAAGAGGTCAGTAGTTTTGTATTACCTATTGGAGCAACTATAAATATGGATGGTACAAGTTTATATCAAGCTGTTGCTGCAGTTTTTATTGCTCAAGCATTTGGAATGGATTTATCTTTAGGAACTCAATTAGGGATAATTGTTACTGCAACATTGGCAAGTATTGGTTCCGCTGCAGTTCCAGGAGCTGGTATGGTTATGTTAGTAATAGTTTTAGCACAAGCTGGTATTCCAGAAGCAGGATTGGCTTTAATTTTTGCTATTGACCGACCATTAGATATGTGTAGAACAATGGTTAATGTTACTGGTGATGCAACAGTGTCTATGATAGTTGCAAAAACATTAGGAAAATTAGGAAAGCCAAAAGTTAAAGATTGGGATGATAATTATCCAAAAAAATAAATTTATCTAATCTAAAAATCTACTTTTTAATTCTAGGGAAGGTTTCATACAACTTTCCCTTTTACCAAACCATTTATAGCGTCTTTTTGCAATAAAATCATAAGCCAAATCTCTCCAATATTTGGGAATGATTATAAACACATAACAAAATTTTAAACCATAATTTAAATGTTTTGAAATTTTTAAAATTGCAGTTGATTTTTTATAAATTTTATTGTTTTTAACCAAAATAATTGAATCTATTGGCGAATTTTTAATACCAAATTGTAACAATAAATCTTTTGTAGCGTCTGATTGAAGTGAAGCAAACAAAAATTGCTTTTTAGTATCGTGTTTTATTATAAAATTGATGGATGAATTACACAAGTTGCAAACCCCATCAAAAAGAATAATAGTTTTATTTTTAATTTTTTGCACAATACAAAGTTACAAGTTTAAAGCTGAATCGTCTTTTAACAAAATATTAGGAATAGCAGTCATAAGCAATTTTTATATTCGTTTAAAAATAATAACCAAATGATTAGGATTGAAAAACTACATAAATCATACCCAATAGGTAAAGATTCTTTGCATGTATTAAAAGGATTAGATTTACATATAAAAGAAGGAGAATTTGTATCCATTATGGGCTCATCCGGTTCTGGAAAATCAACTTTATTAAATATCATTGGTTTATTAGATGAGCATGATAAAGGTAAATACTTTTTAAACGGACAATCAATTGAGCATTTGGATGAAAAAAAAGCGGCAATTCTTAGAAATAAATTTTTAGGTTTCGTATTTCAGTCATTTAATTTAATTACTTATAAAAATGCTTTAGAAAATGTTGCACTTCCTCTTTATTATAAAGGAATAGGGAGAAAAGAACGTCAAAAAATTGCATTACAATATTTAGAAAAGGTAGGCTTAAAAGACAGGGCAGATCATTTACCAAGTGAACTTTCAGGAGGTGAAAAACAGCGGGTTGCAATTGCACGAGCTTTGGTAACAAACCCAAAGGTAGTTTTAGCAGATGAACCAACAGGAGCGTTAGATTCTGTTACCTCACATTCAGTAATGGAATTATTAAAAGAAATTAACCGGGAAGGCATGACTATTATTGTAGTGACGCACGAAGAAGATATTGCAGAAGAAACAGATAGAATTATCCGTTTAAAAGATGGTGTAATTACAAGTGATGAAAAAACGATTAAAAAAACAACCGTATAAATTATGTTTGATTTAGATCGTTGGACAGAAATTTTTCAAACCATTAGTAAAAACAAATTAAGAACTGTTTTATCTGGGTTTACTATTGCTTTTGCTATTTTACTTTTCACCTTACTTTTTGGTGTAGGTAACGGACTAAAACACGCCTTTGAAAAGTCGTTTACTGGTGATGCCCAGAATTCTATTTATATACGTTCAGGTAGAACTACAAAACCATATAAAGGATTACAAAGCGGTAGAAAAATTCAGTTTAGAAACGACGATTCTAAATTTATGAATGAGAAATTTGCTGGTAAAATTCAATTTTTCAGCCCTAATATAGAACGTTTTAATGTATTAGCAATTTATAAAGGAGAACAAAATAGATATACAGTTAGAGGTGTTTATCCAGATTATCAACCTTTAGAAGAAGCAGTTATACAGGAAGGAAGATTTATAAGTTTTATAGATTTAAAAGAAAAAGCAAAAGTTATTGCTATTGGTAGAATGGTAGAAAAGGATTTGTTTGAAAACCGAAGTGCTATGGGTAAAAACATTAACCTAGATGGAATTTCATATAAAGTAATTGGTGTTTTCAGCGATCCAGGTGGTGATAACGATGAACGTTTTATTTATACTCCATTTAGTACGGCTCAAGGAATTTATAAACCCAATGATGAGGTGGATAGATTTGGTTTAACTTTTAATCCGATACTTAGTGCTGATGAAGCAATTTCATTTTCAAATATGCTTACTAAAATGTTAAAGGAAAGGCATAATATTGATCCAAGAGACCAAAGAGCAATTAGAGTTCATAATTATGCAGAAGACGCTAAAAAGGTACAACAATTTATGATGGTTTTAAATGTGATAATTCTTTTTATAGGTATTGGAACTTTAGTAGCAGGAATTATAGGCATAAGTAATATTATGGTGTATATTGTTAAGGAACGAACCAAAGAAATAGGAATACGAAAAGCATTAGGAGCAACACCAAATTCAATTGTAGGTATGATTATGATGGAGTCTATTTTTGTTACAGCAATTGCTGGATATTCAGGTTTATTAATTGGTGTATTTGCTTTAAAGGCTTTAGGAAAAAGTTTAGAAAAATATTTTATTGTAAATCCTAGTGTTGAAACCTATGTAGTAGTTGGAGCCACTATTATTTTAGTAATAGCAGGAACTATTGCAGGATATTTACCCGCAAAAAGAGCAGCTCGTATAAAACCAATTGTAGCATTAAACGACAAATAATCATGAAATGAAAAAATTAAAATTGATTGGGTTCGTAATTAATCATAAAATGTTCGTCACCCTGAACTTGTTTCAGAGTCTCATCAATATAAATCGGTGATTAGTAAAAACTATGAGATGCTGAAACGAGTTCAGCATGACGTATAAATATGAAATATGACACAAAACGGATATACATAATTAAAATTTGATTTTCGAATTGTATTTAACAATAATGTAGAATAAAACAAAAATAAATGAATTTTTTATTTGACAGAGATACTTGGCAGGAAATTTATAGTAGTATTCGTAAAAATAAAGTACGAACAGGAATTACTATTATTGGAGTAATGTGGGGTATTTTTTTATTAGTAGTTTTATTAGGTGCAGCAAGAGGAGTTGAAAACAATTTTAACAGATTGTTTGGAAACTTTGCAACAAATAGTGTATTTGTATGGGCACAACAAACCAGTAAACCATTTAAAGGTTTCCAAGAAGGTAGACGATTAACCTTAAAAATGAGCGATCTTCAAAATATTAAAAATGAAATTAAAGGATTAGAATTTGTGGTTCCACGTTTACAAACTCAGGCATTAGCCATAAATAATTTTAAAACAGGAACGTTTACAATTTCTGGAGACTATCCTGTGTTTGATAAAGTTCAAAAAGTAAATTTAGTTTATGGCAGGTTTATAAATCATAATGATATTGTTGAGAAAAAGAAAGTTTGTGTCATTGAAGAAGAAATATATAAGCAACTTTTTGACAAAGATGAATTCCCAATCGGTCAGTATATTAAAATAGACAGGATCAATTACAATGTGGTTGGAATGTTTAAAGCGAGTCAAATGGGAGGCCCGCAAGGAGCTATTCATATTCCATTTACAACATTTCAACAAGTTTATAATAGAGGTAATAGCTTCAATTTCATGATGATTACAGGCAAACCGGGTTTTGATATTACTCAAATAGAAGCAGATGTTAAATTACTTCTGAAAAATTTACATGGTGTAAATCCCAATGATAATAGAGCTTTTGGAAGTTTTAATTTAGGAGAAAGAATAAAAAAAGTTACGGGTTTCTTAACAGGAATGCAATTTTTAACTTGGTTTGTTGGTATAGCAACCTTAATAGCTGGTGTTTTTGCAATTGGAAATATATTACTAATTACGGTAAAAGAACGAACTAAAGAAATAGGAATACGCAGAGCATTAGGAGCAAAACCTTGGGAAATAAAACGTCAAATTGTACTGGAATCTGTTTTTTTAACAAGTATTGCAGGTGCATTAGGAATTATTTTTGGAGGAATAGTATTAATGATTATAGATGCTACTTTAGGAAAAGGAGATAATCCAACATTAACAAATCCTACGGTAGATATACCAGTTATATTAATTGCAGCATTAACCTTAGTCGTTTTAGGTACTTTAATAGGACTAATACCAGCACAAACCGCAGTAAGTATAAAACCAATTGAAGCATTAAGAGAAGAATAAATTAGTCATAAATCGAAAATCAATTATAATGAAAAAAACAATATTTTTTGGAACCATTGCAGTGTTACTAATTGCTGTATTAGTTTGGTTTGGTATGAAAAACCGAAAGAATCCAATTCAATACAAAACTGAAAAACCATTTGTAACCAATATCGTTAAAAAAACAGTAGCTACAGGTAAGGTAGTGCCATTAGAAGAAATTGAAATAAAACCAAAAGTATCAGGTATTATTGATAAAATATTTGTAGAGGAAGGAGCTAAAGTTAAAGTTGGCGATTTAATTGCTACCATTCGTGTGGTTCCAAATGTTCAATCTTTAAATAGTGCTGAAGGTAATGTTAAAAATGCAAAACTTCGTTTTGATAATACCAAAACATTGTACAATAGAAATAAAGTGTTGTTTGAAAAAGGAGTTATCTCTAAACAAGATTTTGAAACCGCTGAATTAAATTATAATAGTGCCAAACAAGATTTGTTAAACGCTAAAAATAATTTGGAAATTATTAGAAAAGGTTCTGCTGCTGGTATGGGAAAAACGGCTAATACCTTTGTTAAAGCTGAGATTTCAGGAACGGTTTTAGAAATTCCTGTTCGTAAAGGAAACCAAGTGATAGAAGCAAATACCTTTAATGCAGGAACAACTATTGCAACCATTGCTGATATGACAAAAATGATTTTTGAAGGTAAAGTTGATGAAGCAGATGTTGGCAAAATAAAAAAAGGAACTGTTTTGGAGGTGTCTTTAGGAGCCATTGAAAATAAAAAATTTCCAGCTAAATTAAATTTTATTGCCCCAAAAGGAACAGAAGAAAACGGAGCGGTTCAGTTTAAAATTAAAGGTGATCTTACCTTAGATGATAATTATTTTATTAGAGCGGGTTATAGTGCAAATGCAGACATAGTTTTAGCTAAAAAAGATAGCGTTTTATCTATAAAAGAAGCTTTGTTACAATTTGATAAAAAAACAGAAAAGCCTTATGTTGAAGTTGAAACAGGAGATCAAGAATTTGAAAAGAAAGATGTTGAGTTAGGTATTTCAGATGGAATTAATGTAGAAATACTTTCTGGAGTTACAAAAGATGATGAAATTAAAATTTGGAATAAAACTTCTAAAGGCGATGATGAGGAAAATAATAATAGAGGCAGAAGAAGAAATTAATAGTTAATATAAATTTACAAGCGTTTTAATTTATTTTAAAACACTTTTTTTTATATCTTTATAAAAGTAATTTTTTGGATTAAAAACATGAAAAAATTAAGTTTTTTTTATGACTTTTATCAATGAAAAATTAGAATAAAAATCAGAACTTTATAGTATAAATTTTAAACGGAAATAGGATATGGAAAGTCAGTTAGTATTCTTAAGTGATCTAAACTTCAACCTTGATGTTTGGAAAAGAGAATTGAAATTTCAAGAAAGTGAAATGGATTATTTTGAAGAAAAGTTAGAAGAAGTTGCCTTACGGAAATTAGGATCAGAAGTTGATATTCAACTAGAAAAATTTCAAAATAAAATAATTCGTGAAAAAGATGTAATGGGACACTTAAGACACAGAATTAGAATGAAAAAGCGTGAATTAGCTCAAACTAAATTTGAAGATGGAAGTGAAGCTAAATTTCATGAAAAACAAGTATTACTTAGAGAAGAAATGAAAACATTTATAAAAATGCATTATCAGCTTAAAGAAATGATGATGGATTTCTTTCTAAAATATTTATAATAAAAAAAGCCGCTTAAAGCGGCTTTTTTTATTTTTTATACAAATTGTGAAGCTACCTTTTCAGCTTTTCTATGTTCAGAATAATCATAAAAACCTTCACCAGATTTAACTCCAAGTTTTCCTGCTTGAACCATGTTTATTAATAACGGACAAGGAGCATATTTTGGATTTTTAAATCCATCATACATCACATTCAAAATAAATAGGCAAACATCTAAACCAATAAAATCGGCTAGCTGTAAAGGTCCCATTGGGTGAGCCATACCTAATTTCATAACGGTATCAATTTCGTAAACACCAGCTACGCCATTATATAAAGTTTCTATTGCTTCATTAATCATTGGCATTAAAATTCGGTTAGCAACAAACCCAGGATAATCATTGACTTCAACAGGTACTTTACCTAATTTTTTAGATAATTCCATAATACTTGCAGTAACTTTATTTGAAGTAGAATAACCTCTAATAATTTCTACCAATTTCATAATTGGAACAGGATTCATAAAATGCATACCAATCACTTTATCAGGACGGTTAGTTACAGCGGCAATTTTAGTGATGGAAATAGAGGAAGTATTGGTTGCTAAAATTGTATCTTTTGGAGCTTCAGCATCTATTTGCTTAAATATTTTTAATTTTAAATCTACATTTTCAGTAGCCGCTTCAATTACCAAATCGGCATTTTTTATTCCTTCGGAAATAGCCGTAAAAGTGGTAATATTTTGAAGCGTTTTATTTTTTATATCTTCTGTAATTCGTTCTTTAATTAATAATCTATCTAAATTTTTTGTAATAGTGGCTAATCCTTTAGATAAAGCTTCCTCCGAAATATCAATTAAATTTACTTTAAAATTGTTTTGTGCAAATACATGAGCAATTCCGTTACCCATAGTTCCTGCTCCAATTACAGCTATATTTTTCATAATTTATTTTATTTAAAAGTCATTAATTATCATTTGGGCAACTCGCAAAGCCTCGGTTCCTTGTTTTAAAGAAACAATTGGAGTTGTGTTATTATTTATGGCATCCGCAAAAGTTTCTAATTCATCTAAAATTGCATTGTTTGTTTCAATAGTTGGATTTTCAAAGTAGATTTGTTTTTTAATACCTTCGGCATTTTGTAAAATCATATCGAAATCTCCTGGTTTTTCAGGAGCATCTTTCATCCGAACTACTTCAGTAGCTTTTTCAAAAAAATCAACAGCGATATAAGCATCTTTTTGAAAAAATCTAGTTTTACGCATGTTTTTTAATGAAATTCTACTTGCAGTTAAATTTGCTACACAACCGTTTTCAAATTCAATTCTGGCATTCGCAATATCAGGAGTATCACTAATTACTGAAACGCCACTTGCACTTATATGTTTTACTTTTGAGTTTACAATACTTAAAATAATATCAATATCGTGAATCATTAAATCTAACACTACAGGAACATCTGTTCCTCTTGGATTAAATTCAGCCAAGCGATGCCCTTCAATAAACATTGGATTATGGATGGAATTTTTAACCGCAGTAAATGCAGGATTAAAACGTTCAACATGACCAACTTGTCCTTTAACGTTATATTTTTTTATCAATTTGAGTAAAGTATCAGCTTGTTCAATAGTTTTTGTTATAGGTTTTTCAACAAAAATATGTTTACCAGCAGTAATGGCTTCCTTTGCACAATCAAAATGAGAAAGTGTGGGAGTAACAATATCTATAACATCTACATTTTTAATAAGTTCACTAACACTTTTAAAAGATTTATAACCAAACTCATTAGCTACTTTTTTAGCGTTTTCTTCAATTGGATCATAAAAACCAACTAAATTATATTTTTTTGATTGTTGTAATAATTTCAAATGAATTTTACCAAGATGACCTGCACCTAAAACGCCTACATTAAGCATAGTTTTCTATTTAATTTTATGAGAACAAAAGTACTAATCTTTACTCATTTATTCCTACTTTTAGACTTTGAAATTTAATTAAAGAGTGAAAGACACCCACAAACATAAAGGACTTAGAAATCAGTTAGTAACTACCGTTAAAAATAAAGGAATTGTTGATGAAAATGTTTTAAAAGCTATAGCTAATGTTCCACGCCATTTATTTATGGATTCTGGATTTGTAGATTTTGCTTACAAGGATAAAGCTTTTCCAATTGCAGCTGATCAAACTATTTCTCAGCCTTATACGGTTGCTTTTCAAACGGAAGTATTAGAAGTTAAAAGTGGAGATAAAATTTTAGAAATAGGAACAGGTTCGGGTTATCAAACGGCAGTTTTAATTGAAATGGGAGCAAAAGTATATTCCATTGAACGCCAAAAAGAATTATTTAAAAAAACGAATTTGTTTTTACCAAAATTGGGATATAAACCAAAACGATTAATTTTTGGTGATGGATATAAAGGATTGCCTACAGAAGCTCCATTTGATGGAATTATTGTAACTGCAGGAGCTCCATTTGTTCCGAAAGCCTTATTAGCACAGCTTAAAATAGGAGGCAGGCTAGTAATTCCTGTGGGTGATGACACCCAAGTTATGACCCTTTTTATAAGAACCGGCGTTAAAAAATTTGAAAAGCATGAATTAGGAGATTTTAAATTTGTGCCAATGTTGAAAAAAAAGAACTAAGTTTATAATTTAACAAAAAAAGCCAACGTTTAGTTGGCTTTTTTTAATTTATAGTTAAAAAAATTATTCTTCAACTCTGTACCAATATTGAGTTCTACCAAATAAAGAAAAACCAATATATCCTCTAACCTTTAGTTTATTAGGTGATTCAAGTGTTATATAGCATTTATATTCTTTGCCTACTTTTGGATCTAAAATTTTACCACCATTCCATTCACCATCATCTTGTGATAATCCATTAATAATTTTCATTCCTTTAATTGGTTTACCCTTTTTAGCTCCTTTACATTTATCACAAAGTTCGTCTTCTTTACCTTTTTCTAAAATTTGTAAAACTTTTGCATAAGCTTTTCCATCAACCTTATATATTTCTACAATGGATTTTTCAATTCCAGTATTATCATCAATGGTTTTCCATTTGCCAAAAATTGATTGTGCATTACTAACTAAAACAGAAGTAAATACAAGCGTAATTGCTAAAAAAATATGTTTTTTCATGAGTTTAAAAAATTTATGTTTATTTATTAATATGTTTTATGTTAATCGTATTTAGCATCAAAATGTTTGTGCCATTTTCCTTGAACCTTTAATACTTGTTCAATTACATCTCTTACACACCCTTTTCCACCTTTTTTTTGTGAAACATAGGTTGATATTGCTTGTATTTCTGGAACAGCATCTTTTGGACAACTTGGCAACCCAACTTTTTTCATTACTGGATAATCAGGTATATCATCACCCATATATAAAATATGTTTAGGATTTATATTATAAGTAGTAATATATTCTTTAAACTGTATCATTTTTTCATGAGTTCCCAGATAAATATCATTAATTCCTAATCCATGCAAACGAATTCTAACTCCCTCATTAGTTCCTCCTGATATAATACACACATTATAACCTTCTAAAATGGCAGTTTTTAATGCGAATCCATCTTTAGTGTGCATTTTTCGTGCCAATTCTCCATTGGTAGTAATGGTAACTTCTCCATTAGTTAAAACTCCATCTACATCAAAAATGAAAGTAGTAATCTGCGGCATTATTTCTTTATAACTTTTTTCCATAGGTGTTTAAGATAGAATTGCTAAGCAATGTATAAATTTCTTTTTTATTTTTTGGTAACATTGCTAACTGTTTTTCCATGGTTTTTATATCATTTCTTTTGGCAGGTCCTGTTTGAGCTTTAAAAGGTGAAAGATGTTCTACTTTTTCAGCTGTTTCTTTTATTAAAGGATGCAAAATATCAAAAGGAATATTATTTTCTTCACAAATACTATTCCCTAAATAATACAAATGATTTACAAAATTATTAACAAAAACAGCTGCTAAATGAATTTGTTTTCTTTGTTCTGAATTTATTTGGTAACATTTTGTTGAAATTACAGTTGCTAATTTTTCTAAAAGTGTTATATCGTTTTTATTTTCTGCTTCCACACAAATAGGAATAGTTTTGAATGAAATTTTTTTATTTTTTGAAAAGGATTGCAACGGATAAAAAACACCTTTATTACTTGTTGATTTTAAAGCGTTTATAGCAACACTTCCCGAGGTATGTACTACTAATTTATTAGGGAGTTTTAGTTGTTTAGAAAATTCTGAAATTGAATCATCTGGTATTGAAATAATATAAATATCAGCAGTTTTGTTTAGATGGAAAAGGTTATTTGTTATTTCAACATCATTTTTTAAATATTGAATTTTTTGAATATTACGATTATATACTTGAAGTAACTTAACATCTTTATTTTTTGAGAATACATTAATTAAATGAAAAGCAACATTTCCAGCTCCGAGAATAACAACTTTAATCATACAACGAATATAATTGAAATGAATGATAAAAAAAATTCCACCTTTTAAAAAAAGATGGAATTTTAATTAAATATAATAACTCGTTGTGAATGAGTATTCTTTAAACGTATTATTACGTCAATTCGAGTAATTTTTGATAAAAAATTGTATCGAGAATATTTGTCTTTAAATAAAAAACCCATTCTCGATACTAATTTTAAGCCTAAAAAGGCTAAAATTCACTCGAATTGACGAAATTTTATCAAAATGCACAAACTATAATAGTTTTATTAATCTCTAATTGCAGCTTGAGCAGCAGCTAAACGAGCAATTGGAACTCTAAAAGGAGAACAACTAACGTAGTTCATACCAATTCTGTGACAAAATTCTACAGAACTTGGTTCTCCACCGTGTTCTCCACAAATACCTACTTTAAGATTTGGATTTGTAGAGCGACCTCTTGTGGTTCCCATTTCAACCAATTGTCCAATTCCTTCTTGGTCTAATACTTGGAAAGGATCAGCTTTTAAAATTCCTTTTTCTATATAAATTGGTAAGAATTTACCTGCATCATCACGAGAATAACCAAAGCCCATTTGAGTAAGATCATTTGTTCCAAATGAGAAAAACTCAGCAACTTCAGCAATTTTATCTGCAATTAAAGCAGCACGTGGAATTTCAATCATTGTTCCTACAAGGTAATCAATTTTATCGCCTTTTTCTGCAAATACTTCATCTGCAATCCTTCTAACAATTTCTTCTTGTAATTTAAATTCTTTAACAGTTCCAACAAGAGGAATCATAATTTCAGGGAATGTTTTAATTCCTTCAGCTTTTAATTCTAAAGTAGCCTCAATAATAGCTCTTGCTTGCATTTCAGTAATTTCAGGATATGTAATTCCTAATCTACAACCTCTATGACCTAACATTGGGTTAAATTCATGTAAATCACTCACTTTTTGTTTAATAGCTTCTACAGAAATTCCCATTTCTTTAGCCATTTCTTTTTGATTTTCTTCTTCGTGAGGAACAAATTCATGTAATGGTGGATCTAATAAACGAACGGTTACAGGAAGTCCTGCCATTGCAGCAAATACATCTTTAAAGTCTTTACGTTGAATTGGTAATAATTTATTTAAAGCTTCACGTCTTCCAGTTTCATCTTCAGCTAAAATCATTTCACGCATACGCATTAAACGTTCTCCTTCAAAGAACATATGTTCAGTACGACAAAGACCAATACCTTCTGCACCAAACTCAACGGCTACTTTACATTCCCTTTCAGTTTCAGCATTTGTTCTAACTCCAAGCGTTCTATATTTATCAGCAAGTTTCATTACTTTACTAAAGTTTCCGCTTAATTTAGCATCTTTAGTTGCAATTTCACCTTCATAAACTTCACCAGTAGAACCATTTAAAGAAATCCAATCGCCTTCTTTCAATTTTTCGCCATCAACGGTCATAATTCTGGTTTTGTAGTTAATTTGGATATTTCCAGCACCAGATACACAACATTTACCCATTCCACGAGCAACTACTGCAGCATGAGAAGTCATACCACCACGAGCAGTTAAAATTCCTTTTGCAATATTCATTCCTTCTAAATCTTCAGGAGATGTTTCTACACGTACAAGGATAGATACAGGATATTTATTAGCTTCATCAGCAAAGAAAACTATTTGTCCTGATGCTGCGCCAGGTGAAGCAGGCAATCCTTTTGCTAACACTTTAGCTGCTTTAATGGCGTCACCATCAAAAACTGGATGTAAAAGTTCATCTAATTTAGCAGGTTCTTGTCGTAATATTGCTTCTTTTTCGGTTATTCTACCTTCTTCTAATAACTCCATTGCTATTCTAACCATAGCTGCAGCAGTACGTTTACCAGTACGAGTTTGTAACATCCAAAGTTTACCATCTTGTATGGTGAACTCTAAATCTTGCATATCATTATAATGTTCTTCAAGCTTATTTTGAGTAGTATTTAATTCTTTAAAAATAGTTGGCATTAATTCTTCTAAGGAAGGGTAGTTAGTTTTTCTATCATCTTCAGAAACTTCAGCTAAAATAGCCCATCTTTTTGAACCTTCTAAGGTAATTTGTTGTGGCGTTCTTACCCCAGCAACTACATCTTCACCTTGAGCATTTATTAAATATTCTCCATTAAAAATATTTTCACCAGTTGCTGCATCTCTGGTAAAGGCTACACCTGTACCGGAGTTGTTACCCATATTACCATAAACCATTGCTTGCACATTAACCGCAGTTCCCCATTCTTCAGGAATTTGATTCATTCCTCTATAATAAATAGCTCTAGGATTCATCCAGCTATCAAATACGGCAGTGATACTAGCCCAAAGTTGATCCCAAGGATCTTCAGGGAAAGCTTTACCAGTTTGAGCAGTACAAGCATCTTTAAAGTCAGCCACCATTTGTTTTAAATCTTCAACCTCTAATTCAGTATCTAATTCAACACCTTTTGTTTCTTTTGCTTTATAAATAATTTCTTCAAATGGATCATGATCTTCTTTTGATTTTGCTTCAATACCTAATACAACACCGCCGAACATTTGAACAAAACGTCTATATGAATCCCAAGCAAACCTTGCATTACCAGTTTTTGCAATTAAACCTTCTACAGAATTATCGTTCATACCGAGGTTTAAAACAGTATCCATCATTCCAGGCATAGAAACTCTTGCCCCAGAACGTACAGAAAGTAAACAGGGATTTTCATTGCTGCCAAATTTTGTTCCCATTAAATTTTCTACATTGGCAACTGCAGCTTCAACATCGTTTTTTAATAAAGCAACAACTTCATTTTTACCAAGTTTATTATA
Source organism: Lutibacter sp. (assembly GCF_021647475.1). Lineage (GTDB taxonomy): Bacteria > Bacteroidota > Bacteroidia > Flavobacteriales > Flavobacteriaceae > Lutibacter. The sequence continues at coordinate 15,181 of NZ_JAKIUR010000036.1, forward strand.
TTCTGTACAAACATCTGTTGTAATTGTAAAACCGGGAGGAACGGGAATTCCAATTGCACTCATTTCAGCTAAATTTGCACCTTTACCGCCTAATAGGTTTTTCATAGTACTATTACCGTCTGCAGTTTTGTCTCCAAACTTATAAACTCGCTGTTTTACATTTTTTAACGTCTCCATCTTTTAATTATATTTTATATTAATTTAGTTTTTTAATAAAAAGTGATACAAATTTACGGATTGCTAATTTATTATTGGTGATTTATATCATTGATTTTTAGCACGAAAACGTTTTAGTTATAAATATTACAATAATTTTAAGATACATAATAAAAAAAGGAGGCTGATTTCTCAGCCTCCTTCTTCGTGGGGTTGTTTATTTAAAGTTTATTATGGTTTCATAGTTGTTTGCGTAACTGGATTTGAACTAACATCAATAATTTTTGGATTATTACTGAATTCTAAAGTTAGTAAATGTGGCAATTTTTTAATGCTCTTATCAACTGATCCAACTAATCTATTATTATTTAGTAATAGCGTTTCTAAATTGGTTAATTTATTTAATTGAAGAGGAATATTTCCTTCAAATAAATTATTTCCTAAGGAAAGTTCGGTTAATCCTATTAATGAACCAAGTTCTTGAGGGATTTTGCCATAAAACGAATTGTCAAATACACTTAGTTGATGTAAATTTTTAAAATTTTTGACATTTGCAGAAAGAGTTCCTGTTAAACGATTGCTACTTAATTGTAATTTTTCAAGTTTAGTTAACTTGTAGATTGATGCAGGTAATTCTCCACTTATAAAATTATTAAAAACTTCAAATACTTTTAAGTTTTGTAAATTACCAATAGAATTTGGTATTTCTCCTTCTATTTGGTTCATAAATAATTGCAAAGTTTCTAAAGATTGTATTGAAGTAATTTCATCAGGAATTGTTCCACCTATTTTATTGAAGCCTAAGTTTAGGTTTCTTAAATTTTTTAAATTACTTATTGAAGAAGGAATTTCACCAGCCAAATTATTCATCCCTAAATCAATTTTTGTAACGGTATTGTTTTCAACGGTTACTCCGTACCAAGTACTAACATCCGCAGATAAATCCCACGTATTGTTCCAACTTTGTCCATTTGTTGATTTGTATAAATCAAGCAAAGCACTTTTTTCTGAATCTGTAATTTGTGAAAAAGCAAACTGAAATGTAGCTAATAAAATTAAGATTGGGGTTACTATTTTTTTCATTGGGTGGGGGTTTGGGGTTAATAGTCTTAAAATCTTATGTCAAATGTAAAAACAAATTTCCAATTAACCAAATAAAATTACCTTTTATTTACCTTTTTTTACCATTTATTTTTTTTAATAATAATGATAATCAAATTTTAAGTGATTACTAATTAAATATTTGTATCCTTTATCCTACAATAATTATTATATATTTGTCATAATCTTATTTTAATTATCAGTATATGAAATTAGACATTTTGGCAATAGGTGCTCACCCAGATGATGTTGAATTGGGTTGTGGAGCTAGCATCGCAAAAGAAATTAAATTAGGCAAAAAAGTTGGAATTTTAGATTTAACTCGTGGAGAATTAGGAACACGTGGTTCAGCTAAAATTAGAGCTATAGAGGCAAAAAATGCAGCTGAAATTTTGAATGTTGAAGTGCGTGAAAATTTAGGATTTCTAGATGGTTTTTTTACTAATGACAAAAAACATCAACTTGAAATAATAAAAATTATTCGAAAATATAAGCCTGAAATAGTACTGTGTAATGCTATTGATGACCGACATATTGATCATGGTAAAGGAAGTAAATTAGTTTCAGATGCTTGTTTTTTATCGGGGTTAATTAAAATTGAAACAAAATTAAATGATAAGTTACAACTTGCTTGGAGACCTAAACATGTTTACCATTATATACAGTGGAAAAATATTGAGCCTGATTTTGTTGTAGATGTTTCTGGTTTTATGGATTTAAAAATTAAAGCAGTAAAAGCTTATAGTTCACAATTTTACAATCCTGAAAGTAAGGAAGCAATTTCACCAATTACCAGTAAAAACTTTTTAGAGAGTATTGAATATAGGGCGAAAGATTTAGGAAGATTAATTGGTGTTGATTATGCAGAAGGCTTTACCACAGAACGTTATGTAGCTGTAAAATCTTTTGATAATTTAATTTAGAAAAAGGTTTGTAAAAAAAAACAAATGTTTTACATTTGCACTCCTAATAAATGGTGATTGTAGCTCAGCTGGTTAGAGCGCCGGATTGTGGTTCCGGAGGTCGCCGGTTCGAAACCGGTCTTTCACCCAAAATAAAAGCTTCTCTTAATTGAGAGGCTTTTTTTGTTTAATTTATTTTAAATCAATAGTTTACTCATTTTGTTTTAATTTATTTTTATTGTAATTTTATATTGATATTAAAAATCAAGGATCATTACCCAATTAATTCTTGGTTTGGCACTAGTAATTACTCACAAATAAATTACTGGTCTTACTTATTTTATTAATTATATAATCCCAATTTAATTTAAAATATTTAAAAATGAACTTTACAATGTTGTTTTTCGTCCTATTTATACTCTTTTTATTTAGTGGAATTCGGATTATTTATGAATATAAAAGAGGTTTGAAATTTAGATTTGGAAAATATATATCAACTTTAAAACCAGGTTTTAGGTGGATTATTCCCGTTGTTGAAACCATTCAAATTGTTGATATAAGAGTAATCACAATAAATATTGTATCTCAGGAAGTTATGACTTCAGATAATGTTCCTTGCAGTATTGATGGGGTAGTGTTTTTCAAAATTAATAATCCAGAAAAAGCAATTTTAGAGGTCGAAGAATATATGTTTGCAATAAACCAATTATCACAAGCTGCACTTAGAGATGTTTGTGGAAAGGTTGAATTAGATATCATTTTATCTAAACGAGAAGAAATGGGTAAAAATATAAAAATGATAGTTGATTTAGAAACAAATCATTGGGGTATTGAGATTATAGATGTAAAAGTAAAAGATATTCAGTTACCTGAAAACATGAAACGTATGATGGCAAGTCAAGCGGAAGCTGAACGCTCAAGAAGAGCAAGAATTATTTTAGCAAAAGCTGAAGAACAAGCTGCGGCAGCATTATTGAAAGCAGGTAAAATAATTGATAAATCACCATCAGCAATAAAATTGAGATTATATCAAACACTGGCTAATATTGCTTCAGAAAAAAATTCAACCATTGTTTTTCCATTTCCTGAAGAAGCTTTAACAAGAAAACTAAAAGAGAAATAAGTTGATTTAAAAATATTAACTCAATTTCTCTGCTAAAAAAGGTGCGGTGTATGAATTTTTGCAGTGAATTAAATCTTCTGGAGTTCCTTCAAAAATTAAACTTCCTCCTTTTTTACCACCTTCTTTTCCTAGGTCGATAATATAATCAGCACATTTAATTAGTTCAATATTATGTTCAATTACTATAATTGAATGTCCGTTTTTAATAAGTGCATTAAACGATTTTATTAATTTGTTGATGTCGTGAAAATGCAATCCTGTGGTTGGCTCATCAAAAATAAATAGGGACTTACTTTGCCGGTTACCTTTAACTAAAAAAGAAGCTAGTTTAAGGCGTTGTGCTTCACCACCTGAAAGGGTAGAAGAAGATTGACCAAGAGTGATATATCCTAAACCAACATCTTGTAAGGGCTGTAATTTTTTAACTATTTTAGATTCGCCGTGTGCTGCAAAAAAATCAATGGCATCATCAACGGTTGAATTTAAAATATCACTAATATTTTTACCTTGAAATTTAACTTCTAAAATTTCTTTTTTGAAACGTTTGCCTTTACAAGCTTCGCATTCCAAATGAACATCAGCCATAAATTGCATTTCAATAGTAACTTCACCTTCTCCTTTGCAAACTTCACATCTGCCACCTTCTACATTAAATGAGAAGTGTTTTGGTTGGTAGTTTCTAATTTTCGATAATTTTTCATGTGTAAATAAATTTCTGATATCATCATACACTTTTAAATAGGTTACTGCATTTGATCTACTAGATCTTCCAATAGGATTTTGATTGATGAATTCAATTACTTCAATTTGGTTTAAATCGCCTTCTAATTTTGTAAACTGACCTGCTTTTTCGCCATAACCGCCAATGTGTTTTTGCATAGCAGGATATAATATATTTTTAACTAAAGTACTTTTTCCACTTCCTGAAACTCCAGTAATCATAGTCAAAGTATTTAAAGGAAATGTTACATCAATGTTTTTTAAATTATGCTCACGAGCTCCTATAACTTTAATAAATTTAGTTAAAGTTCTTCTTTTTTTTGGAATTTCTATTTTTAATGTTCCATTTAAATATTTGGCTGTTAATGAATTTGATTTTAAAATGTCATTAAAACTTCCTTCAGCTACAATATTTCCTCCGTGCGTACCTGCTTCAGGACCAATATCAATAATAACATCGGCTGCTTTCATAATATCTTCATCGTGTTCAACAACAATTACCGTATTACCTAAATCGCGCAAATCTTTTAACACTTTTATCAAGCGTTGCGTATCTTTTGGATGCAGACCAATGCTTGGTTCATCTAAAATATACATGGAGCCAACTAAACTACTACCTAATGACGTTGCTAAATTAATTCGCTGACTTTCACCACCAGAAAGTGTGTTTGAAGTTCGGTTTAATGTTAAATAATTGAGCCCAACATTGTTTAAAAAGGTTAATCTATTGTTTATTTCAACCAATAATCTTTTTGCTATTTTTTGATTATGTTCAGATAATTTAAGGTTTTTAAAGAAAATAATAAGTTCATCTATTGGCAAATCAACTAAATCACTAATATTTTTATCAGTAATTTTTACATAATTAGCTTCTTCTCTTAAGCGTTTACCATTACAAACTGGGCATTTTGTTTTACCTCTGTACCTAGAAAGCATAACACGATATTGTATTTTATAACTTTTTGCTTCTAAATGTTTAAAAAAATGGGAGATTCCTTTAAAAGATTTGTTTCCGTTCCAAACTAATTGTTTTTGTTCTTCAGATAATTGAAACCAAGGTTTATGAATGGGAATATCAAATTTATATGCATTATTAATTAAATCGTCTTTATATTTTTTAAAAGTATCAGATTTCCAAGGTAAAATTGCATTTTCAAAGATTGATAGTGCTGTATTTGGGATTACTAAATCTTCATCAATACCTATAATATTACCGTAGCCTTCACATTTTTTACAGGCTCCATAAGGATTATTAAAACTAAATAAATGTACGTTTGGTTCTAAAAATTGAATGCCATCAAGTTCAAATTTATTATTAAATACGGTTTGTTTATTGGTGGCAATAGCTTCAATAATGCAAGTTCCTTTGCCTTCAAAAAAAGCAATTTGCACTGCATCACCTAATCGATTATAAAAATCTTCATCTTTTTTTACTATAATTCGGTCAACTACCAAATAAAAATTATGATTAATAGTAGAATTTATTTCATCAATTCTAAGAATTTCATTTTTATATTTAATTCTGGCATAGCCTTGTTGTGCTAAAATTTTCAAAGTTTGCGTTACGCTTCTTTTGCTAGGAATATGAACAGGAGCAAGCAATAAAAGTTTAGTATTTTCCTCAATATTTTTTACAAAATTTAGAACATCGGTTACGGTATGTTTTTTTACTTTTTTACCAGAAATAGGAGAGTAGGTTTCTCCAATTCTAGCAAATAGTAATTTTAAATAGTCATAAATTTCAGTAGAAGTGCCTACCGTTGAACGGGGATTGGTAGAGTTTACTTTTTGCTCAATAGCAATTGCAGGAGCAATTCCTTTAATATAATCTACTTTTGGCTTGTTTAATTTTCCTAAAAATTGACGTGCATAAGATGATAAACTCTCTACGTATCTACGCTGACCTTCAGCAAATAAGGTGTCAAAAGCTAAGCTAGATTTACCAGAACCTGATAATCCTGTAATTACTACTAATTTATTTCTAGGAATGGCAACATCAATATTTTTTAAATTATGAAGTTTTGCTCCTTTTATTAAAATATTTTTTTTTGGACTTAAAGCTGCTATATTTTGTGTCATTGTTGTCTTAAAAAACGAATAAATGCAAAGGTACTCACAATAAATTAATTTTTAACTAAATGATTATGTGTAAAATAAATTTGTATTTGTGAAAAAAATATAGCATATTTGAAATCTCATTTAAAAACAAAAGAACGCCTATACTACAATATTACTTTTTATAAATTAAAATAGAGACAAACATTTTTAACCCCTAAATGTATTTCAATTATGAAAAGTACACAATTACCTGATGGCGTATTAGTTAGCAATTACATTGATGGTCATGAAAAATCTTTAGAGATTTTAATATACCGACATAAACAACGAATTTTTAGTTTTATTTTATCTAAAATATTAAATAAAGATATCGCTGAAGATATTTTTCAAGATACTTTTATTAAAGTAATTAAAACTTTAAAAAAAGGAAGATACAATGAAGAAGGTAAATTTTTACCTTGGGTAATGCGTATTGCTCATAATTTAGTTATTGACCATTTTAGGCGTTCAAAAAGAATTCCTACAATTACTAATACTGATGATTTTGATATTTTTTCTATCATTAGTGATGATGTTTTAAATGCTGAAAATCAAATAATTAAATCGCAAATATTAGATGATGTAAAAGATTTAATTGAAGAGTTACCTGAAGATCAAAAAGAAGTTTTAGTTATGCGAATGTATAAAGATATGAGCTTTAAAGAAATTTCTGAATGTACTAATGTAAGCATAAATACTGCTTTGGGAAGAATGCGATATGCACTTATTAATTTGAGAAAATTAATTGAAAAGCATCAAATTATTTTATTAAGTTCTTAAAAAAAATACTAAAAGTAAATTTTTATCGTTAGCATATTATAAACTAATAATATATGATGAAACTTTACTCTGAAAAGACTCCTGTTAAGGAGCAACCAAGCGAAGAAATAATTCAATATTTGCTCAATTACTCTAAGCAATTACGAGTAGTTAAAACCAACTTAAACTATATTGAATTACATTTGAATTAATGTTCTTTTTAACCCATTTTACTAGCTAAAATGGGTTTTTTATTTTAGTAAAGATTTTCTGCCAATTGTTTTTGTAATAATATCTTTTTCTATATTCCAGCCACGAGCTGGAGAATATTCTCTACCATAATATATTATTTGTAAGTGCAATTTGTTCCAAAGTTTTTTAGGAAATAGTCGTTTTGCATCTTTTTCAGTTTGTTTTACATTTTTACCATTACTTAAATTCCATCGATACATTAGTCTGTGAATATGTGTATCCACAGGAAAAGCAGGAACTCCAAAAGCTTGGCTCATTACTACACTCGCAGTTTTATGACCAACAGAAGGTAATGCTTCTAAATCTTTAAATGTTTGTGGAACTTTTCCATTAAATTTTTCAACTATTATTTTTGATAACCCATAAATTCCTTTTGATTTCATAGGAGATAGTCCAACGGGTTTTATAATTTCTCTAATTTCTTCAACGCTAAGTTTAATCATATCATACGGATTATCAGCTTTAGCAAATAACAGTGGAGTTATGGTATTTACCCTTGCATCAGTACTTTGCGCTGAAAGAACAACTGCTATTAATAACGTAAAAGGATCTTTATGTTTTAAAGGAATTGGAACTTCTGGATATAATTTTTCTAAGGTGTCAATTACAAATTGAGCGCTTTCTTTTTTGGTCATTTTTAGTATCTTTACAAAAAGCTAAAATACAAATTATGATAACATTAAAAGTAGGAGATAAAGCACCAAATTTTAAAGCGTTGGATCAGCAAGGGAATACTATACAATTAGATAATTTTAAGGGCAAAAAATTAGTATTGTTTTTTTATCCAAAGGCAAGTACGCCAGGTTGTACTATGGAAGCTTGTAATTTACGTGATAACTATCAACAATTTTTAGCAAAAGGTTATGAAGTTTTAGGCGTAAGTGCCGATTCGGCAAAACGTCAACAAAATTTTATAACTAAGAATGAATTGCCTTTTCCATTGTTAGCAGATAAAGATAAAAAAGTTATTAATGCGTTTGGAGTTTGGGGTCCTAAAAAATTTATGGGAAGAGAATATGATGGAATTCACAGAACTACATTTGTTATTAATGAAAAAGGTATTATTGAAGATGTAATAACTAAAGTAAAAACTAAAGAACATACGAGTCAAATTTTAAAATAATTAAAACTTAATATCCATTTTTACATTAAAAACACGTTGTGTCATATAATTTGGAATACCATAAAATTGTTTAGAATATACATCTCTTACCCAAGTATTAGTTATTGAGTTTTGAATATCAAACATATTAAAAATTTCTACTCCTAAACTAAATTCTTTAAAATTCTTCAAAAATGAGCTATTGCTTTTATAAATTGCATCTTTAAAAATATACGAAATTCCTAAATCAGCTCTTTTATAAGCATTTAATCTATTTTGATAATCATAAGGGTTTGCATAAGATGGAGAACCACCAGGAACGCCTGTATTAAAAACTAAATTTAAATACATTTTTATATTTGGGATATTAGGAACATAATCTTGATATAACATTCCAAATTTAAAACGTTGATCAGTTGGACGAGAAATATAACCTAAGTGATTGTAGTTTTCTTCGGTTTTTAAATAACCAATACTAATCCAGCTTTGTGTACCGGGAACAAATTCGCCATTTAACCGAATATCAATTCCAGTGGCATAGGCAGTAGCATTATTGTCTGCTTTATATCTAATTTTTACATTATCAACAGTATAAGTATTAACATTAGTTAGGTTTTTATAATATATTTCTGAAATCAATTTAAAAGGACGTTTCCATAATTTAAAACTATAGTCATGCCCTAAAACTACTTGAATTGATTTTTGTGCTTTAACGTTTGGAACAATATTTCCGTTAAAATCTCTTAATTCTTTATAAAAAGGAGGTTGGTTGTACATACCACCAGCTATTCTAAAAAGCATATCTTTTTGCCAATCGGGTTTAATGGCAAATTGACCACGAATACTGTATATAATTTGATTTGAAGTAAGTAAATTTTTACCATTTACATTCCAATTATGAGAACGGACACCTAAATTATACCATATTTTATTGGTTTTCCAATAGGAAGTATTACTGTATTGTGCAAACCAAATTAATCGATCAATGTTTGTGTGATTTTGATTATTTATATTTTGAAAAGGAACAATAGCTCCAGTAAAAGGTTCGTAAGGTTGATTGTTTGAAAATTGGTTTGGAGGACGAACGCTAAATCCAACAGAATCAATTACTTCCCATTCTTTAATTCGATCTTTAATATCTTCATTTTGATATTTTAACCCAACATCAATTTGATGTTTTCCTTTTTTATAAGTCGCTTTTAATTGGGCGTTGCTAATTAAAGCATCAATATCATTTCTGGCATGGTTTAGTTGAGAACCAATTCCTTCAGAAAACGAAACTTCACCAAAATTATTTGAGCCAAAATCAGCATTGACATCTCCTAAATTATAACTAGCCAAAATATCATAATATTCTTCTTCAGTAGTATGATATACAGAGGTTGTTAAGCTAACATTCAAATTTGGGTTAACAATATAATTTCCTTTAATAGCACCAAATGTAGTTTTAAAACTATCATCTTCTTTTCCATTGTAATACACAATTAATTCCTGCGGATTAGTAATAGTTCCAAATTTTGTTCTTCTGGTTTTTGGTGTGTAATTGTAGTTATTTAATGAAAAATTCCCTAAAAAATCAATTTTAAATTTAGGATTTACCAAATAGGATAAAAATAATTGTGCATCAGTAAAATTAGGATTTGAATTGGTTTGAATATCTTTACTATTAATAAATAAACTGTTATTTCTATATCTAACTCCAAGTAATGCACTTAGTTTATTTTTTAAAAGTAATCCCTCTACGGTTGCACTTCCTCCTAACAAACTAGCATTAATGCGAGCTGCAAATTCTTTAGGAGTTCTATAAGTAATATCTAAAACTGAAGATAATTTATCGCCATACTTTGCTTGAAAACCTCCCGCTGAAAACTTAACATTTTCTACTAAGTTTCCATTTACAAAACTTAAACCTTCTTGTTGACCAGAACGAACTAAAAATGGTCGATATACTTCAATACCATTAACATACACTAAATTTTCATCAAAATTACCACCACGAACATTGTATTGTGTGCTTAATTCATTGTTATTATTTACCCCAGCTAAGGTCATTAATATATTTTCAACACCTTGATTAGCTCCAGGTATTTTAGTAATATCCGTAGGATTTACACTAATCATTCCTTGTGCATCTTTCTTTTTATCAACTACGGTTACTTCCTTAATTTTTTCGACTTTAGCTTTCAATACAGGATAAAATCGATAGGTTTTATTCTTTGGTATAGTCACAATTTTTTTAAGCAATTCATAGGCTACATGACTAATTATAATAGTTATTTTTTGATTTGCGGGAACTTTTAAATTAAATGCTCCTTGCTCATTGGTAATAGTTCCAAAATTTTTAACACTTATGGCAACTCCCTCTATTGGTTCTTTATCCGCATTTTTAACAACTCCTTTTATAATCGCTGTTTGAGAAAATGCAAAAGAACTAAAAAATAAAAATAAAAGTAGGGTTGTGTTTTTCAAAATCGTTGTTATTTTTTTCTAAAAAAGGTTGAATTTAAAATGGTTTTGTTACCTACATTATCAGTAACGGTAATTTTTAATTGATGTTTTGCAGTAATAAATTTTTTATCATCTAAATTATAAGTCAACATACCTTTTTTAACATTATATTCCATTAAAATCCAAGAGCCATCAATTTCTCCTCTATATTTTTTAATACCAGAACCATTATCCTTAATTTTTACTTCTAATTTGTTATAATGAGTTAACCACTGGTTATTTTTAAAATTCTTTAATTTGATAATAGGAGGAATACTATCAGTCATTAATTTATAATTTCCTAGTTTTTTTGTTAAGGTATAAAAAGTAGTATCTTTTTTTATGGTAGGTTGATAATTTATATATCCATTTTCAGTTACATAAGCAATGTAAAGTTGCCTTTTAGCATTTTTATTGTATTTAGAAACATTAAAAGTCAAAGTAAATTTTTTATTTAAAGGTACAGTTGGCGTGTGTATTTTAGCTAAAGTATCTGAAACTTTGAAATTCAAATACAGATTATTATAAAAAGTATTTTTAGGAAAGGCTGCAGTTACTCCGTTTTGAGTAAATTTTGAAAATTTGGTATAATTAATTTTATAAGGTGTTATGGTTACTTTAGGTTTTACTAAAATTGGAAGTTTTTTTCCTTCAATAGGAATGGTAATAGTACGACTATTTCCTTTAAAGTCAGAGGCAATAATTTTAACGGAATAACTGAATCCATCTTTAATAGATAGGTATCCGTTGTTTGGAGTAGTGTATAAACTTAATTTATTTTGTGGTTCAATAAAGCATTTTTGAACACGCTTCTTTGATGTTATAAAACGCTGATAATCAATTAGTAAGTTAATGTATTTAGATTCGGAAAAAGAAAAGGAAGAAGCTTTAAACTCAAACTGTTTTTTTCCATTTACTAACATTTTTAAATCGTACAATCCATTTTTATTGGCAGCACCATTTAATTGATCAAAAGCTGTAATTCCAAAGCCAATAGTGCCAGAAGCAGTTAGTTTAGTTGCTAATAAATTTCCATTTTTTAATTTTTTAAAAGGAATTTGAATAGGGATATTTACTTGATTTATTTCTGAATTATCATCTAAAGAATATCCAATTAGCGTATTAATGGTTGGTTTAATATTATCTTTAATGTTAACACCAAATAACATTGGATTAATTGGCTTTTCTGTTTTGGTATTTCTTATTTCAAAATGTAAATGAGGACCAGCAGAACCACCTGTGCTACCTGAATAAGCAATTATTTCATTAGCTTTAACAGGTAATTTATCCTTATTAGGAAAAACTTGAATTTCAAAACTTTCCTTTTTGTATTGTTTTTGTTTAATATATTTTTCAATGGTGCTATTAAATTTTTTTAAATGAGCGTAAACCGTGGTATAACCATTGGGATGTGTTACATATAAAGCTTTACCATAACCCCAAAGTGAAACTTTAATTCTAGATACATATCCTTCAGCTGCGGCATAAACATTTAAACCTTCTTTTTGTTGAGTTTTAATATCTAGTCCTGCATGAAAATGATTGCTCCTAAGTTCACCAAAAGTACCAGCAAGTACTAAAGGAATATTTAATGGAGTACCAAAATAATTTTTTGAAAACGAATTTTCTATCGATAAATCACCCTGTGAAAAACCGTTAATAAACGAAATAGTTAAAAATAAGAATGCTAGTTTTTTCAAATCCATAGATTTAAAGCTAAAATACTAATATTTATTAAAATTAGAATTTAATTAGTAATAAATTAGAAGATGTTTTTTAAAATTATATTTATAAAATAATTTAAAACAGTTGTTATATTGGTTTACTAACACTAACTTTGTATTACATAGTTTGTATTCTTATTATATGAATAAAATTACTGAAGTTGTCAATATAGTTGAACAAAAACTTAAAAAGCTTTTAGAAAATTATACTTTTTTGAAAGAAGAAAATGAGATTTTGTTAAGTAAAATTTCAGGATTAGAAAATCAAATAGTTAAGAATGAGCAATTATATAATGAATTAAATCAAAAACATACTTCATTAAAAATTGCTAAAACTATAGAGGGCAGTAAAGAAGATAGAAGAGAATCAAAACTCAAAATAAATGCTTTAATTCGTGAAGTAGATGTTTGTATTAAACAATTAAGCGAATAAGATCTTTAAAATGGCAGAACCATTAAAAATAAAAGTAACTATTGCTGGCAGGGTTTATCCAATTAGGGTAAATCATGAAAATGAGGAAGAAGGAATGAGAAAAGCAGCAAATCATATCAATGATTTAGTTACCAAATTTGAAAAAAATTATGCCGTTAGTGATAAGCAAGATGTTTTAGCCATGTGTGCTTTACAATTTGCATCATTAATAGAGATTAACGCTATTAATAAAGAAGATGACATCCATAAAGCAACAGAAAAAATTCAACAATTAAGTCATTTAATTGATAATCAATTAAAAAAATAAGTTCTTTTAAATAAAATAATAATAATACTGCCTACATTAGTTTTTGTTTGTTAACTCAACACTATATCTTTATAAAGGATGAGTCGTAGTTGTAAAAGCATGCCGTCTTGCACGGACACTTGACCAACTAGTTAGTCCTAATCTTGTTATAAGGAGTTTACTTAACCGTACTAATGTAGGTTTTTTTATACACTAAAATTATGGAAAATTATATAGTACCAATACTAATTGGAATAGCAATAGGTTTAGCAATAGGTTATGTTATTGCAAAAATTTTGGAAAAAACGAAAGCTACTAAAATTATTAGAAGCACAAAAAAAGAAGCTATAAAAATTCTTAGAGAAGCTAAATTAGAAGCAGATGCTCTTAAAAAAGATAAAATTTTACAGGCAAAAGAAAAGTTTATTGAACTTAAATCGGAGCATGAAAAAGTAATTATTTCTAGAGAGATAAAAATAGCAGATGCTGAAAAACGCATTAGAGATAAAGAATCTCAAGTTTCTCAGGAATTAGATAAAAATAGAAAACTAAATAATGAAGTTTCTCTTAAATTACAGGATTACACTAAAAAAGTTGAATATTTTGAAAGAAGAACAGAGGAAGTAGATAAACTGCATAGAAAGCAAGTTGAAAATTTAGAAGTTATTTCTGGATTATCAGCTGAAGATGCTAAAAAAGAATTAGTTAAATCGTTAAAAGAAGAGGCTAAATCTGATGCAATGGCTCACATTCAAGATACTATTGAAGAAGCTAAATTGACAGCACAACAAGAAGCTAGAAGAGTTGTTTTAAATACGATACAAAGAGTTGGAGTAGAGCAGACTGTGGAAAATTGTGTTTCAGTATTTAATATTGAATCTGATGATATTAAAGGTAGAATTATTGGTAGAGAAGGTAGAAATATTAGAGCTTTAGAAGCGGAAACTGGTGTTGAAATTATTGTTGATGATACGCCAGAAGCTATTATTTTATCTTGCTTTGATCCTGTGCGTAGAGAAATTGCACGATTAGCATTACATAAATTAGTAACTGATGGAAGAATTCATCCTGCAAGAATTGAAGAAATAGTTAAAAAAACAGAAAAACAATTACAACAAGAAATAATTGAAGTAGGTAAAAGAACGGTAATTGATTTAGGTATTCATGGTTTACATCCTGAATTAATTAAAACTATTGGAAGAATGAAATACCGTTCTTCTTATGGTCAAAATTTACTACAACACTCGCGTGAAGTAGCTAATTTATGCGGAATTATGGCTGCTGAATTAGGCTTAAATGCCAAACTAGCAAAACGAGCTGGTTTGTTACATGATATTGGTAAAGTACCCGATACAGAAAGTGAATTACCTCATGCATTGTTAGGTATGAAATGGGCTGAAAGATATAATGAAAATCCTGAAGTTTGTAATGCCATTGGTGCTCACCACGATGAAATTGAAATGAAATTTTTAATAGCTCCAATAGTACAAGTTTGTGATGCAATTTCTGGAGCTCGTCCAGGAGCTCGTCGTCAAGTGTTAGATTCTTATATTCAGCGTTTAAAAGATTTAGAAGATATTGCTTTTGGTTTTGGAGGCGTTCAAAAAGCTTATGCCATTCAAGCCGGTAGAGAATTACGTGTAATAGTGGAAAGTGAAAAGGTGACAGATGCAAAAGCTAATGAACTTTCATTTAACATTTCTCAAAAAATTCAGAATGATATGACCTATCCAGGTCAAGTTAGAGTTACTGTAATTAGAGAAACTAGAGCGGTAAATATTGCAAAATAATTGTAATTTTAACATACTCAAATATTAAAAATCTCACTAAGGTGAGATTTTTATTTATATATTAATTAGTAATAATAAAGAATGACATGCTAAATCTTCCTGACTAGCAGGTTAGGCTCAGCATCTGATTATCATTTAATTACCAGTATTTTATTGAATTAGACTCTGAACTAAATCCAGAGTGACGTATGTATTTTTTTACAAACCGATCTTGTCGAAGTTTTTAAAGAAAATTAAAGTTTTTTGCAAACTAATACTAACTATTAAAAAGCTATTTCCTAGGATGAAAATTAGTCATAACTTCTTTTAAATATCGTTTATCTAAATGCATATATATTTCAGTTGTAGTTATACTTTCGTGACCTAACATTTGTTGAATAGCTAATAAATTAGCACCGCGTTCTAATAAATGAGTTGCAAATGAATGCCTAAAAGTATGCGGACTTATATTTTTATGAATTCCTGCTTTTTCAGCTAAATTTTTTACAATAGTAAAAATCATAACACGTGTTAAAATTTTTCCTCTTCTATTTAAAAATAAAGTATCTTCAAAGCCTTTTTGGATTTTTATATGATTTCTTATTGCAGTTTGATATAAGGTAATGTATTTTTGAGTTTGAATATTTATAGGTACAAAACGCTGTTTATTTCCTTTTCCTAACACTCTAATAAATCCTTCTTCAAAAAATAAATCAGAAATTTTCAGATTAATTAATTCGGAAACTCGTAATCCACAACTGTATAAGGTTTCAATAATTGTTCGGTTTCGTTCCCCTTCATTTGTGCTTAAATCAATACTATTAATAAGTTGATCTATTTCTTTAACAGCTAATGTGTCAGGTAGTTTTCTTCCTATTTTAGGAGCCTCTATTAAACTAGTCGGATTATCATTTCTATAATCTTCAAAAATAAGATAATTAAAAAAATTCCGAAGTCCAGAAAGTAAACGAGCTTGAGAGCGAGCATTTAATTCCTTAGCTGTTTCGTACATAAATTGTTTAACTTCTTCATCACTAATAGCAATAGGAGAAAGGCTTATATGATTAACTTCTAAATACTTAATTAATTTTTTGACATCTCTGCCATAAGCCTCTATCGAATTATTTGAAAGTCCTTTTTCAATTCTAAGGTAATTTTGATAATCTTGTAAGGCATTTAACCATTTCATTTCATAAAAATAAAGATTATATTTACAATATAATAGATTTTAAAATGAAAATACTAATCCTTAACGGTCCTAATTTAAATTTGCTTGGTAAACGGGAGCCTTCAATTTATGGAAATGAGACTTTTAATGATTTTTTTGAGGCTTTAAAAAAGAAATATGCCGATGTTGAATTACATTATTTTCAAAGTAATATTGAGGGAGAATTAATTGATAAATTACATGAAGTAGGTTTTACTTTTGAGGGTATTATATTTAATGCGGGTGCTTACACACACACTTCTGTAGCCATTGGCGATGCTATTAAAGGTATTGAAACTCAGGTAATTGAGGTGCATATATCTAATGTTTATGCTCGTGAAAAATTTCGTCATGTTTCTTATATTGCACCAAATGCCAAAGGAGTAATTGCAGGTTTTGGATTGCAAAGTTACGAGTTAGCATTGCAAAGTTTTTTATAATATTTGGGCGTTACCGTAAACGGTCGGGCTTTTACTACTCGCTTTTAAATTGCAAAAAAGCAATTAAAAGAGCTCAAACAAACCCGTTCTATCCCTAACGCAAAAGTAACTTGTAAACGTAGTGCAGTGTAGTAATTCGTTTCTATTAATGAGATTACTTCGTCGTTATCACTTCTCGTAATGACGTTTTACTTTGTTCTTTACGAAGTTTTGAAAAAAAACTGTGGCAATCCGTTTCTATTAATGACTGACCTTACGCAAAACATTCACGATTACGCCACATTTTGATATTTATTTGTTGATAACTCATTAATTTGTTTCATTGCGTTTTTTAGAGCGTTATAATAAATTCTATCTTTCAAAGCAAAGGCATTAGATTTTGTTCTAATTTTCAGTATTTCAACTTTAGAGTATGCCATAATAGA
>NZ_JAKIUR010000095.1 GCF_021647475.1 Lutibacter sp.
GAAAGTTTACTATGTGTTGTAGATGCGGGATGTGTAACAATAGTACGTGTATCACCTAAATTGGCTGATAAGGAGCACATTTTTATGGTATTTAAAAACTTTTTACCTGCTTCTAAACCTCCTTTTACTTCTATTGCCAAAATATTTCCGCCTAATTTCATTTGTTTTTTAGCAATTTCAAACTGAGGATGAGATTTTAAAAATGGATATTTAATTGTTGAAACTTTGTTATGGTTTTCTAAAAAGGCAGCTAATTTTAACGCATTTTCACAGTGCTTTTCAACCCTTACAGCCAAGGTTTCTAAACTTTTGCTCAACACCCAAGCATTGAAAGGCGATAATGCCGGACCTGTATTTCGAGAAAATAAATAAATTTCTCGTACCAAATTAGATTTTCCAACTACAACTCCTCCTAAAACACGCCCTTGACCATCCATTAATTTGGTTGCAGAATGCAGTACTAAATCTGCTCCAAATTTAATAGGTTGTTGAATATAAGGTGTTGCAAAACAATTATCTATCACCAATAATAAATTATGTTTCTTGGCAATGGCACCTAGTAATGCTAAATCTATAATATCAACTCCGGGATTGGTTGGAGATTCAGCATATAGAATTTTTGTTGAAGGCTGAATTAAACTTTCTATTTCTTCAGGTTTATTGATATCAAAATAAGATGTAGTAATATTCCATTTTGGAAAATATTTGGTAAATAAGGTATGTGTTGAACCAAATACTGAACGAGCTGAAACAATATGGTCTCCACTATTTAACAATGCTGCAAAAGTTGAAAACACCGCCGCCATTCCTGTAGCAAATGCATACCCATCTTCTGCCCCTTCCATTTGTACAACTTTTTCAACAAATTCAGTTGTGTTTGGATTGCTAAATCGAGAATAAATATTTCGTTCTTTTTCTTCTGTAAACGAGGCTCTCATTTCTTCAGCATCTTCAAAAACAAAGCTTGAAGTTAAGTATAAAGGTGTTGAATGTTCTTGAAATTGAGAACGTTCTAATTGCGTTCTAATTGCGTCTGTTTCAAAATGGTTTTTGCTCATTTTTTTTTCGTATTTGTTGTTCTTTATATTCTATTATTTACTTTGGCTAAAACAAAGACTTGATTTTCATTCCTAATTTTGTTTAATCTTAGTTTTTAACCTTTTGCCTTCCAATAAAGAGATTGCCACAGTCGTTTTACTTCGACTCCGCTCAGCAACCACTCCCTCATAATGGCATCACTCTTCTATCTTTTGCTTTCTAATTCTTATCTGCCAATCGTAAAATATCTCCAAAAACACCACGAGCAGTTACTGCTGCTCCTGCACCTGCACCTTGGATTATTAAAGGTTTTTCTCCGTAAGATTCTGTATAAATTTCAAAAATTGCATCGGCACCTTGTAGTTGACCTAAAGCACTATTAGCAGGAACCGAAATTAATTTAACCTCTAAATCTCCTTTTTCTTGCTGTAAATCACCTAACAAATCTCCAATATACCGAAGTACATAATTTTCTTTTTGATTCTCTTTTATACTTTGGTAATACGCATCCATTTTATCCAAATTATCTAAAAATTCTGCCGCTGTTCCTTCTCTTAAGTTTTCCGGAATTAAATTTTGAATTTTAACATCTTCAAATTCATTTTGTAAATCCAGTTCACGTGCTAAAATCAATAATTTTCTTCCTACATCATTTCCGCATAAATCTTCACGAGGATCTGGTTCAGTATAACCATTTTCAATTGCTTCTTTTAAAATTTCACTAAACGGTCTATCCTGAATTGAATAATTGTTAAATAAATAACTTAAAGACCCCGAAAAAACACCTCTAATTCTAGTAATATTTTCACCTGAATCATGCAATAATTTAATGGTTTCAATTAATGGTAATCCTGCGCCAACATTTGTTTCATACAAATATGTTTTGTTATTTTCTTTTATTTTATCACGCAATGCTTTATAAGCAGTATATCTGACCGTATTCGCAATTTTATTTGACGAAATTAAATCAAACCCGTTTTCTATTAACTTCGCGTAATTTTTAATAAATTCACCACTTGCCGTATTATCTATAGCTATTAAATTTTCTAAATGATGTTTTTCGGCAAAGTCAATAACATTATTAATGGTGTAGTTTTTTATAGAATCCTTTTCAAATTTACCTTCCCAATTAGTTGAAATTCCTTTTTTATTCAACAAAATAGTTGTTGAATTTGCAACAGCAAAAATGGTTAATTTTATATTTTTACGTTTCAAAATATTATGCTGACTTTTAAAAATTTGTTCAATTAAAGTTCCTCCAACCAAACCTTTTCCGAAAATAGCGATATTGATATTTTTGGAAACTCCAAATATTTCTCCGTGAATTACATTTATTGCTTTATGTAAATCTGTTTTTTTCACCACCAGACAAACATTTTCACCTGTAACGGTGTTGTTTATTAAAATAGGTGTAATATGATTTTTAATTAATGCACTATACGGCTGATTGAAGGAATACAAACTTTGACCAATAATTGATATTACTGAAATATTTTTAGTTAAGTAAATCTGACTAATATCTTTACTCTCAAACTCATTTTTAAACTCATTTTCAAGTGTTATTTTTGCTTTATCTCCATCTTTTGCATCTACTATAAAACCAATACCTCTCTCTGAAGAACCTTGAGAAATAATACTAACACTAATATTTTCTTTTGCCAATGCACCAAAAATTCGACCATCAACACCAACTTTTCCTAATAAACCTCTCCCAACTACATTTACCAACGTAACTTCTTTTTGAACTGATAATGATTTAATACCTTCTCTTTCAGTATCAGAACTAATTAAAGTCCCTTGATTCTCGGGGTCAAATGTGTTTAAAATTCGCAATGGAATATTTTTCTCTATCAATGGAATAATCGTTTTGGCATGCAAAATATCAGCTCCAAAATTTGCCATTTCATTGGCTTCTTGATAGGTAAGTTTTTCTATTTTCTTTGCATTTTCAACTAAATCAGGGTTTGCTGTATAAATCCCATTTAAATGTGTATAATTTTGAAGCTCTTCAGCATTTAAAAAATTAGCGATTAAAGCAGCTGTATAGTTACTGCCATTTCTTCCTAAAGTGGTTGTTTCTCCTTGTAAATTAGAGGCAATAAAACCTGCTATTATTTGAGTTGTATCTCTATTATTTTTAAAATACTTAATTACATTTTCTTTTGAAATACTGTGAAGAGGCTGTGCTTTCCCAAATGTATCATTGGTTTTTATTAATGTACGTGTATCTACAAAATTCGCTTTAACACCTTGCTTATTTAATAAAAAAGCAATTAATTTTCCCGATAAAATTTCTCCTTGAGAAAGTACTTGATCTTTTACTTTTGGACTATAATCACCTAACAAGCTTACACCTTTAAAAATTTCTTCAAGTAATTTAAATTCTTCTGAAAAATCAATAGTTTCATCAATTACTGTTTGATAGTTTTTAAGTATCTCAAAATCTTCTAAATACGACAAATTATTCTTGGCTTTTTCTAAAATAGCTTCTAAATAATCTGTTGTTTTCCCTCTGGCAGAAACAACAACAGCTATATGTTCTCCTTCCTTAATTTTATTTTTAATTATAGCCAATGTGCTATTTAGTCCTAATCCATTTGCTAATGATTTCCCTCCAAACTTTATAACTTTCATTTTATTATTTTTATAGCTTTTGTTAAAAATTGGTGCTATTATTTTTTCTAATTGTTGATATTCTATCAAAAATGCATCGTGCCCGTGTACCGAATTAATTTCGTTATAGGTTACATTCAGATTTAACAATGCTAATTTTTTTTGTGTTTCTCTGTTTTCTTCTGCGGTAAAAAACAAATCAGAATCTACTCCAATAATATGAATATTGGCTTTAATTGAATTTAAAATATTCTCACCTCTATTTTTAGTGACATCTATTGTTTTTAATAACTGATTCATTAATTTATAAGCAGATAACTGAAAACGTTCTTGCAGTTTATTACCGTGATGCAACAACCAACTTTCGACATTGAAAATTTCTAAGTCTTCATTTTTTGAACGTTGAAAGCGTTCTTTAAAAGACTCAGGTGTTCTATAACACAACATGGCATGCATACGAGCATCATGAACTGGATTGCTTGAATTTGTTAAAAACTGTTCTTGTATCTGACAATTTGCTATAAGCCAATCGGTTGATTTCCAATCGGTTGCTATAACAATTAAATGTTTAGCAACTATAGGGTTTAACACCGCCATTTCCCAAGCAATACCACCACCTAATGAACCACCAACTAAAGCAAACAGCTCGTTAATTTGTAATTTTTGAAGTCCAATCAGGAATAATTGAGCAATATCTTTAGCTATAAAATCTTTGTAATTTTCAATTACAAATCCATCATATCCGTTTCCGGGAATATTAAAAGCTATTACTGTATATTTTTGGGTATCTATAACTTTATTTTCACCGACAACATCTTTCCACCAGCCATTTTCACCTGTGACATCAGAGTTCCCTGTTAATGCGTGATTTACCAAAACAATAGGCGCCGTATGCAACTTTTTACCAAATAACTGATAGGAAAGTGTAATCGCATTTGTTGTTATTCCTTTTTCAGAAATAAAATTTTGTATGGTTAAATATTTTAATTGATTCATCAATTATTATTTAAAAATTATCAATATCCAAAATAGTTGGCTTGATGTACTTAAATAAAATTGTTATGAAAAAATGC
>NZ_JAKIUR010000037.1 GCF_021647475.1 Lutibacter sp.
TAGCCTTGAACCTCCTGAAAAATGAACAAACTAAAAAACTGTCGGTTAAAAGCAAAAGACTCAAAGCGGCTTGGGATGAAGACTATTTATTAAGGATATTGAAAATAAAAGTGTGAGTTTGCCCTGCAAAAGCACTGTTTTTACTTTTTGTTAAACCATAAGAGGCAATAATTTTATTATCCCAAGTTAAATTTCCTTTAGCATAATTAAAATCATAATTAATACCTAAGTTACCAGCAACATTGTTTTCGCCACCTGTAACCCAATTAGAAAATGCAGATTGGTTAAATAAAAGTGTAATATTTCCTTTTTTAGTCCAACCTTCTTTTGGTTCTTCTTTTTTTTCTTGAGCAAAAGCAATAATATTTGCAAAAAGAAAAGTAATTAAAATTAATTTTTTCATATTATTTATTTTATAAATTAGAGTTTGCGAAAATATAATTATTAGACCAATTTATAGCAAAAAAGTCACATTTTATTTTTCAGCTTTAAAAAGAGGAACGGATGAGCAAGCTTCACCAAACATAATAGATTTTGCAATAGGTTGTAATTTTTCAACTAACTGAATGTAAGCTGTTTCTGGAATTGGTTTATTGGCACAACCTTTAATTATTACTGGTAAATTTTTGTAATCTTTATAATTAAAACGATTTAAAATATCTTGAAAAATAGCATTTTCAAGTTCGTGTAAAGTCCCTACAATTATTTTTTTTGCAAAAGGAGTTAAATAGGTTGCAATAAGCATATATGCCCAAGATGGAATAATAGCGTTTGAAGAGCAAGTTAAAGCAATATATTGGTTTTTATATTGACTCCAATTATGATTTTTCAAAAAATTTCTAAACGCTTTTTCCTTTAAAATAAAGTCATTAAATAACCAAGGTTTTATATCAATAATAGTTCGTTTGCCGGAAGGATAAAAATCTTCTAAATCAATAGTTTTTAAACTACTATTAGCTACTCTATTTATAATATCATCAGCCATTATACTAAAGTTTTATAAAAAACCGAGTTCTAATTTAGCTTCTTCACTCATCATATCTTGAGTCCAAATAGGATCAAATGTAATTTCAACTTCACAATTTTTAACTTCTTCAAGTACTTTTACTTTTTCTTCAACTTCAACAGGTAAAGTTTCAGCTACAGGGCAATTTGGCGAGGTTAAAGTCATTAAAATTTTGACATCGTTGTTTTCACTTACAAAAACATCGTATATTAAACCTAATTCAAAAATATCTACAGGTATTTCAGGATCATAAATTGATTTTAATACTTCAACAATTTTTTCGCCTAAATCTTGAACACGTTCACTATTCATTTCAAAAATCTTTGTTTATATTCATTCTAAATAAGTGCAAATATACAATTATTAGCTTAATTTTGATTGAAATGCTAAAGCGTATAATTTTATTTGTTTTATCATAGAAATCAATCCATTTGCACGTGTTGGAGATAAGTGTTCTTTTAATCCAATTTTATCAATAAAATTAGTATCAGCCTCTAAAATTTCTTTTGGAGTATGATGGTTAAAAACACGCAATAACAAAGCAACCATACCTTTTGTTAAAATAGCATCACTATCTGCGGTAAAAGTTAATTTATCATCTTCAATAGTTGAGTGAAGCCATACTTTTGATTGGCAACCGTTTATTAAATTTTCATCCTTTTTATTAGCTTCATCAATAAGAGGTAATGATTTTCCTAATTCAATAATATATTCGTAACGTTCCATCCAATCTTCAAACATGGAAAACTCGTCTATAATTTCTTCTTGTATTTCTTTGATAGTCATTTTTTAAACTTATTTTTGCAAAAATAATCACATCTATACTTTAAAAAAAATATATAGAAAGATATATTTAAAAAAGAGATGTTTAGTTAGATAAAATTATGAGTAAATTATTAATTGTTGGAACGGTTGCTTTTGACGCAATTGAAACTCCGTTTGGTAAAACCGATAAAATATTAGGAGGAGCAGCAACCTACATTTCATTATCAGCTTCGCAATTTGGTGCAGAATCAGGAATAGTATCTGTGGTTGGAGGCGATTTTCCTAAAGCGTATATTACTAAATTAAATGAAAGAAATATTAATACAGATGGTATTGAAATTGTTGAAGATGGAAAAACATTTTTTTGGAAAGGATTATATCATAACGATTTAAATTCAAGAGATACGTTAATTACGGATTTAAATGTATTAGCAGATTTTAATCCAGTAGTTCCAGAAAATTTTAAAGACACTGATTTTTTAATGTTAGGTAATTTACATCCAGCTGTACAAATGGAAGTGATAAAACAAATTCCTGTTCGTCCAAAATTGGTAGTACTAGATACCATGAATTTTTGGATGGATAATACGTTGGATGAATTAATGGAAGTAATTGCAAAAATTGATGTAATCACCATAAATGATGAAGAAGCCCGTCAATTATCTGGAGAATATTCTCTAGTGAAAGCAGCTCAAAAAATACATAAAATGGGACCAAAATTTGTAGTGATAAAAAAGGGTGAGCATGGAGCGTTATTATTTAATAATGGCGATGTATTTTTTGCTCCAGCATTACCTTTAGAAGAAGTTTTTGATCCAACAGGTGCGGGTGATACTTTTGCAGGTGGATTTATTGGATATATTTCTAAAACTGGAGATATTTCCTTTGAAAACATGAAACGTGCCGTAATTGCAGGTTCTAATTTAGCATCGTTTTGTGTAGAAAAATTTGGAACAGAACGGATGGAAACATTAACACATGATGAAATTCAGAAACGATTATTACAATTTAAATTGTTAACCCAATTTGATATTGAATTAAGTTAAAAAATTAAATTCCGCCACTGTGCGGAATTTTTTATATAATTTTACTACTAATAACTCATTGTGCATTATGATAAAATTTCGTCAATTCGAGTAAATTTTAGCCTTTTTAGGCTTAAAATTAGTATCGAGAATAGGTTTTTTAGTTAAAAACAGCCATTCTCAATACAATTTTTTATCAAAAATTACCTGCCTTGCCGTCAGGAAGGCTCGAACTGACGTGTTTTGTTTGCAAATTACGTCAGATTGAGTGAAATTCTGAAAGAATTTTGTATCGAAATTAAGTAATTTGCTTACATCGAACTGACGTAACAGTAAGTTTAAAGAATCAAAATGCACAACGAGTTACTAATATTTTAAATATGAGTGACGCAATTAAACACGAATGTGGTATAGCAATGGTTCGGTTATTAAAACCTTTGCAATTTTACAAAGACAAATACGGTTCAGCATTTTATGGGCTAAACAAAATGTATTTGTTAATGGAAAAACAGCATAATAGAGGTCAGGATGGAGCTGGATTAGCAAGTATAAAATTTAATGTAAAACCAGGAATTCGTTATATCAGCAGAATTCGTTCTAATGCAAATCAGCCTATTCAAGATGTTTTTGCTCAAATTAATAATCGATTAAACACGTTAAACTCCAATTTTCCTGATAAGATAAACGATGTTCAATGGCAGTTAGAAAACGCACCATATATAGGGAATTTATATTTAGGTCATGTGCGTTATGGAACTTTTGGTAAAAATAGTATTGAAAGTGTACATCCTTTTTTACGCCAAAGCAACTGGATGCACAAAAGTTTAATTGTTGCTGGGAATTTTAATATGACCAATTCAAAACGATTATTTAATGATTTGGTTGAAATAGGACAGCATCCAAAAGAAATGACAGATACCGTTACGGTAATGGAAAAAATTGGGCATTTTATTGATGATGAAACTACTAAATTATATCGGAAATTAAAAAAAGAAGGCTATTCTAAAAAAGAAGCATCTCCAATAATTGAAGAACAATTAAATTTAAAAAAAATCCTTAAAAAATCTGCTAAAAACTGGGATGGAGGTTATGCAATGGCTGGGTTATTAGGTCATGGTGATGCTTTTGTATTACGTGATCCGGCAGGAATTAGACCTGCATTTTATTATGCTGATGATGAGGTAGTTGTAGTTGCTTCTGAACGACCAGTAATTCAAACTGTTTTTAATATTTCCATTAAAAAAGTAAAGGAAATCAAACCCGGAAATGCGTTAATTATTAAAAGAAACGGTACTATTTCAACTAATAAAATAAAAGAACCATTACCTAAAAAAGCTTGTTCATTTGAACGTATTTATTTTTCAAGAGGAAGTGATGCTGATATTTACAAAGAACGAAAAAATTTAGGAAGATTAGTTTTTCCGCAAATTCTAAAAAAGATAAATAGCGATATTAAAAATACGGTATTTTCGTTTATACCAAATACTGCTGAAACTTCATATTATGGAATGCGTGAAGCAGCGGTAGATTATTTAAATCTTCAAAAAACGGATATTATTTTAAATGGTAAACGTAGTTTATCCGCAGAAAAAGTTACCGAAATTTTAGCCGAAAGTCCTCGGTTTGAAAAATTAGCCATTAAAGATGCTAAATTACGAACTTTTATAGCAGATGACAATAGTAGAGATGATTTAGTTGGGCACGTGTACGATGTAACTTACGGAATTGTAAAACCTACAGATAATTTAGTAATAATTGATGATAGTATTGTTAGGGGAACAACCTTAAAGAAAAGTATCATTAAAATTTTAGACCGATTGCATCCTAAAAAAATAGTGGTAGTTTCTTCTGCTCCGCAAATTAGATATCCAGATTGTTACGGAATTGATATGGCTAAATTAGGAGATTTTATTGCGTTTAGAGCTACGTTGGAATTATTGAAACAGACGAATCAAAATCACATTTTGGATGAAGTTTATAAAGATTGTAAACAACAACAGCTTTTAGAGGATGAAAAAATAAAAAATGCTGTTATCAAAATTTATGAACCATTTACAAATGAGCAAATTTCAGATAAAATAGCAGAAATGCTTAAAACAGCAGAAATTAATGCGGAAGTTGAAATTGTATATCAAACGGTTGAAAATTTACATAAAGCCATTCCAAATCATTTAGGAGATTGGTATTTTACAGGAGATTATCCAACTCCTGGCGGAAATAGAGTGGTAAATGATGCCTTTATTAATTTTTATGAAGGCTCAAACAAAAGAGCTTATTAATTGGTTTTATTGAATTCATTTAAATGTTTCACCTTGTTCAAAATAAACGTTTTGAAGATATTGTAGCGTGTCTTTTTTTTAGTAATTTTAGGGTAATCAAATTTTCAATTTTATATTATGAAAAAACTCACTTGGTTTTCAGCAAGTATTATCCTATTTTTTTTAATAACGATTACATCTTGTAAAAAATCTACTAAAAGTGCAAAGTCTCAAAAAACAACAGAAAACACCGTAAATAAAAAATGGTGGAAAGAGGCAGTTGTCTATCAAATTTATCCAAGAAGTTTTCAAGACACAGATGGTGATGGTATTGGAGATTTAAAAGGAATTACCAGTCGTTTAGATTATGTTAAAAGTTTAGGGGTAGATATCATTTGGTTAAATCCAATTTATGCTAGTCCAAATGCAGATAATGGCTATGATATTAGCAATTATGACGCTATCATGAAAGAATTTGGAACGATGAAAGATTTTGATACCATGCTTTCCGAAATGCATAAACGCGGATTAAAATTAGTGATGGATTTGGTCGTAAATCATAGTAGTGACCAGCATGAGTGGTTTAAACAATCTCGTAGTTCAAGAACAAATCCATATCGGAATTATTATCATTGGTGGCCTGCCGAAAAAGGAACACCACCTTTTAGACCTTGTGCTTTTGATGAAGATGGTAGTGCTTGGAAATATGATAAATTAACAAATAGTTACTACCTACATTATTTTAGTTACAAACAACCAGATTTAAATTGGGAAAACCCAAAAGTAAGACAAGAAATTTACGCCATGATGAATAGGTGGTTAAAAAAAGGTGTAGATGGTTTTAGAATGGATGTGATTCCGTTTATAAGCAAAGACACAACTTTCCCTGTAATTACTAAAAAAATCTTAAAAGAAAAGTTTAATGGATCTTGGGGGCAATATTTTGCAAGTGGACCACATTTACATGAGTATTTACAAGAAATGAATAAGGAAGTTTTAAGTAAATATGATGTCATGTCACTTGCAGAAGGTGCTGGAACCACGTTAAAAACTGCCATGGATTTTGTAGATCCTGCTCGTCACGAATTAGATATGAGTTATCATTTTGATGGTGTAAGTTTAGGATATTTGCCAAATCAATTTAAACAAATGGATCCTAACGGTTATAAGTTGACTGAATTTAAAAAAGTATATTCTGATTGGGATAAAGTTTTTGAAAAAAAAGGTTGGGGAACTATCTACTTAGGAAATCATGATCAACCACGAATGGTAACCCGTTGGGGAAATGACAGCGAAGAATTCAGAGCGATTTCTTCAAAAATGCTTTCCACATTTTTATTAACGATGCGTGGCACACCTTATTATTATTTTGGTGATGAATTAGGAATGTCGAATATAAAATTTAATGACATTAAAGATTATAGAGACATTGAAACTATTAGTATGTATAAGCGCACCGAAGATAAAGGCGGTGATTTACATTATTTTTTAGAAGGTCAAAAAATAAGTGCACGTGATAATGGTAGAACACCATTTCAATGGGATGCTTCAGAAAATGCAGGATTTACAACAGGAATTCCTTGGATAAAAATTAACAAAAATGAAAATGAAATCAATGTAGTTTCTGAAGAAAACAATCCAGATTCGCCACTTAATTACTTTAAAAAATTGGTTCAATTAAGAAAAAACAATAAAGATGTATTGGTTTACGGAAGCTACAAATTGTTAGATAAAAATAACCCAAATGTATATGCTTATACAAGAACTTCAGGCAATCAAAAAATGTTGATTCTGCTGAACTTTAAAGCAATAGAAGCAACAGCTAATACTGGTTTAGATTTAAGTAATGCAACAGTTTTATTAAGCAATTATTCAAATGCTAAAGTGAGTCAAAAATTACAACCTTATGAAGCGTTAGTATTAGCATTGAAATAACAGGATAGTTATTGCATTCGATGCTAACTATCATTTAATGATATATAGAAAAATATAAATATTGAATTAAAAAAACCGACTTTTTAAGTCGGTTTTTCTTTGATTTTGTTTAGTAGTAAATAGAAATTTATTTATTTTCAGCATAAAGTTTTTCAACATAATTCCAGTTAATTACATTAAAAAATGCATTAATATATTCTGGTCTTCTGTTTTGGTATTTTAAATAATAAGCGTGTTCCCAAACATCTAAAGTTAAAATTGGAAAACCTCCACAGCCAATACCTGGTGTCATTGGGTTATCTTGATTAGGCGTTGAACAAATTTCAACTTTTCCACCTTTATGAACACAAAGCCAAGCCCAACCAGAACCAAATCTAGTAGCTGCTGCTTTAGCAAAAGCATCTTTAAAAGCGTCAACAGAACCAAATTCAGCAACTATTGCATCTTTTAATTCGCCAGATAAATATCCTTTTCCTTCAGGATTCATTACATTCCAAAATAAATGATGGTTGTAATAACCTCCACCGTTATTTCTAACAGCAGTATTGTTTGGATCTAAATTAGTTAAAATGTCTTCTATAGATTTAGTATCTAAATCTGTTCCAGCAATAGCTTTATTTAAATTATTTGTGTAGCCTACGTGGTGTTTTGTGCTATGAATTTCCATAGTTCTAGCATCAATATATGGTTCTAACGCATCAAAAGCGTATGGTAATTTTGGTAATTCGAAAGCCATAATTATATTTTTTTAGTTTAAAAATTAATATTTCAAAGGTAGCGAACGAAAACCAATCTTAAAAATCGAATGTTTTTATAGTTGTATTGGTAAATTTTATTGCTTTACTTTTTTTCTGCTAATTCTTCTTCATTATATTTGGCGTCTTCAGGGTATTTAGCCATAAATTCTTCAGCTTTTAGCACCATTTTTTTACTTCCGCAAAAAAATGGAACACGTTGATGTAATTCTGTGGGTTTAATATTTAAAATACGCTGATATCCATCACTGGCACTTCCATTTGCTTGTTCAGCTAAAAAAGCCATAGGATTACATTCATACAATAATCGTAGTTTTCCTTTCGGATTTTTAGTGCTTGTTGGGTAAATATAAATACCTCCTTTAATCATATTTCTATGAAAATCGGATACTAACGACCCAATATAACGTGAAGTATAAGGTCTGTCTTCTTTTTCTTCTTGGCAATATTTTAAATAATCTTTAACTCCCTGAGGGAAATGTACATAATTTCCTTCATTAATAGAATAAATTTTTCCATTTTTAGGAAATTTCATATTTGGATGCGATAAATAAAACGAGCCAATTGCTGGGTTTAAAGTAAATCCGTTAACACCATTTCCAGAAGTTAAAACTAGCATAGTTGAAGTTCCATAAACCACGTACCCAGCGGCAACTTGCTGATTTCCTCGTTGTAAAAAATCCATTTCATCAACGGGAGTTCCTATTGGGGTAACTCTTCTGTAAATAGAAAAAATAGTTCCAACCGATACATTTACATCAATATTTGAAGAGCCATCTAGTGGATCCATTAAAACCACATATTTATTTTCATTGGTTTCATGTTTTCCTTTAATAGTAATAAATTCATCTTCTTCTTCGCTAGCTATTCCACAAACAATTTCACGGTTTATTAGCGTTTCCATAAAAACTTTATTTGCATAAATATCTAGTTTTTGTTGGTGCTC
Source organism: Lutibacter sp. (assembly GCF_021647475.1). Classification (GTDB taxonomy): domain Bacteria; phylum Bacteroidota; class Bacteroidia; order Flavobacteriales; family Flavobacteriaceae; genus Lutibacter. The sequence goes on from NZ_JAKIUR010000037.1 coordinate 8,691, forward strand.
TCCTTGAATATTGGTGAATCCTGCTTCACCTAAAATATTAACTAAACCCGCTTTGTTAACCTTATAATTAACCACTTTAGCAGCTAATTTAATAGAACTAATTAAACGTGTAAACTCTCCTGTAGTGGATTTGTAGTGCTTTTGGTTTTCAATAATAAACTCGCCTAAGGTAAGATGACTGCTTTTCATACTACTGCTTAATTTTATTTATACAAATATCGGTAAAATATATTTTAAAAAGAGATTTGCTTAACCTTTAGTTTTGGTTAAAGATTTTTTATTTTAGCAAAACAGGTTATAAAATAAATAGCACATGAACTTTATAATTAGAAAAGGTGAAAAAAAAGATATGCCTTCGGTTTTAAAATTAATTAATGAATTAGCAATTTTTGAAAAAGAACCAAAAGCGGTTGAAGTTTCAATTACAGATTTAGAGAATCACGGTTTTGGAATAGCTCCATTATTTAAAACTTTTGTTGCTGAAAAAAATAAGGAAATTGTGGGAATGGCGTTATTTTATCCAAGATATTCTACATGGAAAGGGCCAACCATTCATTTAGAAGATTTAATAGTTGCAAAAGAAATGCGAGGTTTAAACATTGGTACTGCATTATACAAAAAAGTATTAACCTATGCTTATAAAAAAAATGTACGACGCGTAGAATGGGTAGTTTTAGATTGGAATACACCCGCTATTAATTTTTATAAAAAATCAGGAGCAATAGTTTTACGTGATTGGGATACCGCACAAATAACCAGAAAAGAAATAGCAAACTATTTAAAATAAATAATGAAAGTATTTAAGTTTGGAGGTGCATCGGTAAAAGATGCAGAAAGCATAAAAAATGTTGCTAGAGTTTTAAAGCATGAAGGGTTTAAAAACACTATAGTTGTTATATCTGCAATGGGAAAAATGACTAATGCCTTTGAAAAAATTGTTAATTCGTACGTTCAAAAATCACCAGAAATTTCTATTGATATTGACAATGTTAGAAACTTCCACCTTCAAATAGTTGACAATTTATTTAAAGATAAATCACACAATATATTTACTGAAATTGAAATTTTATTTGGACAATTAGGCACGTTTTTAATTCAGAATAAATCTAATAATTATAATTTTATTTACGATCAAATTGTTGGTTTTGGAGAGCTTTTATCTACTAAAATTATAAGTGCTTACTTAAATAATAACACTATTAAAAACACTTGGATAGATGTTAGAGATTTTATTAAAACCAATTCATTTTATAGAGATGCAAAAGTAGATTGGAAAAAAACGCAACAAAATATTCAGCAATTAAAATCGGATACATTAATAATTACTCAAGGTTTTTTAGGTTCAGATAAAGAGAATAAAACAACAACGCTTGGTCGTGAAGGTTCCGATTTTTCAGCAGCTATTTTTGCTTTTTGTTTAAATGCAAAAAGCGTAACTATATGGAAAGATGTTCCTGGAGTTTTAAATGCTGATCCTCGTTTTTTTAAAAACACCCAATTATTAAATCATATTTCCTATAATGAAGCTATTGAAATGGCATTTTATGGAGCATCGGTAATACATCCAAAAACATTAAAACCTCTAGAAAATAAAAATATTCCATTAAATGTCAGGTCATTTTATGAATTGGTAAATAAAGGAACTACTGTTTCAAAAGGAATTGATTTAAAGCCAGAAATAGCTTGTTATATTTTAAAGAAAAATCAAATTTTGGTAGCTATTTCAGCAAAAGATTTTTCGTTTATGGTTGAAGAAAACTTAAGCGATATTTTTAAAAAAATGCACGAATTTAAATTAAAAGTTAATTTAATTCAAAATTCAGCTTTAAGCTTTTCAGTTTGTATTGAAGATAAATTTAATACATTCCAATTATTTTTAAATGAACTAAATTTAAAATATAAAGTAAGTTATACAGCTAAGGTTGTGCTATATACTATAAGGCATTCAAACAGGCAAGCTGTTAAATCTATTGAAAAAAAAGGAAAACTTTTACTGAAACAATCAACAAAAGGAACCGTTCAACTTATTATGCAATAATTTTATGTATTTTTGTTTTTCTAGTTAATTTTTTAATGAATGAGTTTAATTACAGCTAAAGAAGTTGCAAAGGCTACAAACCTTAACAAATATGGATTTTTTGGCACCTTTTTAGGTTGGATACTACTAAAAATACTTAGAATTTCAACTATAAATAAAATCTACAATAAACATAAACATCTAAAAGGCGAAGAATTTTTTTCTGAGTTGTTAGATGATTTACAAATTAAATTTGAAATTCCGGAAGAAGATTTAAAACGAATACCTAAAACCGGTGCTTTTATAACCGTTTCTAATCATCCTTTAGGCGGCATTGATGGTATTTTATTGCTAAAATTACTTATTGAAAAAAGACCAGATTATAAAATAATTGCTAACTTTTTATTACACAAAATTGAGCCTATAAAACCATTTGTTTTACCTGTAAATCCGTTTGAAGATCATAAAGAAAGTAAATCAAGCATATCGGGATTAAAAAGTGCCTTTGCACATTTAAATAATGGATTTCCATTAGGAATATTTCCTGCCGGAGAAGTTTCAACCTATAAAGATGGAAAATTAATTGTAGATAAACCTTGGGAAGAAGGTGCAATTAAATTAATTCAAAAAGCCAAAGTACCGGTAATTCCCATCTATTTTCATGCAAAAAATAGCAGATTTTTTTATTTTTTATCAAAATTAAATAACAAGTTACGTACTGCAAAATTACCATCAGAATTACTTTCTCAAAAAGAACGAATAATTAAAGTACGAATTGGAAAACCAATTTTAGTAAAAGCTCAGGAAGAGTATTCTAACACTCAAGATTTTTGCGATTTTATTCGCCGAAAAACTTATATGTTAGCAAATCCGTTTGAAAAAGAAGTAAAAAATTTAGTTGCAAATTCATTAAAACGTTCTAAAAAACAACGACATCCAAAAGAGGTGGTTTGTCAAAAAAATATAGATAAAATTTTAAAAGAAGTTAATGATTTAAGAAATGACGGCGGATGCTTACTTAAAAGTAAAAATTATGAAGTCTTTTTTGCGGCAAGTGAAAAAATACCAAACATCAAGTTTGAAATTGGGCGTTTACGTGAAATAACCTTTAGAGAAGTAGGCGAAGGCACAAATGAATCTATAGATTTAGACGTTTTTGATGGTTATTATCATCATTTATTTTTATGGGATAATGCATCTAAAAAATTAGTTGGTGCTTACCGAATGGGATTAGGAAAAGGAATTTATAAAAAATATGGAATTGAAGGGTTTTATGTTCAAACCTTATTTAAATTTGAGCCTGAATTATATACCATGATGGAAAATTCTATTGAAATGGGGCGGGCTTTTATCATTAAAGAATATCAACAAAAACCAATGCCTTTATTTTTATTATGGAAAGGAATTGTGCACGTTACCTTACGTTATCCAGAATACAAATATTTAATAGGTGGAGTTAGTATTAGTAATAAATTTTCAAACTTTTCAAAATCATTAATGATTCAATTTATGAAATCTCATTATTATGATCCGTATGTTGCACAATATATTCATCCAAAACAAGAATATAAGGTTAAGTTAAAAGATGCAGATAAAGATTTTGTTTTTGATGCTACTCAAGCTGATATGAATAAATTTGACAAATTTATTGATGAAATTGAACCAGGAGCTTTACGAATTCCTGTTTTAATAAAAAAATATGTGAAACAAAACGCAAGATTAGTAGCTTTTAATGTAGATCCAAAATTTAATAATGCTATTGATGGCTTAATGTATATTAGAATTTCAGACATACCAGAAAGTACCGTAAAACCAGTTATGGAGGAATTTCAAGCACAATTAGAAAGTAACAGCGATGTTAGTAATAATGAAAATGAAGTAGAAGAAAAACCTCCTACTTCAAAAGGTTAAATTAAAACCAGTGTTTTTCATTTACTTGATAAGTTTCAATAAACTCTTCATCAGATTTTGTTAAATAGATAATTCCTTCAATAAATGGAATTATGGTTAAAACTCCGCAACTAACTATTGAAATAATTATTTGAATAATACCTTCTTTGGTATAGCCCAAAATAAATTTATGAACTCCTAAACTACCAATTACAATTGCCAATATACCAGCAAGAACTCGTTTGCTTTCTTGTTTTTGAGCAGGCATTTTATTCCCGCTTTCATCTATAATATCCATAGGATTAATTTTTTGTTTTTCAAATGTAAATAATTAATTTAATAATGCAGTATTTTTTGGTCTCCAAAGTTCAATTTTATTTCTTTTAAGATCTAAAATTAAAGCAAATTTCCCATAATTATATTCTTCACTATTGCTTATAATACTTGAGCTCGATATAAGGATTTAGTTGTTCAAAACGCTATTCTCGATACAATTTTCTATTGAAAATTACTCGAATTGACGTAATTTGCTTACATCGAACTCAGGTTACAATGGTAACTTCTTCTTTTTTTAATTCAGTTGAATTTTTAGTTTTAAAAAATAAGCTACCTATTTCTGTTAATTTAGCATACTCAGTTATGGGCTTTTTTTGACTTTTTTGAAAAGAATTTTTCTTCAACTTTAGCCACAATAGTTTGTGCTAATTTTATTTTTGATTCTACAGTCCAACCTGCAATATGAGGAGTTAATAATGTTTTATCAGAATTAATCAAATAACTAAATGCTTCAGGTAACTTTTCATTTTCAAATAAATTTTCAAAAGATAGTTTTTCATATTCTAATACATCTAAACAAGCACCTAAAATTTTATTTTTTTTTAAAGCTTCTACTAAATCATCCGTTACCACAGCCGATCCTCTAGCTGTATTTATAAGGTAAAAAGGGTTTTTAAAATTATTGATAAATTTAGTATTTATCATGTTATGCGACAGTGTATTAAAAGATGTGTGTAAGCTTAAAACATCCGTTTTTTCTTGTAGCTTTTCTAAAGTAACTTGTTTACAATTTTCATCACTAACGTCATCTAAAATATCATAACAAATTACATTTACATCAAAACCTTTTAATTTTTTAGCAAAGGATTTTCCCATATTTCCATAACCGATAATTCCTATGGTTTTACCTTCTAATTCTAAACCACGATTATCTTCTCGTAGCCATTTTCCATTTCTAATTTCTAAATCTGCCTTTTTTAAATTATTAAAAAGTGATAAAATCATTCCTAAAGCCTGTTCGCCAACAGCATTTCTATTGCCTTCAGGTGCTGAAATTAGTTCAATTTTTTTCTGTTTAGCGTAATTTACATCAATACTTTCTAATCCTGCTCCAACACGGGCAATAAATTTTAAGTTGGTTGCTTTATCAATAAATTGTTTATCTATATTAAATCTGCTTCTAATTACAATTCCTTGATATTGTTTAATTTTTGTTTCAATCTGGATTTTGTTTGAAGTGTAATCTTCTTCACAAACACAACCTAAATTTTCTAATTCTGTTTTTAGTAAAGGATGGTTTTTGTCGGCAAGTAAAACTTTCATTTAATTAATATTGTTCGTTTTCATTTGGAAAATCTTTATTTTTAACATCGGAGATGTAATTTTTAAATGCAGAAGACATTTCAGTATATAAATCGGCATATCTTCTTAAAAATCGGGGACTAAATTCGTGAGTCATTCCTAGCATATCATGCATAACAAGCACTTGACCATCAACGCCATTTCCAGCACCAATACCAATAACTGGAATTGAAATACTTTCGGCTACTTCCTTTGCTAATTTTGCAGGAACTTTTTCTAAAACTAAAGCAAAACAACCTAATTGTTCTAATAATTTTGCATCTTCTTTTAGTTTTTCGGCTTCTTGTTTTTCTTTTGCTCTAACAGTATAAGTTCCAAATTTATAAATGGATTGTGGGGTTAAACCTAAATGTCCCATTACAGGAATTCCGGCGGTTAAAATTCTTGAAATAGATTCTCTTATTTCGCTTCCACCTTCTAACTTTACAGAATGAGCTCCTGCTTCTTTCATTATTCTAATAGCAGAATCTAATGCACTTCTAGAATTTCCTTGATAACTTCCAAAAGGCAAATCTACCACAACTAAACTACGCTTTATTGCCCTAACAACTGAGCTTGCATGGTAAATCATTTGGTCTAAAGTAATGGGTAAAGTTGTTTCATGACCTGCCATAACGTTAGATGCGGAATCTCCAACTAAAATAATATCAATACCAGCATGGTCAACAATTTTTGCCATGGTATAATCATAAGCAGTAAGCATGGCAATTTTTTCACCGTTTTTTTTCATTTCTACCAAACTATTAGTAGTAATTCTTTTATAATCGTTTTTAGAAGTGGTCATGATTTTAATATTTTGTCATAAAAAACAAATGTAATCAAAAATCAGCAATGCAATATTTTGAAAATGTGTAATAATTCAACTAAATTTACATAAAAAGATAAGTATTGAGTGCAATTAATAAAGAATCCGATAAATATATTCAAGAATTAGAAGAAAAAATAGTTGAATTAAGTTTAAAAGTAAAACAAAAAAATTATCAACTTAAAAACGTTTCTAAAGATAACCAAAAGGTATTGAGTAAACTCACTCATAATTTAAAAAATCCGGTTGGTATAATTTCTTCTTTTTCTGAAATGATGCTGGAAGATTTGGAGGATTTTACATCTGAAAAATTGACTAAATTTTTAAAAGCCATTAACAATTCTGCAAAATTTTCTCTTAATTTTTTAACTTCAATTGCTAAATATGCACAAGTAACTTCCTCAGAATTTACACTTAATTTAGAAAAAGCTAATCTCATTGAATTGGTAGATAGTGTTATTAATAAGCTAATTAGGCAAGCCGAAAATAAAAACATCAATATCATAAAAAACTACACTAAAAAGGAACTATTTTTAACTATTGATTCTGTTGAAATGGAACTAGCGTTGCATAATATTCTTCATAATGCTATTCGATATTCTCCAGAAAACACTTCAATTTCTATAACTATAAATGAAAATGATACTAAAATTGAAATGGTTTTTTTAGATGAAGGTATGGGAATTTCTGAAGAACATTTACCACATATATTTGAACCTTTTTTTGTGGTAAATACTTATGATGCAGAAAAAAATAAATGTATAGGCTTAGGATTGATAGTTTCAAAAACAATACTTAAAAAACATGCAGGAATTATAACTGTAAAAAGCACCTTAAATCAAGGTTCATTATTTAAAATTTTATTTAAAAAATCATAAATATATATTTAAAAAAAAGTGTATTTGTTGCTATAAACACGCCATTTATTAAAAAAAAGTGTATTTTTATCAATTAATAGAAAAATTTGACTACAATTTTATTGCATGAGTACTAAAGATTTTAAATCTAGTTTATTAAATATACCTACCCTAGCAAACCAGAAACAAGATTATTCTTTTTTTGAACATATTCCCATTGCTGTTTTTCTGGAAGATTTTTCGCTTGTTAAACAATATATTTTAACCGAAGCAGAAGTACAAAAAACAGATATAAAAACATATCTGTTAAATACTCCTGAGGCTATTCATAAAATAAATTCATTTGAGATAATTAAAGAAGTTAATTCTGCTGCAGTAAAATTATATAAGGCTAAAAATAAGGAAGACTTATTAAGTAATTTGGAGAAAATGTTCACCAAAGATTCTCACATTGGTTTTACAAAATTAGTTTTAGATTTATTAATGGGTAAAACAAACTCAAAAATTGAAACGATTAACAAAACATTTGATGGCAATGAAATAGATATTTTAATTAATTATAAAGTACAAGAAGGTTTTGAAGAGACTTTGGAAAATGTTATTATAACCGTTGAAAATATCACTGAAAGAGTACAAGCTAGGAAAAAATTAATAGAAAGTGAAAATAGATATAAGGAAGCTCAAAAAATTGCCAAAATTGGTAGTTGGAGTTATACTTTTACAACCCATAAACTTTATTGGTCACCAGAGGCATATCAATTGCTAGGCCTAAAAAGTAACAAACGCATCTTAGATTTAGAATATTATTTATCATTTGTACATAAAGAAGATAGAAAATTAGTAAATAATTTTAAAATAGATTTTTTACTAAAAAACAGACACCAAATTCTTAACTATCGGTTAATTACAAAACAAGGCAAATTAGTGTGTCTTCAGGAAATCAGGAAAGTTATTTTTAAAGAGGGCAGAATTATAAAAGTTGTTGGAATATTTCAAAATGTAACTGAAAATATACTAGCCGAAGAAAAATTAAATAAAACAAAAAATTTATTATCAAACACACTTTCTAGTATTCATGATGGATTTGTAATATTAGATAAAAATTCAAACTATTTATATATAAATAAAAAAGCTGAGGAACTATTAGGGAAATCTTCTTCAGAATTAATGGGTAAAAATATTTGGAAAGAATTTCCTGAAAAAGAAGGTGATATTTTTTATGATGCTTTTCAAAAAGCAGTTAAAACGAATAAAACCATTCATTTTGAAAATTATTTTGAACCTTGGCATAAATGGTTTGATAATAGAATAATTCCATCCGAGGAAGGCGTTTCTATGTTTTTTGAAGAAATTACAGCTAAAAAGCAAGCAGAAAATAAAATAAAAGAAGCTTATAATATTATTAATAAAAGTTCGTCTGTTGCTTTTTTAGCAGAAAATAAACACGATTTCCCCGTTGTTTTTGCCTCCGAAAATGCTGAAAAATTATTTGGGTACAACTATAAAGACTTTTTAAATGGAACTATTAAACTTCGTCAAATAGTTCATCCTAAAGATTTATCATACATTCAATCTAAAGTTTTTAAACTAGCTAAATCTACATTAAAAAGTGAATTTAAAACTAATCCATTTAGAATTATAACCAAAAAAGGCACTATAAAATGGATAAAAGCGAATATTGATTTAATACATAATAGTAAAAATAAAATTACACACATACAAGGTATTGCAGAAGATATTACCGAACAAAAAAATACAGAAGATCAACTTTTTGAAAGTAGTCAGCGTTTAAAATATCAATTTGAAAATTCTCCATTAGCTTCCATTATTTGGAATAAAGACTTCAAAATTTTAGAATGGAATGAAGTTGCAGAACGAATTTTTGGATATAAAGAAAATGAAGTAAAAGAAAAGAATTGTAAAGATTTATTAACCCCACCTCATTTATTGGGTGAGATGAATAACCTCAGAGAAACGCTATTTTTTAAATCGGAAACTTTTAAAAAGACCAATCAAAACATTACTAAAAGTGGAAAAATCATAACTTGTGATTGGTACAGCGTTCCTTTAAAAGATGCTCAAAATAATATTATTGGATCAGCTTGTTTGGTTGAAGATATTACAGAAAAAATCAACGCTAAAAAACAAATTGAAAAATCAGAAAAAAAATATAGAGATATTTTTGAAAAAGCTGTGGATGCAGTATTAATTTTAAAAAATGGTGTTTTTGTAGATTGTAATGAAGCTACTTTAAAAACGTTTGGGTATAACGCAAAACAATCTTTACTTAATTTACATCCATCGGAACTTTCACCTAAAACACAGTTTGATGGTAAAAACTCTTATGAAAAAGCTGAAGAGATGATAAATATTGCTTTGGGAAAAGGCAGCCATAGATTTAGATGGAATCATCAACAAAAAAACGGACATGTTTTTCCAGCAGAGGTTTCTTTAACAAGAATTGATGATTTTAAAAACGAACCTACAATACATACAGTTATTAGAGATATTTCAGATAAGCTTAAACAAGAGACTTTAGAAGATATTTTATATAACATTTCAAAAGCAGCATTAACTATAAGTGATTTTAAACAATTTAGTTTTTTTATTAAAGATCAACTTCAATTAATTATTGACACCAGTAATTTTTATATAGCTATTTATAATAAAGAAACTAATATTATTTCAACTCCTGTTTTTGTTGATGAAAAAGAAGAAATAGAAGATTTTCCTGCAGAAAATTCACTAACAGGTTATGTTATAAAAACAAAAAAACCTTTATTACTTACTAACCAAGAGCATCAAGAATTAATAAAAAAAGGGAAAGTAAGTTTAATAGGGCTTTCAGCTGAATGTTGGCTGGGTGTACCTTTAATCATAAATAATATAGCCATTGGTGCCATTGTGGTTCAAAGTTATAATAACAAGAAAGCATTTAATACTAATGATGTAAATTTATTAGAGTTTGTAGCCGACCAAATTAGCACAACTATTCAACGTAAAAAAAAGGATGACGAATTAAAACAAGCACTTTTAAAAGCCCAAGAATCAGACAAGTTAAAATCTTCATTTTTAGCAAATATGAGTCATGAAATTAGAACCCCAATGAATGGAATAATTGGTTTCTCAGAATTTTTATTAGAACCTGAATTGGACGAACTTCACAGAAAAAAATATGCCAATGTAATTATTAACAGTAGCAAGCGTTTGCTGTCTATTGTAAATGATGTTTTAGATATCTCTAAAATTGAGGCAGGTATGGTACAATTAAACTATGAAAATGTAAATTTAAATACTTTACTAGATGATTTGTATAATTTTTATCAACCAATTGCCATAGAGCATAAACTGAATTTAATTTATCATAAAGGAATTGATAATTTAAAAAGTGTTATTGAAACAGATAAAAATAAACTAAATCAAATATTAACTAATTTAATTTCTAACGCCCTAAAATTTACTAATGAAGGAGGTATAGAATTTGGCTGTAATCTTAAAAATGAAATGGTTGAATTTTATGTAAAAGATACAGGGATTGGTATAAAAAAAGAACTAATCAATAAAATATTTGATAGATTTACACAGGCAGAAATGCCAAAAAACAAACAAATAAAAGGAACGGGATTAGGGTTGGCAATCTCAAAAAAGTTTGTGGAATTATTTAATGGAAAAATATGGTTAGAATCTTCAAAAAACGGAACTACAGTATATTTTACAATTCCTTACCTTAAAAAAAATCCAAGAATATCTACCGTTATTGAAACAGTAAAAATTATGACACCAAGCCAAAATAAAAAATTAACCATATTAGTGGTAGAAGATGAAGAATATAATAGGATGTATATTGAAGAACTATTCTCAAAAACCAATCACACACTTATTGAAGCCTATGATGGAGTTATGGCAGTTGAATTATTTAAAAAACATGAAAACATAGATCTTATTTTAATGGATGTTAAAATGCCTAAAATGGATGGTATTGAAGCAATGAAGAAAATTAAACAACTAAATTCTATACCAATAATTGCCTTATCTGCATTTGCTATGGAATCCGATAAACAAGATGCACTAAAACAAGGTTTTGATAATTATTTAACCAAACCTATTAATAAAAAAGCATTATTCAATTTAATTAATGAGTACGTTAATTAATAATTTACTGATTGTCCGTAATCTTACATAACGTCCGTCACCCTGAACTTGTTTCAGGGTCGTATTCAATAAACCACGGGTTATCAAACGGAAATGAGATGCTGAAACGAGTTCAGCATGACGTTGTTTTTTATTATTACTAATTACGGACATACAAATAAGTTTGTTAATTAATAATTTTATACATTTACAATTAGCTTTTTAATTAATATGAATTCAAAAGAGAAAAACATTTTAAACCCTAATAATTGGGTTAAACTTCATGCCGATTATCTTTTTAATTATACTATTAGTAGAATAAACAACCATGATTTAGCAAAAGATTTAGTGCAAGATACTTTTTTTGCGGCTTTAAAAGCAAAAGATAATTTTAAAGGATTAGCAAGTGAGCGTACTTGGTTAATTTCAATTTTAAAGCGAAAAATAATTGACCATTATAGAAAAATTAATTCCGTAAAAGGTAAAGCCGAAGTTAAAATGAATTTTTATACTGATGGTGAACGAGAAGGAGAATGGATTGAAGAACGAGTACCAAATAAATGGGAAGCAGAAGCAGAAAAAGCTATTGAAAACGAGGAATTAAGCGAAGCATTAAGCAAATGTATTAATAACTTACCAGAAAAATACGCTTCGGTATTTAGGATGAAAACAATACAACATTTTGAAACCGAAGAAATATGTAAGGAGTTAGAAATAACAGCGTCAAATCTTTGGGTAATTATACATCGAGCTAGAACTCAGTTGAGAAGATGTATGGAAGATAATTGGTTTAAAATTTAAAATTAAAATATGATGTTAAATTGTGATGAAGCAACTACAATATGTGATAAAACACAATATGGTGAAGCCACTTTATGGGAAAAAATTAAATTAAAAATTCATTTATTTATGTGTAAAAATTGCAGGTTGTATTCTAAACAAAATAAAGTAATTACAAAATGCATTCACGGTCATGAACACGCTATAAATGAAACATGTAATTGTTTAAATGAAGATGAAAAAAAGGTAATGGAAAAAGAATTGGAAACTCATTTATAAAAACCTAATTGAATATCAAATCTAATGAGTTTTATCCCAGAAATTATTGAAAACTATATTTCTAATCACACCCAATCAGAGCCTAAATTATTACAGGAATTAAATAAAGAAACCTGGCAAAAAGTACTAAATCCTAGAATGTTAAGCGGATCCTATCAAGGTAGGGTTTTATCACTTTTGTCTAAATTAATTCATCCAAAAACCATTTTAGAAATAGGAACTTATACCGGATATTCCGCGTTGTGTTTGGCTGAAGGATTAAGAAATGACGGAAAATTAATAACCATTGATAAAAATGAAGAATTAGAAGATTTTTCAAAAAAGTATTTTCAAAAATCTACATATAAAAATAATATTCAGCAAATTATTGGCAATGCAGTAGAGGTAATTCCTACTTTAAATAACACTTTTGATTTAGTTTTTATTGATGCAGATAAAACCAATTATGCAACCTATTTTGATTTGGTTATTGATAAAATGAATACAGGTGGAATTATAATTTCAGATAATGTATTGTGGAGTGGTAAAGTTGTTGAAAAATTGAATCCTAAGGATAAAGATACTAAAGCTATTATTTCCTATAATAAAAAACTAGCTAAAGATAGTAGAATTGAAACGGTAATGCTACCTATTAGAGACGGTTTAACCGTAAGTAGAGTGATTTAAACTACAGTTTTTTTCGTTTTACTGAGCCTATAGAATCTTCTATTTCATCTTTAATTTTAGAAACTGGTTTTGTAAAAGTATCAAAGTTATCTTTTACTTTATTAATTTCTTTTTTTATATCTACCGCCATATCTACATTAATATCATTTCTGTCAGCAGTATTTTTAATTTCTCGTTTAATATCATTAGTAGCATCTTTAATTTGACGCATTCCTTTACCTAAGCCACGAGCAATTTCAGGAAGTTTATCTGCACCAAAAAGCATTACAACAATAAGTAATACAACCATAATTTCAGGTGCACTAATAAATAAAAACATAATTTGTTATTTTAAAATACAAAGTTACTTAAAAAATACGTTAAATTAAGGTTAAACTAATTTTAGAATATCAAAAGGTATTTTCTTTTCCTGTTTTATAAATAGTATTAAATAACAAGCCGTTTTCAGAAAAACCATTGATAATGAATTGGAATTCATTAGAAAATTCATTTGTTGGAATTTTAATAATTACTTCTCCTTTTTCATTTGTTTTAACCGCATTTTTCCAATCTATTTCTGTCCAGTTATAAGCTTCTTTGGTGTAAATATTGTATTGAGGTTTGTAATAATTAGTTGTCTTATCATATCCAATTAGGGAAATTAAATTTTTATACAATGTTTTTCCATATTTGTAATATTTATCGTTTGCCTTTTTAAGATAAACTTTAACAATTCCCCCAGCACCACCATCAATACCTCCTCCAGCACCAGACCTATTTATTAAAATTTCATCTACATCTTCCATTAAAGTAGTATTAAAAAAATCAATTTGACTCTCACTATCAATTTTAACATCGTTTATAAAAACATTTGGGGTTCCTTGTTTTCCCCCTACATTAAAACTACGTCTACCTCCTCGCAATTTCAAAATACAATTAGGACAAGTACCTACAACCATACCTAATTGTCGAAAATACTGTAATAAATTAAGGTAGATTTCTCCCATTCGTTCTGTTACTTTATGGTTTTTATAAAATCCTGAAGCCATAACATTATGTAAATTTGCTAAATTCATTTCATCATCATAAAAATTTCTTTTCCTTTTAGATTTAACTGTTTTTAGAACTATTTGTTTTAACACTTCAACCTTTGGATATGTTTTAAATTTTTTTACATTTAAATTTTCGGCTGATGAATACTCTTTGGTATTTTTTATTATTGAATTTTGCAGGTATCTACTTGTAATAAAATTGTGTTTTTTAATTGAAGTTGTGTCTTTAATGAAAGAAACCTTCGTTGGTTTTATTAAAGGATGTTTATTTCTAATTAATGCAACTTTTATGGTATCATTTTTAAAGACAAACACATTATCAAATGAAAACAGACGATCTTTATTAATTTCACTTGAAGCAACTAAGCGACCTTTTTTTGATATAATACCTATATTATATTTTTTCGGATGCCATTTTATTTTGCCATTTAGGGTAAAACCACGTTCAAACTTAAATTTTTCTTTTGGGTTTATTTCTTTTATTTTTTTATCTAAAGTATAGGTACTCCAACCTTGGTTTAATAATAATAAGTCTAGATCTTTAGATTCTTTAACACTACCATTTTTAAAATAATAGGATGGATTTTCAATGCTACCTTTAATATAGGGCGTTAACAAAAAGGCACTTTTAATAGTTTGATTTTCATGAAAGTTTTTTGCGTTTTTTGGAAGTACCGAAATACTTAGTTGAGAAATAACAGGTTTTAAATTTGAATTGAGTGTTTTAATTTTAAAATTAATGGAGTCATTTTCGGTCTTCAATTTATTAATTAAAATAGCGGTTTGTTTGCTGAGTTTATTAATAAAAAATTTACGTTCTGCAATAGGTTGATTGTCTTTAAAAAGGGTAACAATGTTTACTCCATTCAAAAGATTATTTTTATCAAAAACAATTTTTTGGGTAGTTTGCTCAGTATTAATAAGTGACAATGAAACAGCTTGACTTATGTAATTATTTCTATAAAGAAGTAACAAAAGGTTTGACTTTTGTAAAGTAGGTAGTGTTTGAATATTAGTTTTTAAGGTTAAAGCAATATAGTTTTCATCGGTATTGTCTAAACTAAAAATAATTCCTGTTTTGTTAGCTTTTGGTAGTTCAATTTTTTGAATGGTATTATTAATTGCAATTATTGCAGTATATTTTTCTCCTTTATAAGGAATAAAATTACATTTACCCATACCAAACCTATTTCCTGTAAATTTTGTAATTTCTTCTTTTTCAGCATTTATAATTTTCCCAGTAAATGGAAATCCATGACCATTAATTAAGGCTTTAATTCCAACAACATTTTTTACGCCTTCTAATAAATAACCACTTTCAGGAAACAGTTGAATATCATAATTATTGGTATTTTGATTTTGGCTTATTTCATTTTTAAGTGCAGGATTAATTATTTCTATTTCTTGAATAAATACGTTTTCTTCACCAAAATTTCGCATGTAATTGGTAAATCCTTGAATAAAATATTCTCCAGGTTTTAAGCTATTATCTAATGAAAAATCTCCATTTCCAAGACCGTTTTTAATAAAGATTGTTTTCTGTTTAATTAAATTTCCTTCAAAATCTATTAAATTAATGTGAAGGTTGCTTGTGTAAATAGAGGGTTTATTATCAGCATCTTCGGCTACATAAGCTGTAAACCAAATATTTTCATTTGTAAAATAAACCGATTTATTTACATGTAAAAAAACCTTTTCTCTAAATAAAGCATCTTTTTGAAAGGGATTAATAATAGATGAAGTTATGTTTTGTTGAGAAAATACAGACGCATAATTTAGAGCTAAAAATAGTGGTATTAATAATTTAATTTTTTTCATAACAATTTATACTTTAAAAGATTCATAATTTATTTTTTTAGTTTTTGTTTTACTTTTTCAGACCATCTAATTAAGTTTTGAAAATTTGTGCCATTGTTTGTGTCAGTAGCAATTTTTTTTATAGTTAAAGAAGCTTCATTAAATTTTTGATCACATAAAATTTTAGCATCTTCAAAAGAACTATTTTTAGAAAGTGCTACTTTTAATTCCCTATTATAAATTTCGTAAATATCAAAAATTAAGTTGATGTACATAAGTTTACTGTTGATACGATTATAAGAACAAAAAGATGAATTTCTATCAAATAAAGTTTTAGTATTAAATTGTTTTTCGCCTCGCTCATTAATGAACATATCTAACATGTAACTAAAATTAAATTGTTCATCCAATTCAGATTTATTTTTATTATGTTTAAATTCAGATATAGAAAACGATTCTTTGTCTACTGCTTTTGTAGCACCTTGCTGATAATCTTTATGATCCACATTTCTTTCTACATCTTTTAATAAGCTTAACTTAATATCTTGCCATTTTAAAGGTTTGTTTTTTTGCCAAGTAATAATTGAAGGACGTATATATTGTAAATAATCTGAAGGAATAGTTGTATTATAATTGATTAAATATCCATATTTTTTTAAAAAATCTAGAGACATTTTCTCTTTATAACTCCTAGGAAATTGATAATTTAAATTCCAAAATTCATCGGAAGCTTTTAAGGCTCTTATTTTATCATAATCATTATTAAAATGAATATTGTTGGTAAAATAAGGTTCTTCAAAAGAAGTATTATAATCATAAAAATAAAGAAGTGAATGCGATGTGATAATTTCAAAATTATCTTTAGAGTTATAGTTCATTGTAAACTCAAAATCTAGTGATTGAATTTTGGTATAATCATTTGGATTGAAATTAATGTTTAGCTGTATGCTTTTTGGAGTTATAATGTCATCTTCAATAATTGATGATAAACCGTTTGTTATTGGGTTTAAGCCACTTAATTTTATTTTTTTAATCGTTAATGTTTCTTTGTTAAAAATAATGGTTCCAGATAAAAAATGACCATTCGCCTTTTTAGGTGTAAATGAAATTGATAAATCTCGTTGGCTACATGACACACATTCATCCATTTTTACACGATACTTTCCTTTAATAATTCCTAAAGTTAAATTACCAGGATATAACGGTAATATTTGACTAGATTTTTCAAACAATTGAAAATCTTTTAAAATGTCCGTATTGTTTAAACTATAAAAAGGAAAAGATGCATTTTGACCAAAACGACCACTTTTTAATTGTAAACCCACAATTCCTTTTGATAAATTTTGCTCACTATTATAAAACCCTTCAATGGTTTCTATAGGGATGCCTCTAGCTGATGAAGTTAGTGTAAGAAAAGCCTTACTATTTGTAACAGTTTGTTTGTCTCTATATTTTTTAATTAAACTATTTAAGAGATTGTACGTGTAATTTTTATTTTTTTTTGCTACAACTAAAACTTGATTTAAGTGAAAAGTGTTTGGAGTTAAATATAATTTTGAATGCTTTTTAAAATAGGATACTGTTATTTTTTTCGTTTTAAAACCTATGAACCTCACCTCTATTGAATCCGTTGGAAATTTACTTTTAATTTCAAATTTGCCGTCTTCATTTGTAATGGTATAATAATTATTACTGCTTATAATTTTTATAGTTGCGTATGGTAGCGAAGTTTTTGTTTCCCTATCAAAAATAAAACCTTCAATAGTTGATTGGGAGAAAGAAAATGAAAATGATAATAAGAATAGAAGAACTGTAATTTTTTTCATTGCTTTTTTTTGGGTGATTAACTAAGTGTTTTTTTAACAAAATATTAACAAAAATCATTCCAAACTGTTTTTGTTAAAAAAATAAATTAGTTAATCACTATTCTACTTTTTAGTCAACATCCGCTTAATTTCATTCAGCTTCATTAAGGCTTCAATTGGGGTAAGTGTATCTATATTTGTAGCTAAAATTTCTTCTTTTATATCTTCTAATAAAGGATCGTCTAATTTAAAAAAACTCAACTGCATATCTGAATCTGAAGCATTTTTTAAAGTCTCTTTAACCTCTTGATTGGTATGGTTTTTTTCAAGTTGTTTTAGCATTTTACTAGCTCTGTGGACTACTGCTGTTGGCATTCCTGCTATTTTTGCAACATAAATACCAAAACTATGTTCGCTACCACCAGGAACTAATTTTCGTAAAAAGATAACTTTGTTTTTTAATTCTTTTACAGAAACATTAAAGTTTTTAATGCGATTAAAAGTATCCGTCATATCATTTAATTCATGATAATGGGTTGCAAACAAGGTTTTAGCTTTTGCAGGATGTTCATGTAAATACTCGGCTATTGCCCAAGCTATTGAAATACCATCATACGTACTGGTTCCTCGTCCAATTTCATCTAATAACACTAAACTTCTTTCTGAAATATTATTTAAAATACTGGCAGTTTCATTCATTTCTACCATAAAAGTAGATTCACCCATAGAAATATTATCACTAGCACCAACGCGAGTAAATATTTTGTCAACAATACCAATTCTTGCATTTTGAGCAGGAACATAACTTCCCATTTGAGCTAATAAAACAATCAATGCAGTTTGGCGTAAAATAGCAGATTTACCACTCATATTTGGACCGGTAATCATAATTATTTGTTGCTGATTTCGGTTTAAAACCAAATCGTTAGCTATATATTCTTCGCCAATAGGTAATTGTTTTTCAATAACGGGATGTCGCCCATTTTTAATTTCTAAATCGGTACTTTCATCTAAATGCGGACAAACATAATTATTCTTTTTTGCCAAAAACGAAAAAGAAGCCAAACAATCTAATTGCGAAATTAAATGTGCATTTAATTGAATAGGCTGAATATAATCTATTAAATCGCTAATTAGTTCAGCAAAAAGTTGTTGTTCTAATTTTCCAATTTTTTCTTCAGCACCTAAAATTTTAGATTCGTATTCTTTTAATTCTTCTGTAATATAGCGTTCAGCATTTACCAAGGTTTGTTTTCTAATCCATTGCTCTGGAACTTTATCTTTGTGTGTATTTCTAACTTCAATATAATAGCCAAACACATTATTAAAAGCTATTTTTAAGGATGAAATTCCTGAACTTTCAGTTTCACGAGCCAACATTTCATCTAAATAATCTTTTCCAGAAGTTGAAATTGCACGTAATTCATCTAATTCTTTTGAAACGCCACTTGCAATAGCATTCCCTTTATTAATGTTTACAGGAGCATCTTCATTTAAAGTTATACTTATTTTTTCTCGTAAAGTTTTGCAATTTTGAAGTTGTTCTCCTATAATTTGTAACGCTTTATTACTACTTTTTTCTGTTGCTTCTTTTATAGGAATAATAGCATTTAAAGAATTTTTTAATAGCTCTACTTCCCGTGGATTTACTTTTCCTGTGGCAACTTTTGAAATCAATCGTTCTAAATCACTTATTTGTTTAATTTGATAAGTTGTCAACTCAAAAAAAACATCGTTTTTTATAAAATACTTTACAATATCTAAACGCTTATTAATTTGATGAATATCTTTTAGAGGCAGAGCTAACCAACGTTTTAACAAACGTCCGCCCATAGGTGAAATGGTTTTATCAATAACGTCTAAAAGCGTAACTGCATTTGCAGAGGTTGAATGGTATAATTCTAAATTACGAATGGTAAATTTATCCATCCAAACATAATTATCTTCATTAATACGTTTAATAGTATTAATATGTTCTAACTTATTATGCTGAGTTTCAAATAGATAAAACAATATTGCTCCAGATGAAATAATGCCTTCATTTAAATTATCAATTCCAAAACCTTTTAGCGTTTTTACTTTAAAATGATTGGTTAAAGTTTCCATAGCGTAATCGGATTGAAACACCCAATCATCTAAATAAAAGGTATAAAAATCATCACCAAATAATTCGGAAAATTTGGATTTATATTGTTTTTGAACTAAAACTTCATTCGGAGCAAAATTTTGAAGTAATTTATCAATGTATTCACTATTACCTTGAGACGTTAAAAATTCTCCTGTTGAAACGTCTAAAAATGAAATTCCTATTTGTTTTTTCCCTCCAGTTCGGCGAGCATGTCCAAAATGAATTGCTGCTAAAAAATTATTGGTTTTAGCAGTTAACACTTCATTATTTAAAGCAACACCTGGGGTTACCAATTCTGTAACACCACGTTTTACAATAGTTTTAGTCATTTTAGGATCTTCCAACTGATCGCAAATGGCAACACGCATTCCTGCTTTCACTAACTTTGGCAAATAAGTATTTATGGAATGGTAAGGAAAACCAGCCAATGCGGTTTCCGTTTCGCTACCAGCACCACGTTTGGTTAAAATAATTCCTAAAATTTTAGCTGCTTTTTTAGCATCTTCACCAAAAGTTTCATAAAAATCACCCACTCTAAACAACAACATAGCATCAGGATATTTAACCTTGATAGCATTATATTGTTTCATTAAAGGAGTTACTTTCTTAGTTTTTGCTGCCAATTTTTTAAGAAATTAAGTTAGTTTTGCGAAGTTACATTTTATATTGAAAGATTGAAAAATTTAATGATTAAAGAATTAATTGATTGTCCGTAACTAATCATAAAATGTTCGTCATGCTAAACCTGCCTGTCCGGCAGGCAGGTTTAGCATGACGTATAAATATGAAATATGACACAAAAAGGATATACATTCGAATTAATATTTACACGTTATAATTTTTATATATTAACCCGCTGTGCATTATGATAAAGTTTCGTCAATTCGAGTGAATTTTAGCCTTTTTAGGCTTAAAATTAGTATCGAGAATAGGTTTTTTAGTTAAAAACAGCCGTTCTCGATACCATTTTTTATCAAAAATTACCTGCCTTGCCGTCAGGCAGGCTCGAACTGACGCAACAGCAAGGTTAAAAGAGTCAAAATGCACAACGAGTTATATTGAGATATTTCAAGTAAATTTAATTAAATACTAATTATGAGAAAATTAAAAAATAGTGAGCTTGGAAGATTAAATGTTGATGAATTCAAAAAAAAAGATAAAACTCCCATTATTGTTATACTAGATAATGTTAGAAGTTTAAACAATATTGGTTCGGTTTTTAGAACCAGTGATGCTTTTTTAATTGAAAAAATATATTTGTGTGGCATTACTGCAAAACCACCACATAAAGATATTCATAAAACAGCATTGGGAGCTACAGAAACTGTGGAATGGGAATATGTGGAAGATACATTAATTTTGGTTGAAAAGTTGAAAAGTTTAAAGTTTAAAGTTTTAGCTATTGAACAAGTTGAAAACAGCATAATGTTAAATAATTTTACGTTAGAAAAAAATCAAAAATATGCTGTTATTTTTGGTAATGAAGTGAAAGGCGTTCAGCAAGATGTAGTTTCTGCTTCAGATTATTGTATTGAAATTCCGCAGTTTGGCACTAAACATTCATTAAATATTTCGGTTAGTGTTGGTGTAGTACTTTGGGATTTGGTTAAAAAGATGAAATTTTAAGTAAATTACTTACTAACATGAGTTTGATATAAACTTTATTGTAAGCATCTTAAAATTGGGATGTTATTGCGAAAATTATAAATATTAGCATATGATTTGTGGCAATCTTATTCTTAATTATGAGATTGCTTCTTCTTTTCGTTTCACTCTAATTTATCACAAAGACGTAATTTATTGTATTACCCGTTGTGCATTTTGATTCTTTAAATCTACTGTTACGTCAGTTCGAGCCTGTCTGACGGCAAGGCATGTAATTTTTGATAAAAAATGGTATCGAGAACGGCTATTTTTAACTAAAAAACCTATTCTCGATACTAATTTTAAGCCTAAAAAGGCTAAAATTCACTCGTATTCTATGATTAAAACAAATAAAAACATTAAAATTTATCACTAATTTTTAAGCTGCATATTTCATAAAATCCACATAAG
>NZ_JAKIUR010000038.1 GCF_021647475.1 Lutibacter sp.
TGAAGTAATCTTTTCATAAAAATGAGATTGCTTCCTCATTTCGCTTTGCTTCATTCATCGCAATGACGTAGCTTGTTGATTTTCAACCCGGTATTTATTTTCTTACATCGAACTCAGGTTATTAGTAAATTGAGTTACTTTTCCCCAGTTTGTATATTCAATTTTTGTATTTTTATCCGTTGGTCCTTTAGTCATCCACATAATAAATTGAATCATAATTCTGTCCCAAAAAGGATATTTTTTATAATCTAATTTTCCTGCAAATACTTCAATTACGGTCGGCTTCCAATCAATGGTTTTAAAAAATTTTATAACATACGGATTGGTTTTTGGTGTGTTTTTTTCAGATTTTCGTGCTACCAAATTAACCGAAATAAATACGGTTTTTGTAGCATCTAATTCTTTTTTGTTTGTATTAATAAAATCGATTATTCTTTTGTTATGCACGCCATACCTAATACTTGATGCTATTACAAAGGTGTTATAATTAGTAATATTTGAAGTGAAATTATCTATAGAAAACAAATCGACAGTTTGATTGCTTTTTTGTAATTCATCTTTAATAAAATTACATATTTTATGAGTTTGCCCATCTATTGACGAGTACACTATTCCAATTTTATTACTCATAATTAAAGTTTTAGTATAAAGCTATCAAATTTACAAAAATGTACTGCTACCTTCTATGATATTCATCAATTGTAAAACAAAAAAAAGAAAAAACCAGCCTAATTAGGCTGGTTTTGAATCTTAAAAAATTTATGTAATAAATATTAAGCTACTTTTACATTTACTGCGTTTAAACCTTTTTTACCTTCTGTTAGTTCAAATTCAACTTCATCACCTTGTTTAATTTCATCAATTAAACCAGAGATGTGTACAAAGTAATCTGTGCCTGAATTTTCTTCTGTAATAAAACCAAATCCTTTAGTTTCGTTAAAAAATTTTACTGTTCCTTTTTTCATTGTTAAATAAATATATTAAACAACAAATATAAACTTATTTCAATTGAAATCACATTTTTATTTAAAAAAAAGTTTATTTAAAAATAGATATTAGAAAGATAACTAATTGTTAATCTAATAGTTCTGTTAACTTAGAAAATATTTTTTTAGGATTTTTTTGTTTGTATAAAATAGCATATACCGCATCAATAATAGGTGTTTTAGCTTTGTTTTTTTCATTTAATAGAAAAGCACTTTTTGTAGCGTAATAACCTTCGGCTACCATACTCATTTCCATCATAGCACTTTTTACGGTATAACCTTTTCCAATCATGTTTCCAAACATGCGATTTCTACTAAAAATGGAATATCCTGTAACTAACAAATCACCTAAATAAGCCGAATTATTAATGTTTCGTTTCATTCTATGTACTTTTTTAATAAAACGCTTCATTTCTCTAATAGAATTCGACATTAAAACGGACTGAAAATTATCACCATAGCCTAAACCATGTGCAATACCAGCAGCAATGGCGTAAATATTTTTTAGCATAGCTGCATATTCAGTTCCAATAATATCATCAGAAATTTTAGTTTTAATGTAATTACTAGCAATACAACTACTTAATAGTTTTGCCTTTTCTTGATCTCTACTAGAAATAGTTAAATATGATAAACGTTCCATGGCCACTTCTTCGGCATGGCAAGGACCTGAAATAACCCCTATATTTTCAATAGGAACGTTAAGTATTTGGTTAAAATGCTCTCCAACAATTAATCCTGATTCAGGGACAATGCCTTTTATGGCCGAAAATATAATTTTATTGGAAAAATCTGCTGTTATTTTATCTAATTCCGATTTCAAAAAAGCAGAAGGAATTACAAAAATTAAAATATCAGCATAGTTAACCATTTGATTAATATCATTGGAAAGTTTTAATTTTGAAGGGTGAAATTCAGCTGAACTTAAGTAATTAGGATTGTGGTGTTCTTTTTTTATATAGCTAATTGCGGTTTTATTGCGCATATACCAGCCAACTTGATGTAAATTTTCGCACAACATTTTTACAATTGCCGTTGCCCAACTTCCACCTCCAAAAACAGCCACTTTAGGAAAATTATTCATTTTAGTAAATTTTAATTGTATATCCGTAAAATCTCATAAATTTATAATGTCCGTCATTCTGAACTTGTTTCAGAATCTCATGATGATTGTAAATCAACATAATAAAGTGAGACCCTGAAATAAATTCAGGGTGACGTGTTAACTATATGACTAAAAACAGATATACATAATTTTAAATATCAAAAGTATAAAATCTAAATTAAATGAATTTTAAAATAGCTTAATTTTTAATAGGAATCAAAAAGATTACTTTTGTACATTTATACGGTTTATTTTACTAATATACACCCGTTGTGCATTATGATAAAATTTCGTCAATTCGAGTGAATTTTAGCCTTTTTAGGCTTAGAATTAGTATTGAGAATAGGTTTTTTATTTAAAAACAACCGTTCTCGATACTAATTTTTATCAAAAATTACCTGCCTTGCCGTCAGGCAGGCTCGAACAGACGTAACAGTAGGTTTAAAAAGTTAAAATGCACAACGAGTTAATATATATTTAATATTGAGCACACTTAAAAGATTTTTTAAAGACACTATTATCTACGGAATTGCGGCAGTTTTGCCTCGAGTAATTAACTTTTTATTAGTAAAAGTTCAAACGGATGCTTTGCCAACTAGCAATTACGCCGAAAACACCAACTTTTATATTTGGGCAGCATTATTTGCGATTTTATTAACTTTTGGATTTGAAACGGCATTTTTTAGGTTTTATAAGTCCGAAAAAAATAAAGAATCATTGCTTTCTACTGCTTTTTTAAGCGTTGCTTTTTCTGCTTTTGTTTTTATTTTAATGGCAATTTCATTTTCAGATTTTTTTACTACGATTTTTGATTTCGGTCATAATCCAATTCAGTTTAAATTATTAATTGGGATTTTAACCTTAGATACTTTAGCCGTTATCCCTTTTGCTTATTTAAGAGCAACAAATAGACCTATAAAATATGCTACTATTAAACTTTTAAATGTTTTTGTAATTGTAGCTATAAATTTAATTTTCCTAAAATTTATTCCAGAATTTATTAAAGATGGAAAGCCATTGCCAACGTTTTTAGTTACTACTTTTAATAGCACTGCCATTGTTAATTTTATATTTATAGCTAATATTATTGGCAGTGCATTTTCACTATTGTTGTTGCTTCCAATTTTATTAAAATTTAAGTGGACTTTTAACACTCTTTTATTCAAAAAAATGCTTTCCTATTCTTGGCCAATTGCAATTGCAGGCATTGCGTATGTAATTAATGAAAATTTGGATAAAATTTTAATAGGAAAATTAATGGATAAAAATGCTATGGGAATTTATGCCGCTTGCTATAAATTAGCAATTTTTATGAATTTATACATTATGGCATTTCGTTTAGGTGCAGAACCTTTCTTTTTTAACCATTCAGACCATAAAGATGCCAAAAAAACGTATGCTAGAATTTTAAACTATTTTATAATTATTGGTGCTTTGGTATTTGTTACTATTGTGGTTTTTATTGATGTTTTAAAACAATTATTTATAAATGAAAAGTATTGGGCAGCAATAGGTATTGTTCCCGTAGTGTTGTTAGCAAACTTATTGTTAGGCGTTTATCACAACTTAGCAATTTGGTATAAATTAACCGATAAAACACGTTATGCAATGTTATTTTCAATAATTGGAGCAGTAATTACTATTATAGTTAACATAACTTTAATTCCAGTAATTGGTTTTATGGCTTCTGCTTGGGCAACGTTGTTAGCTTATGGAAGTATGATGATTCTCTCGTATTTTATTGGAAAAAAACATTATAAAGTTCCGTATAATTTAAAAAAATCTGGAAGTTATTTAGTGACTTCTATTATTATTTCATTTGTTTCTTTTGAGTATTTTAGAGAAAACTATTTGATTTCAGTAGGTTTTGTGTTAGTATTTGGTGCCTTAATTTTTTGGAATGAAAAAAAGGAAATATTTGCAATTATTAAACGAAAATAGCATGAAAAAATTCATCAGTTTTTTTGCGTTTATTTGTTTATCCATTACTCTAGCTTTTGCTCAAAGTAATTCTGAAAAAAAATCAACTGCAGCTATAAATGTTTCTATCTTAAAAAAGGAGTTTGTAATTCCTGATTTGAATACTATTTCTCATAAAATTTGGGTGTATTTACCCCCAAATTATGCTAAAACCTCAAAAAAATATCCAGTAATTTATATGCACGATGCTCAAAATTTGTTTGATAATAAAACTTCTTTTTTAGGTGAATGGCAAGTAGATGAAACCTTGAATAAATTGTTTAAAAAAACAGGAAAAAGTTTTATAGTTGTTGGAATTGAAAATGGAGGAACAGAACGAATTAATGAATACACGCCGTGGAAAAACAAAAAATATGGTGGAGGAAAAGGTGCAATTTATATCAATTTTATAGTGAATACCTTAAAACCTTATATTGATGCTCATTATCGAACTAAAAAACAAGCAAAACAAACAGCTTTAATTGGAAGTTCTTTAGGTGGATTAATTTCTTATTACGGCGGACTTAAATATCCAAATACTTTTGGGAAAATTGGAGCTTTATCCACTTCTTTTTGGTTTTCAAATAAAGTTATTGATTTTACTAAGAAATACGGAAATACTTCTAAAATAAAACTATGCTTATATGTTGGAAGTAAGGAAGGTGATACCATGGAATCTGACACTAAAAACATGAAAAATTTATTACTTGCAATAGATTTTCCTACTAAAAATATAAAAGTAAGTATAAATCCAGAAGGAAAACATAACGAAACTGCTTGGAAAAACGAGCTTTTAAAAACTATAGATTGGTTATTTAACATACCTTAAAATAAAACATAAATGAAAGTTCAAATTATTAATAAATCTAAACACAAATTGCCTAATTACGAAACCATTGCATCTGCTGGAATGGATTTACGAGCTAATATAACAGAAGCAATTACTTTAAAACCTTTAGAACGTGCTATTGTTAAAACTGGTTTGTTTATTGCATTACCTGTAGGTTTTGAAGCCCAAGTACGTCCAAGAAGTGGACTCGCGGCTAAAAAAGGAATTACGGTGTTAAATGCTCCTGGAACTGTAGATGCAGATTATAGAGGTGAAATTGGGGTGATTTTAGTGAATTTATCTAAAGATGATTTTGTAATAAATGATGGTGAACGTATTGCTCAATTAGTAATTGCAAAACACGAACGTGCCGATTGGGAAGAGGTTGAAGTTTTAAGTGAAACAGATAGAGGAGCTGGTGGATTTGGAAGTACTGGAGTGTAGAAAATATAAAAGACCTGTTAGGTTTTCAAAACCTAACAGGTCTAAGATATATTAATTTGTGTTGACTAAATTAAAATGCACAACGAATTTAATTTTAGCCCCGATAGCAGTGGCAGCTTTTTTGGTTTTTTCCAAAAAACTATAACGGATAGCGGGAAATAGCTTCAAAAAACAGACTGTTTGAAAAACTTTTAAAAATTGTCATTCTGAACCTGCCAGTCGCAGGCGGGCTTGTTTCAGAATCTCATGGTTTCTATTACTTATATTAATGAGAACCTGAAACAAGTTCAGGTTGACGTAAAATTCGCTTTTCAGATAGCCTTTTTAAATAATGTATCTCTTATTATTCCTTAGTATTAATAGCTTCCTTAATTTTAGTTTCTAGTTCTTCAGCTAATTCAGGGTTGTCTTGAATTAAAGCTTTAACAGCATCGCGACCTTGACCTAATTTAGTATCGCCATAACTAAACCAAGAACCACTTTTTTTAATAATTCCAAACTCAACACCTAAATCTAATATTTCACCTGTTTTGGAAATTCCTTTTCCGTACATAATATCAAATTCAGCAATTTTAAAAGGTGGAGCTACTTTGTTTTTCACTACTTTAACTTTAGTACTATTTCCAATAACTTTATCGCCATCTTTAATTTGAGTTCTTCTGCGAATATCTAAACGAATGGAAGCGTAGAATTTAAGTGCATTTCCACCAGTAGTAGTTTCAGGATTACCAAATATAACGCCAATTTTTTCACGTAATTGATTAATGAAAATCACGGTACATTTAGTTTTATGGATGGTTCCTGTTAATTTACGAAGTGCTTGCGACATTAACCTTGCGTGTAATCCCATTTTAGAATCTCCCATTTCACCTTCAATTTCGCTTTTAGGTGTTAGGGCTGCAACGGAATCAATTACAATAATATCAATAGCTCCAGAACTAATTAAATTATCGGCAATTTCAAGTGCTTGTTCGCCATAATCTGGCTGAGAAATGATTAAATTATCTATGTCAACTCCTAAATTTGAAGCATAAAAACGATCAAAAGCGTGTTCTGCGTCAATAAAAGCTGCTATTCCTCCTGCTTTTTGAGCTTCGGCAATTGCGTGTAATGTTAATGTTGTTTTACCAGATGATTCTGGACCGTAAATTTCAATAACTCTACCACGTGGATAACCACCAACTCCTAAAGCTAAATCTAACCCTAATGAGCCTGTTGAAATTGCTTCAATATCATCAATTGCCATATCTCCCATTTTCATAACGGTTCCTTTTCCGTAAGATTTATCTAACTTGTCTAGCGTAAGTTGTAATGCTTTTAATTTTGCTGCTTTTTCTTTATCGTCTGCCATAATCTTTTTTAAAAAGTTAAAAATGTTTGATGCTAAAATATAAAAAAGTATTGAGTATATTTAGGGTTTATTTATAATAATATTAACCAATTTAAAAATGCAAAAATCTTCATTACTTAACAACGTAACTTATACTACAAATAAGCCAGCAATTTCGGTTTTATTTGAAACTGAATCTACTAAAGAAATTAGAATTGTTTTTAAAAAAGATCAATTTATGAAAGCTCATAAAACATCTTTTCCTATTACTGTTGAAATTTTTGAAGGTGCTATTGATTTTGGAGTAAAAGGTAAAATTCAAAATTTAGTAAAAGGCGATTTGGTTTGGTTAGAAGCAAATACTGAACATGATTTAATGGCTAAGCAAGATAGCATTGTACGGTTAACACTTTCAAAATTGGATACGGTTGAAAGAGTTAAAAAAGTTACTGAATCTTAATAAAAAAAACATCTTTATATAACAAAAGTTGCGGGTTTGAAAATAGTATTTTTCTTGATTTAGAAACATTCTAGTTTATTGCATTTAGCAATTTTTGGCTTGTGCTATTGGTTGTAGCGAATTGCAAATGTGCATGGCTTATGCGTTGGTATTTCTACAAATACTTTTTTAATACTTCTTCTTTTTCTGTTTGTACATTCTCTAAACTCAACTTTATTTTATCAATTTCTTTTTCTTTTTTCTCGATTATTGAAATAAGTTTTTTCTGTTCTGCAATACTTGGTAAAGCGATTTCAAGGTTTCTGATTAAAGACATATTCGCCATTGTAAATTTACCTTTTCTGTCTCCAAAGTTTTTATCAAAATCATTCATTAAAGCGTAAAACAAAAATTTTGAATTAAGTTCTTTCTCATCTTTTGGATAAAGTCCCGCAATATTCTGATTTGTAGTTGCCTCAAAAGTCAAATAAGCCACTCTTCCAATTGTTGCACCAACTAAGGCAATTAAAATAGTATCTTTTTTGAATAATTTAGCAGATGACTTTTCTAAACCTAATTTTGATATTTTTTCTTTTACTTGATTTTCATAAACATAACAGTTTTGACAAACCTCTGAACGCAACCAGTTTATAGTGCCATTTTCCCAATAATCATTCTCTTTTCTGCTTGGTGTTCCACCACTTTGAGAAATACAAATTTTATCAATTTTTGTTTTTTGCTTTCCGCTTACTACTTGTTTAAATTCTGTTCGGATTTCATTTTCTAATTGTTTTATTTTTTCAAATCCTTTGGTTTCTTTTTGTTCAACCTTTTCTATTTCTGAAATTATTTTTTGTTGAATTTTAAGTGGTGGAATTGGTATTTTGTAATTTGATAATTGAGGGACAGATAGTTGAGGAACTCCTGCACCAGAAATGACAAAATCAATATCACTTATAATATATTCTAAATATTTGGTGTGTGCTATTTCTTTCTTTGGTTCTAACACAAGTAATCTAACAATAGGATAAAATTTTTCGTTACGTTCTACTGTATAACCAATTGTTCCTCTTGCAGAGATTGTAACACATGGATAGTTTATTTTAACAATGTCAGTAAAACCATATAATCCTTTATTGCTTGATGAATTTGAGTAAATTGGGATTTTATAACTATCTGTTTCTTTCTCTGAAAACCTACCTTTTGGGACATCACCACCAGCGATTAAACTTTTTGCTATATCTCCAATTTTTCGTAAACTCCATTTTGTAGAAAATTGGTTATGAGAATTCGCATTTAATTTAATTATTTTTTCAAATTCCACTTTTTCAAAATCTAACAAATCAACTAATTTGTAAATACTTGTATTTTCTTTCTGACTTTCATCAATTTTAGAAACAATATTATTAGCAACAGCCTGTCTAATATAACTATTCGCTTTTTCAGGGTTTAATAAATTGGTTGGGTCAAATAGTTTACCTCCATTATTATTTATTTTAATTCCTTCTTGTCCTTTTTTTCCTTGAAACTCATAGCCCAAAAACTCTTTTTGTTTATTTATATCATTTCCTGTTTTTACAATTACAGTTTGTTGTGGTTTATAATATTCTTCAATGTTTTCAGCTTCTTTGTCTGCATCACTTAAACAAAGCATAAAATATAAGAATTTTTCTTTTTCCTTATCTTTACAGTAGTTGTAAAAGCGTTTTGTTAATTCAGCTTCTTTTTCTTTTGGTTTATAATTTTTGAAAAATGCTTTTTTCTTTAAATTCTTTGTTTCTGTACTATCGTCAAAAGCAGATTTATATTCTGTAAACATTTCTGTTTTTAAGAGACTATCGTTTATTTCTATTTTTAATAAACGGACATAATCATCATAATTAAATTCTCTGTGTTCACAAAACAGTTCTATAAATCGCTTCTCTTTTACGTATCGTTTTTCAGTGTCAATATTTACACCGTTAAAAACATCTTCTGCAATATATTCTCTGTCTTTTAGGAAATCATCATTTCTGCGTTTTAAGAACAGAATTACAGTTGTTGTACCTGTGGCAATGAATGTTTTACTACCAAGTTCGGTAATTGCTTTAATTTCAAAATATTTTAATAAAACTTCCCTTGCTTTTGTATAAACTCCTGTATTTGAAAGAATAGTTGAAGGCAATACAATTCCTGCTAATCCTTTATCAGCAAGCACTTGCTTTGTTCTTTCAATGAACAATGCTTCTATTTGGCTACTTCTTTCTGTTAAATGTTCAAAAAGAGAAAAGTTTGTTTTACCTACATTCAAGTAGTTTTTAAACGCATCAACCGAATAAGGTGGGTTTGCAATTACAATGTCAAATTTTTTCTTTTCCATTTGTAATTGGTCGTGGTTTTCTAATCCGTCTCCAAAAAGAATATTTGCATCACCATCTCCATTTATGTAACAGGCTATCTGAGATGTTCTTGCTAAACGATAATCTTTTTCTATTCCAAAAATATAATCCTTAGTCCATTCTGTCCCCTTACTGTATTCTTTGATTTTATTTTGTTGTTCCAGAGATAATTTAGAAGTATTAAGGGATTTGATATTATGTTGTAATTCTTCAATACTTTCAGTTAAAAAATGCCCTGCACCACAAGCATAATCTAATATTTTTGGTAAAATATAATCTTCATCATTTTTTAATTTCTTTTGTATAATTTCATCAAAACCAAGTGAAAGAATAATGTACCTTACAATTGGAATAGGTGTGAAAAACTGACCTTCTGATTGTTTAACTCCGTGATTAAGCATTAACTCAAAGAAATCACCTAAAACTTGTTGCTGACTGTTGTATTTAAATCTGAAATTTTGAATAAGCTTTACAACTTCTGTAAGTACTCGTCCATTTTGGTCAAATAACTTTTTATTATGAACTTCTTTAAACGCAAATTCATTATTGGTATAATATTTTAATTCTCTAAAAACTGCTTCAACAGCTTCAATTGGTGTTTGTTTAGGATATAGTTTAATTATTTTGTGTAAGTCGGCTTCTGAATAATAAACAATTTCTTCATTTAGTTTTTTCATTCCCTTTTGGTAAAGGGCTTGTAAACGGTCAATTAAATGTTCGTATTCTTCATCTTCTTTAACTTGAAAGTCTAATATATCTTCATCATTTTTTTCTTCATCAACTATTTTACAAAGAAATAGTGAAAGGATTTTATTAAATGCGTTAGCATTATCTGAAATATTATTGTGTCTTAGTATTTCCGCAAATTTGTTAAATAATCCTTGTGAGTTGTCAAGAGATTTTAAATTTTTCTTTTTGAGTGCTTTTAGTTCAAGAGAATAAGCATTTGCATCATCATCAAAAATACCGTTGAAATGAAAATACTTATTAAATAACTCTTTCCATACTTCAAATAATTCTGCTTTATTATTAGCATCACGATAAAGTTTAATGTTTTCTTCTTCTATTTGCTTTAAACTTTTCTTTAAATCTTCTTCACGGTCTTTTACTTGAACAATTAGATTTTCATAATCAAAAGTTTTATTTTCAGATAATTTCGAAGCGTAAAGAACAAGAAACTTAGCGTTTTGGTCATTTGCAAGATAGGCGAATAACTGTCCACCGTGTTCTTCCATTTTCTTACGCTCTTTTTCAAACTCGCTTCCCCAAGTTTTACATTCAATTACCATCAAAGATTTTTCATCTTTACCATAAATACAAACATCAGATTTTCCACCACTTGCACCTCTTCCAGAAGGATAGCGCCTTTCTAAATGAATATCGTTTGGCAAATACCCTTTTTCTAAAAGTCTGTCAACTACTTCTAAAATCACAAAATTTTCTTGTTCAATCGGATTTTTTCCAATTACAAAATTTGAAGTTGTTTTATCTCCAATTTGGATTTGCTTATCTAATACTCTTTCAACCGTTGTTTTTTCGTCAGAACGATAATATATTTTACCTTTTTCAAGGTCAATTTTTAGCGTATATTTTTGTAGTTTATATTCTTTTTGATATTGAATTTTATTTTTACTTGTAAATCCGAGCAATTCAATAAACTCTTTTATGCCTTTTGATGCTCCCATTATTCTGTTCCGTATTTAATTCTTTGTTCTGCAACCCTTAAAGCATTCTCTGCATTTTCTTCACCTTGTAGGGTGTAAATAATTTTATCACTTAACCAAGCTGTTATTAATTCATCTTTGTCAAGTTCAAAAAAGTTAGCAAATTTTTCAACTTGTTCTTTTGATGGTTTTCTGTCACCTTTTTCAAATTTGCTTATAAGTGCTTGGTCAACTTCCAAAGCACTTGCAACTTGTCTAAGAAATAGTCCTTTTTTTCTTCTTTCTGATTTAATTATTTTTCCAAATGATTGCATATGACTAAATTTGATTTGACAAATATAGACAAATTACTTTAAGTCAAACAATTATTCCATTTTTTATTTGGGTAGGCTGAAAAATAGCTCTTTTGTTTTTTATAGGTTAGATTTTAGCATTAGCAAAAACCAAATGTGCTATTTACGTGCTAGCTTTTTCTTAACTAAAAGCATTGATTTTATGAATTACTGTGGACGATTTTTATATTTAGCAACTCATTTTAGTTTTAATATTTCCCCCATTGTTTCTTTTAAATCAAATTCATCTCTGTACGGTATAATAGCAGTTGAACAACCAGAAACAGTTGTAGAATATTTTGAGTCTTTTTTTCTCAAATAGAAAATTGGTTTATTTTTTGCAAAAGCATATCCAATTTCAATTCCAACACCTATTGATTTTGTGGTTAATTCTGCAATAAGAAAATCAGAATTGTCAATTTCTTCAAATGCAACTTTCATCATTTCTTTTTCTTGATTTGGACTAAATTTATATTTATCAACAAATACGAGTAATTCAATATTATTTTTAAGAAATAATTCTTGAATAATATCAATCTCTTTATCAAATAGATATCTATTTGAGTAGCTTATTGCAAAATATGCTTTTTTCATTTTTGTTTATTCCTACTAGCCAACCACTTTTAATAAAAAATAAGTTTTTTTACCACGTTGTAAAAGCACGTATTTATTAGCAATTAAATCGGAAGTTGTAATTACACAATCGTCTTTTACTTTTTCTTTATTTACTGAAATTGAATTTTCTTTTAATGCACGTCTAACTTCACCATTTGATTTTAAAAAACCAGTATCTGCAAAAGCAGCAACAATATTTAATCCGTTTTCAATTACTTCACGTTTAATTTCAGTTTGAGGAACACCATCAAAAACATCTAAAAAAGTTTGTTCATCTAACGATTTTAAATCGCTGGCAGTGGATTTTCCAAATAAAATAGTTGAAGCTTTAATCGCATTTTCATAAGCTTCTTTTCCGTGAGTCATTACGGTAACTTCTTCTCCAATTTTCTTTTGAAGAATGCGTAAATGTGGTGCTTCTTTATGTTCTTTTATTAACTTTTCAATAGTTTCTTTATCTAAAAAAGTAAATATTTTTATGTATTTTTCAGCATCTTCATCCGAAGAATTTAGCCAATATTGATAAAATTTATAGGGCGAAGTTCTGTTAGCATCTAACCAAACATTTCCTCCGGCAGTTTTTCCAAATTTAGAACCGTCGGCTTTGGTAATTAATTTGCAAGTAAGTGCATACGCTTTACCTTGGGCTTTTCTTCGTATTAATTCTGTTCCGGTAGTAATATTTCCCCATTGGTCTGAGCCACCCATTTGAAGCATACAATTTTTTTCTTTGTATAAATGGTAAAAATCGTATCCTTGAAATAATTGATAGGTAAATTCAGTAAAACTCATTCCTGTTTTAGCTTCAGAATCTAAACGTTTTTTTACAGAATCTTTTGCCATCATATAATTTACGGTAAGATGTTTACCTACATCGCGTACAAATTCAATTAATGAAATTTCTTTCATCCAATCATAATTATTTACTAATTGTGCGGGATTTTCACTAGTAGTTTCGTCAAAATTTAAAAAACGAGCTAATTGTGCTTTTACACCAGCAACATTTTTGTTTAAAGTAGCTTCATCTAATAAATTACGTTCGGCACTTTTACCTGAAGGATCACCA
Organism: Lutibacter sp.; assembly: GCF_021647475.1. Classification (GTDB taxonomy): domain Bacteria; phylum Bacteroidota; class Bacteroidia; order Flavobacteriales; family Flavobacteriaceae; genus Lutibacter. Next base: position 13,148 of record NZ_JAKIUR010000038.1, read on the forward strand.
ACCATTCCTGTAGCTCCACCAACTAATGCGATAGGGTTATGACCTGCTTTTTGAAAATGCATTAATAAGATTATAGGGACTAAACTTCCAATATGTAAGGAGTCGGCAGTTGGATCAAAGCCAATATATCCCGTAGTTTTATGTTTTAATAAATACTCTTCAGTTTCAGGCATAATGTCGTGTAACATGCCTCTCCAACGTAATTCTTCAACAAAATTCATTCTTAAAAATTTAATTTTTAGCAAATATAAAATTTTAGTTGGTAGTAATTTATTTTTAAACCGTAGTTTTTTATATTTTCGTTTTATGATATTAGTAACTGGAGGTACAGGGCTTGTTGGTTCGCATCTATTGTATAAACTAGCATTACAAAATAATAGCATTAAAGCTATTTATAGAAAAAGCAGTAATTTATTGGCTGTTAAGAAAGTTTTTAGCTATTATTCTGATGATTACGAAGCTCTTTTTAATAAAATTGATTGGGTTGCAGCTGACCTTTTAGATGTTACAACTTTAAAAAATGCTTTTGAAAACGTAACTAAAGTTTATCATTGTGCAGCGTTAGTTTCTTTTAATCCTAAAGATTATTGGAAAATGCGTAAAATTAATATTGAAGGAACTGCCAATGTGGTTAATTTTTGTATTGATGCTAAAATTGATAAACTTTGTTTTGTAAGTTCTATTGCTACGTTAGATAAATCAGTAGATTCAGATATAATTAATGAAGAATCTGAATGGATTTCTACCAGAAATAAAAGTGGTTATGCTATAACCAAACATGGGGCTGAAATAGAAGTTTGGCGAGCTTCACAAGAAGGAGTAAATGTAGTTATTGTAAATCCTGGTGTAATTTTAGGAGCGGGTTTTTGGGATAATGGAACAGGCGAACTGTTTTCTAAAATAGCTAAAGGATTTAATTTTTATAGTGAAGGTGTAACTGGTTTTGTATCCGTTAATGATGTTGTAAAAATTATGATTGCCTTAATGGACAGTTCCGTTATAAATGAACAATTTGTCTTGGTAGCAGAAAATCTTAGTTTTAAAACTATTTTTTATGAAATTGCTAAAGCGTTTGGTAAAAAACCGCCAAGAATTAAAGTAAATAAATTTAGATCTTCCATTGTTTGGAGAGTGGCTACATTTTGGGCATTTATAACAAATAAAAATCCAATACTCACTAAAAATTCCGCAAAAAGTTTACATACCAAAAGTTATTATTCTTCAGATAAAATTATTAAAACCTTAAACTTTAAGTTTGAAAAAATTACTAGTGTTATTAGAACAATTTGTACCTTTTACAATCAAAAATGAGAACTAATTTTTATAATGATATTGTAATAAAATGGACAGGAAATATTAGTTTAGAAGAAAAAATAATGTTGCTGTTTAATAAAGTACGAGATATTCCTTATGGAAGTATTTGCTCTAGAAACCCTAAAGATGTTTACCTTCAACAAAAAGGGACTTGCTCTGGAAAACATGAATTGCTTAAAGGATTGTACAAATCGTTAGGAATACCCGTTAAGGATTATATTATTTTACATTCTTTTAATAATCTTCCTGTAAAATATCCAAAAAACATAAAAGAATTTTTAGCTAAAAATAAGATTGTTGATCCTCATAATTTTTTAAAAATAAAAATTGAAGATAATTGGATAGTGGTTGATGTTACTTGGGATTTGCCTTTAAAAAATCTCGGATTTCCTGTGAATGAAAATTGGAATGGAAAAGTAGATGGTAAAATATCTGTAGCACAAGGAGGAAAAATAATGGAAACCGATAATCCAATACTAAAAAAGCAAGAATTATTAAGTGAATTTTCAGTTCTTGAACAAAAAAACAGAAAACAATTTTTACGGTTATTAACAAATTGGTTGGAAGAGGAAAGGGAAAATTTAAAGTAAGACTATATTAACTCTTAATTTTATTTTTGATTTTAGAACTGTTAATTTTTTTTATAGAATCTAAAAATCTTTTTTGTTTGGATTTCATGTCTTTAATCTTTTTCTGAGCAGCTTCATATTTTTTTACTTTACTAATAGAATCTTCTGCTTTTCTAATAGAATCTACTAGCTTTTTTTGGATAGTTAAACGTGCTTTAACTTCTTTTAAAATAACATCGTATTCATCAATTTTTGAAGTGTAATAAAAATTACTGTTTTTAAAACGAGTACTGTCAATATGGTATTTTTCAAAAATTAACGGAAAATAATTAACATTGCGTTTCAAGTTTTTGTTTTTAATTCGGTGTCCACTAGTTGCCGTTAACATATCAGTTATTATAGCCACCATTTCATTTTTAGGAATTAAATCTTTTGGTTTTTTTAAAATAGTGTTACTAGTACAAGAAGCAACTATTAAACTTATAACAATTATGTAAATTATATTTTTCATTTATCGGTTAAATGTCAAACGCATTCCTTTGCTGTTATGTGGAAATAATCCATTATGATAAACTAAATTACCATTTACAAAAGTATGAGTTATTTTTGAATAAAACGTTGTGCCTTCAAAAGGAGACCAACCACATTTGTACAAAATATTATCTTTGGTAACCGTCCAAGGTTTTGAAATATCTACTAAAACTAAATCGGCATAATATCCTTTTTTAATAAACCCACGTTTTTCAATTTTAAAAAGTTTAGCAGGATTATGGCACATTTTTTCAACTATTTTTTCAATAGAAATTTTATCGTTTCTATACGCTTTTAACATTACAGGAAGTGCATGTTGAACTAGTGGCCCGCCACTTGGTGCTTTAGTGTAAACTTGTTGTTTTTCAATCAAAGTGTGTGGAGCATGGTCTGTGGCAATTACATCAATTCTATCATCCAATAAAGCTTTCCAAAGTCCATTTCTATCATTTTCTGTTTTAATAGCCGGATTCCATTTTATAAAAGAACCTTTAGAAGCATAATCTTTATCGGTAAAAGTTAAATGATGTACACAAACTTCAGCAGTAATTTGTTTTTTTTCTAAAGGAATTTTATTAGTAAAAAGATGCGTTTCTTTTTCGGTTGATAAATGAAAAACATGCAAACGAGCTCCTGTTTTTTTTGCCAATTCAATAGCTTTTGAAGAGGATAAATAACAGGCTTCTTCACTTCTGATTTTTGGATGCATTTCCATAGGAATATCTTCGCCATATTCTTCTAAGTATTTTGCAAGATTATTTTTTATGGTAGTTTCATCTTCACAATGCACCGCAATTAATAGTTTGGTTGATGAAAATATTTTTTCTAAAACTGCTTCATTATCCACCAACATATTTCCGGTAGAAGCACCTAAAAATAATTTTATTCCGGCAACATTTTTAGGGTTTGTTTTTAATAATTCTTCTAAATTATCATTGGTACCACCAAACATAAATGAATAATTTGCGTAGGATGATTTTGAAGCTATTTCAAATTTTTCTTCTAATATTTTTTGTGTTGTAGCTTGTGGTTTGGTATTTGGCATTTCAATAAAAGACGTTATTCCACCAGCAATTGCCGCTTTACTTTCACTTTCAATAGTAGCTTTATGCGTTAAGCCAGGTTCTCTAAAATGAACTTGATCATCAATAACGCCAGGTAATAAAAAATTCCCTTCAGCATCAATTACCAATGTGTCGGAAGATTTTGAACTAATTGAGGTGTCTATATCCACAATATAATTTCCGTCAATTAAAACATCGCCTTCAAAAATAGTTCCTTCATTAACTATTTGGGCATTTTTTATAAGAGTTAAACTCATAGCTATTTTTTATTTTGGTAATCCTTGTAATTTCATTTTTATTACTCCAAAAACTGCTTCTGAAATAATTGATCCGCTCATTTTTGAAGTTCCTTTTTCTCTGTCAGAAAAAATAATGGAAACTTCTTTATGCTTAAATTTATGTTTCCATGCTTTAAATTTCATTTCAATTTGAAAAGCATACCCCACAAATTTAATTTGATTTAAATCGATGGTTTCTAACACTTTTCTTTTATAGCATACAAAACCAGCTGTGGTATCAAAAATTGGCATTTGAGTTATTAAATGTACATATTTTGAAGCGAAATAAGATAAAAACAATCGTTTAAAATCCCAGTTAACTACATTTATTTTATTGTGTAAGTAACGGGAGCCTATTGAATAATCTGCTCCATCAATAGCACAGGCATTGTATAATTTAATTAAATCGTTTGGATTGTGAGAAAAATCGGCATCCATTTCAATAATATAATCATACTTGTTTTTTAATGCCCATTTAAAACCATGAATATAAGCAGTACCTAATCCTTTTTTGTCTTTTCTAACTTCCAAAAATAAATTGGAATATTTTTCTTTTAATTTTGAAACAATTGCAGAAGTTCCATCAGGAGAATTATCATCAACTATTAAAATATCGAATTGTTTTTTCTGTGAAAAAACCGCATTAATAATAGCTTCAATATTTTCTTTTTCATTAAAAGTAGGAATTATGACAAGCGTATTTGACATATATCAATTTTATGCAGCAAATATAATATAAAATATTACTAATTTTGTGTTAATTATAATTACAAAATATGTTTAATGTTGAAGAGATAGTTCGTGTAAATAACAATTGGATTACCATTGTTTTTATAGCTATTCTAATAATTTTAGTTGTATTAAATATATTTTTTGGAAAAAGACTTTTAAGAACTAATAGTATGCTGTTAAACAAAAGTTATGTTCAGATTTATTATAATAAAGATAAAGGTAAATTTTTTGCACTAGCACCATTCTTGTTTTTTGTCGTTCAAATTTTTGCTATTTCGTTACTGCTTTACCTTTTTAAGTTTTTATTAAATACTAAAAATGAACTTTTAAGTTTTGATGGATATCTACTAATTTTAGGAATAATGTCAGGTTATCTATTTTTAAGATATTTGATAGGGTTTTTATTAGCAACTTTATTTGAGCTAAAAACTCAATTTTATAAACTGCTTTTTGAAAAAAGTAATTATTTAAGCAATGTTGTTTTATGGGTTTTACCACTGCTTTTAGTGAGCTCTTATATTACTTTTTTTAAATTTACAATGATAAAAATAACGTTAAGTTTTTTTATAATACTATTAATTTTTAGGTATGTTTTAATACTTATAAATAACAAAAAGTTAATTTTAAATAACTTATTTTATTTTATTTTGTACATTTGCGCCTTAGAAATAGCCCCTTTAATATTAATTATAAAATTGACTATTTAAGGTTTAAGTTAATGCGTATGAAAGTGAAAACTATATTGGTTTCTCAACCAGTACCCAAAACAGAAAATTCTCCGTATCAAGAATTATCGGACAAACAAAAAGTAAAAATTGATTTTGTTCCTTTTATTCATGTTGAAGGAGTGGAAGCAAAGGAAGTAAGAGCGCAAAAAATTGATTTAAATAATTATACAGCTATTATTTTAAATAGCAGAACAGCCGTAAATCATTTTTTTAGAATTGCTGAAGAAATGAGATTTACAGTACCTGATGAAATGAAATATTTTTGTCAATCAGAAGCAGTTGCTTATTATTTACAAAAATATGTGGTTTACCGGAAACGTAAAATATATGTTGGCAAACGAACTTTTCCTGAATTAATAAAAATCATTAAAAAATACAAAGATGAAAAATTCTTATTTCCAACATCCGACAAATTGAAAGAAAATATACCTGAAGCATTAAACAATGCTAGTATTAATTGGGATAGAGGGATTTTTTATAAAACGGTAGTAAGTGATTTATCAGACTTAGAGAACGTATTTTATGATATTTTGGTATTCTTTAGCCCTTCAGGAATAGATTCATTATTTAAAAATTTTCCTAATTTTAAACAAAATAACACAAGAATTGCTGTGTTTGGCAATTCAACTGTTGAAGCCGCTACAAAAGCAGGTTTAAAGTGTAATATTAAAGTGCCTACTCCTGAAACACCTTCAATGACCATGGCTTTAAAAAAATACATTGTTGAAGCTAATAAGCGTTAAAAAAATATAAATTAGTTAAAAGTCGAGTTTTGAACTCGACTTTTTTTATGCAAATAAATTAGCAAAAATAGTTTCTACTTTGCTAACTTTAACTATTTTAATAGTAAAAGTTGACTGACTTATTTTATTGAATTTTGAAATAAATATTTTATGAAACCCTAATTTTTCTGCTTCTAAAATTCGTTGTTCAACTCTATTAATTGGTCTAATTTCACCTGACAAACCAATTTCTGCGGCAAAACAGTAATCTTGCGGAATTGCTTCATCTTCATTAGAAGATAAAATAGCCATAATCACAGCTAAATCAATTGCTGGATCATCAACTTTTATCCCTCCAGCAATATTTAAAAAAACATCTTTTGCACCTAATCTAAATCCAGCACGTTTTTCTAAAACGGCTAACAACATGTTTAATCGTTTGGTGTCATAACCTGTTGCTGAACGTTGAGGCGTTCCATAAACAGCAGTACTTACCAAAGCTTGAACTTCAATCATAAAAGGACGTATTCCTTCTAAAGTTGCCGCTATTGCTGTACCGCTTAAAGTTTCATCCTTTTGAGAAATAAGAATTTCAGAAGGATTTGACACTTCTCTTAATCCTTCGCTTCTCATTTCATAAATTCCTATTTCTGCCGTAGAACCAAATCTATTTTTTTGAGCTCGTAATATTCGGTAAGTATGATTTCTGTCTCCTTCAAATTGCAAAACTACATCTACCATATGTTCTAAAACTTTTGGTCCAGCTATATTGCCATCTTTGGTTATATGACCTATTAACAATACAGGAGTTGCGGTTTCTTTAGCAAATTTTATAAGTTCCGCAGTGGTTTCTCTAATTTGTGAAATGGAACCAGGAGAAGCATCAATGGTGTTAGTGTATAAAGTTTGAATAGAATCAATAACCACAACTTCTGGATTAGTTTCTTCTATAGCTCTAAAAATTTGTTGCGTATTGGTTTCGGTTAAAATTAAACAATTGGTGTTGGTTATTTTAAGCCTTTCGGCTCTCATTTTTATTTGAGATTGGCTTTCTTCACCTGAAACATATAAAACATTTTTAGGAATTGTTAATGCTATTTGTAATAATAAAGTTGATTTTCCAATACCAGGTTCTCCACCTAATAGAATCATAGATCCTTTAACAATTCCACCTCCAAGAACTCTGTTTAATTCTGTGTTTTTTATAGGAATTCTATCTTCTTTTTTTAATGAAATCTCATTAATTTTTAAGGCTTTGTTTGCTTTTTTAGAAGTAGTTTTTTGTTTCCAGTTTCGTTTTTCTTCTTTTTGAATAACTTCTTCAATAATGGTGTTCCATTGATGACAAGAAGAACATTGACCTAACCATTTTGGGAATTGTGCACCGCAATTTTGACAAAAAAAGGAAGTTTTAGTTTTACTCATTTTATTTTATAAAACGTAAATATAAAGAAAAGCCTGTTATTTAATGTATTTATTATAGATAGGAATAAATATAAATGAAAGTCCGCCAAACACAACTACCATTAAAGTTTGAGAGGTCCACATAATCCAACCAAAAGCTCTAGCCGGATTGTTATCTATGTGATACAGAATTAAAGCACTTGCTACAAAAACAGGATAAGAACCTAAACCACCATTGGTTAATGCCATACTTAAACCACCCACAACAAAACCAACAATAATTGCTGTAAAAGGTAAATTACTAGTTTCGGGTAAAGCAAAAGTTACTGTATAAAACATAAGCACATACATTAACCAGATAAAAACAGTATGAAAAATGAATGCCCCTTTCTTTTTCATTTTTTTAATGCTTTTTATTCCGTCTAAAAGCCCTTTAAAAAAATGAATTGCCTTTAAAATAAAATTACTTTTTGATCTTTTTAATATTCGGTAAGTAAAATAACCAATAATTGGCAAAACAATTAGAATTCCAAATTTAAAAACATAGCCACTTTTACTATTTTCTGGGAATAGGTAACTAGCTAATAATTCTGTTTGTAAAAGGAAAGCAATTCCCATAATAATGCCTAACATGATTACATCTGCAATTCTTTCGGCAACAATAGTTCCAAAAGCTTTTTCAAAAGGGATATTTTCATATTTTTTGATACTAGCCGCACGAGCAAATTCACCAGATCTAGGAACTAATAAATTTAATAAATAACCAATTAAAACGGTCATAACACTATTAGCAAATCGTGGTTTATAGCCTAAAGGTTCTAATAAAAATTGCCAACGATAAGCTCTAGATAAATGACTTAGAATTCCAAATACAACAGATAATAATACCCACCAATAATTTGCAGTTCTAAATGAATTTTTTATAGATTCAAAATCACCAGGTTTAAAGTGAGAAAAAGAATACCAAATTAAAAATACTCCAAAGGCAATTGGGAGTACTATAAAACTTATTTTTTTTAGATTTACCTTCAATTTACGTAAGTGAATTATCTAATTCATTAGGAAATATTAAAGAAGGTTTAAATGTTTTAGCTTCTTCAAAATCTAGGATTCCGTATGAAATAATAATCACAATATCTCCCTTTGCTACTTTACGAGCCGCAGGGCCATTTAGTGTTATTTCACCACTTTTCCGAGGTCCAGGAATTGCATAAGTTTCAAGACGTTCGCCATTATTAATATTAACAATTTGAACTTTTTCTCCTTGAACTATATTAGCAGCATCCATAAGATCTTCATCAATAGTTACGCTTCCAATGTATTGTAAATCAGCTCCGGTAACTTTTACTCTATGAATTTTCGATTTTACTACTTCTATTCGCATTTTGCAAAATTAATAATTTTGTGTTAATCTATTCGTATTTATAAACTTATATTATCAATAAGTCTAATTTCATCAGCAAAAATAGCAATAAATGCTCTGTATTTTTGTCCAGAAATAACTTTTTTTATAGGTTTTAACGTTTTTTCATCGGCAATTTCAAAATATTCCAATTTTAATAATGGATGATTTTTGAATTCGTTTTCAACCCAATCAATAACAATAGCTGCATTTTTCGTGCCAAATAATTCTTTGGCAGCCAATAGTGTTTTATGGATAAACGGAGCTGCTAATCGCTGTTTTTTAGTAAGCCTAACGTTTCTTGAACTCATTGCCAATCCGTCAGGTTCTCTATAAATTTCACAACCAATAATATTAACTGGAAGTTTATGTTTTTCAACTAATTTATTTATAATTTGAACTTGTTGAAAATCCTTTTCACCAAAATAAGCGTTAGTAGGAGTTACAATTTCAAAAAGGCGTTTTACAATGGTGCCAACTCCATTAAAATGACCTTTTCTAAATTTACCTTCCATTTGAAATTCCAACCCATCAAAATCAAAATTTTCTGATTTAATGTTTTCGTCATAAATTTCATTTTGATTCGGTGTAAAAACAATATCGCAATTAATGGATTTTAAAAGAGATAAATCATTTTCTAAGGTATTTGGGTAGTTTACTAAATCTTCTTTTTTATCAAATTGAGTAGGGTTTACAAAAATACTTACAACAACCACATCGTTTTCTAAGACAGCTTGCTTAATAAGTGATAAATGACCTTTATGCAAAGCTCCCATAGTTGGTACAAAACCAATAGTTAAACCCTTATTAAAGGATTTAATTCTCTTTTTTATACTTGCTATTTCAGAATAAACAATCATTGCTCATTTGTTAATAAACGTTAAAAGCGTGCAAACTTACGTTTTTAAAGCTAAAATGTACATAAAATTTCGTAATTTTGCATATTCTTTAAAGTTTACTAACAGATTATGAAAGATAAAAGAGTATTGGTTGTTTCTTCTGAAGTAGCACCATATTTACCTGAAAATGAATTGTCAACTACATCATTTGAAACCGCTAAAATGGTTCACGGAAAAGGTGGGCAAATTAGAATTTTTATGCCAAGATATGGATTGATTAATGAACGAAGACACCAACTTCATGAAGTTATTAGACTGTCAGGTATGAACTTGGTTATTAATGATATGGATATGCCACTTATAATTAAAGTAGCTTCCATACCTAAAGAAAGAATGCAAGTTTATTTTATTGATAATGATGAATATTTTAAACGAAAAGCATTGTTTACAGATGAAGATGATAACCTGTTTAATGATAACGATGAAAGAGCAATATTTTTTGCAAAAGGAGTTGTTGAAACGGTTAAAAAATTAAATTGGGCTCCAGATATTATTCACGTTCATGGATGGATGGCTTCATTATTACCTTTATATATTAAAGAATATTACAAAGACGACGCTTTGTTTGTTGACAGTAAAATAGTAACTTCTGTTTATAATACTGGTTTTGAAGGCCAGTTAAATAAAGAATTTTATAATAAAATTAAATTTGATAATATCAACGGATCTAAAGTTGAATCGATTTCTGAAAATCCTAACTATACAAATTTGCTTAAAATAGCAGTTGAAAACTCTGATGCAGTTATTAAAGCAAGTGATCATTTATCCGATGATTTAGAAGAACTTTTAAAAACCTGTAATAAACCAGTCTTAGAGCATGTTTCTATGGAAGAACTTGGAAATAGTTATACGGAATTTTATCTGAATGAAGTTTTATAATTAACCTCAAAAATCAAAAAAATATATGACAACTAAAGTTGTAAACCTAATAAAATATATTAGTTTAAGTGCTTTTGTATTTTTAGCAATAATTTCTTGTGAAAAAACAATAGACAATGTAGGAGTTAACCTAGTAAATAATAATAATTTTAATTCAAGTAGTATTACTACAGATGTAATTGCTGAGAATAAGAATATTGATAAAGTTCCAATTAGTAACTTAGGTCAGTTTTTACTAGGAGTATATAATGATGCCGAATTTGGAAAATTAAAAGCCTCAATTATTACACAGTTAGCATTACCAACAATTGGAGAAGGATATACTTACGGAACAAATTCAAAGATAGATTCTGTATTAATTTCAATTCCTTATCAAGCAACTAAACTTGATAATTATTCTAATGGGAGACCTCAATTCTCTATTGATTCTGTTATAGGAAATTCAGATAATGAGTTTAAACTTAGTGTTTATGAGTTAAAAACCTTTTTAAACACTTTAGATCCGAATGATCCTTCAAAGCCAGCAATTTATTATTCTGATAAAGTGTTTGACAAAGGAAATACAGCCTTATATTCAGGAAATTTTAAAATAAATCCAAACGATACAGTATCTTACATAAAACGCTATATGCCCGACGGTGTAACTGTTTTTGATATAGATACTTTAAAAACAACAACTAAAAGTCCAAGTATTCACATTCCATTAGATGAAAATCAAATAAAACAATTATTTGTTGATACGGCAGGTACCTCGGAATTTGAAACATTAGATAATTTTCAACATATATTTAGAGGATTGTATATTGAAGCTGATGAATTAGTAAATCCTAATTCTCATTTAGTTTCACTTAATTTGGCAAAAGCAAATATGACCATTTTTTATTCGGATGATGAAGATGAAGGTGAAACTCAAGATTTAAATGGAAATGGTGTTGAAGGAGAACAAGGTGTTAGGGTAAAACATGAATATGTATTTCCTTTTGGAACAATTAAATCTAATTATTTAGATAGAGATTTAACAAACTCAAAACAAAGCGGAACAGATAAATTATATGTTCAAGGAGCAGCAGGTTCTATGGCAACCATAGCTATTTTAGGGGCGGAAGATTTAGACGCCTTAAAACAAAACCAATGGTTAATTACAGATGCTAGCTTAACGTTATACGTAGATCAAAATGCTTCTAGCAACATTGTTCCAGAGCGATTGTTTCTCTATAATTTTGATGATAATTTGCAGTTAAAAGATATGATAACGGAAGGAAAATCATCTTTTGGAGGTGATTTAGTATTAGATGAAAATGGGAATCCATATAAGTATGTTTTTAAAATTACAGATTACATTTCAGATGTTCTTAATGAAAATGATCCTGCTCCAGTATATAAATTAGGGTTAAAAGTTTTTAATCCAACCGATGACCCTACAAATTTTTTAGATACAAAAATTAAAGACTTTAGTTGGACTCCAAAAGGAGTAGTTTTATATGGAAGCGATGCAAGTTTTCAAGATAAAAAAGCAACACTCAAAATATCATATTCAGAATTAAATAACTAATCATAGATTATCATGTGCGGAATAGTTGGCTATTTGGGATTTAGAAAAGCATATCCAATTGTAATAAAAGGATTACAACGATTAGAATATAGAGGTTATGACAGTGCAGGAGTTGTTTTAACTAATGATAATGAATTGAATTTATATAAAACTAAAGGTAAGGTTTCCGATTTAAAAAAAATTGCCGAAACTCAAAATATTGATGGAAATTTAGCTTTAGGTCATACTCGTTGGGCAACTCATGGTATTCCAAATGATGCAAATTCACATCCACACGTTTCAAATTCAGGTAATTTAGTAATAGTTCATAATGGAATAATTGAAAATTACAATTCCCTTAAAAAGGAATTAATAAAAAGAGGTTACTCTTTTGACAGTGATACTGATACCGAAATTTTAATTAATTTAATTGAAGAATTTAAAAAAACAAATAATTGTAAACTAGGTAAAGCGGTTCAATTGGCATTAAAAAGTGTTATTGGAGCTTATGCCATTGCTGTTTATGACAGAACTAAATCAGACGAGATAATTGTAGCTCGATTAGGTAGCCCAATTGCAATTGGAGTTGGTGAAGATAATAAAGAATTTTTTGTAGCTTCTGATGCTTCTCCATTTATTGAATACACCAAAGATGCTGTTTATTTAGAGGATGAAGAATTAGCCATAATTAAGCTAGGAAAAGATTTAAGAGTTCGAAAAATTAAAGATGATTCTTTTGTTGAACCAAATATTAATGAATTACAATTAAACTTAGATCAAATTGAAAAAGGTGGTTACGACCATTTTATGTTAAAAGAAATTCATGAACAGCCAAATGCAATTCTAGACACTTATAGAGGTAGATTACTTGCGGATAGAGGTCTAATTAAAATGGGGAGTGTAGATAATAATATCACTAAATTTTTAAATGCAAATCGAATTATAATTGTTGCTTGTGGAACATCTTGGCATGCTGGTTTAGTTGGAGAATATTTATTTGAAGATTTAGCTAGAATTCCTGTAGAAGTTGAATACGCATCAGAATTTAGATATAGAAATCCTATTATCAACAAAAATGATGTTGTAATTGCAATTTCTCAATCTGGAGAAACCGCTGATACTTTAGCCGCTGTTAAACTAGCAAAAGAAAAAGGAGCTTTTGTTTTTGGAATTTGTAATGTCGTTGGTTCATCAATTGCCAGAGAAACTAATTCTGGAGCATACACGCATGCCGGACCTGAAATAGGAGTTGCTTCAACTAAAGCATTTACAACTCAAATTACTATTTTATCTTTAATAGCTTTAAAACTTGGAAATTTGAGAGGAGAATTATCAAATTCAACCTATCAGAAGTATTTACATGAAATGGTATTAATCCCATCTAAAATTGAGCAGTTACTTAAAATTGATTCGAAAATAAAAGAAATTGCTTCTATTTATAAAGATGTTTCTAATTTTTTATATTTAGGTAGAGGTTATAATTTTCCAGTGGCTTTAGAAGGAGCACTTAAGTTAAAAGAAATATCTTATATTCATGCAGAAGGATATCCTGCTGCAGAAATGAAACATGGACCTATTGCCTTAATTGATGAGTCTATGCCCGTAGTGGTTATTGCTACTAATAGAGGTCATTATGATAAGGTGGTAAGCAATATCCAAGAAATTAAAGCAAGAAAAGGGAAAATTATTGCTATTGTAACCAAGGGAGATACTATTGTTAAAGAAATAGCAGATCATGTTATAGAAATCCCTCAAGCTTCAGAATCTTTATATCCTTTATTAACTACAATTCCTTTGCAATTATTATCATATTATATTGCAGTTATGCGTGGTTGTAATGTGGATCAACCACGTAATTTAGCGAAGTCAGTTACGGTAGAATAATTAGTTATTTGTTAGTTTTACATAGTCACAAGCAATTTTCGCAGCTAATTCAGCATTATTAAATACTAGCTTTATATTGGTTTCCAAACTTTTTCCGTGAGTTAAATTGACTATTTTTTCTAATAAAAAAGGAGTACTTTCTTTTCCTTTTATCCCTAATTTATCAGCTTCTAAAAGTGCATCATCAATGGTTTTCATAATTTTAGTGTAATCCATTTGATAAATAGAAGGAATAGGATTTGCAATAACCACACCTCCTTGTAGGTTTAAATCCCATTTACTTTTTAAAAAGTTTGCTATTTCCTGTGGTGAATCTAGTTTAAAATCTACGTTCAAACCACTTTTACGAGTATAAAACGCAGGTAATTCTTTGGTTTTATAACCAATTACAGGAACTCCTTGAGTTTCTAAATACTCCAACGTTAAATGAAGGTCTAAAATGGCTTTTGCACCTGCACAAACTACGGCAACATTTGTATGAGCTAGTTCTTGTAAATCTGCTGAAATATCAAAGCTTTCAGTAGCACCTCTATGAACTCCGCCAATACCACCAGTAGCAAAAATTTTAATTCCTGCCATTTGTGCAATAATCATGGTTGAAGCAACAGTGGTTGCACCATTTAATTTTTTAGAAACTAAATAAGGAATATCTCTTCTGCTTGTCTTAATTACTTTTGGTCCTTCCTGTGCTAATAATTTAATTTCGATATTACTTAAACCAGCTTTTAATTTTCCATTAATTATAGCAATAGTTGCAGGAATGGCATTATTATCTCTTACAATTTGTTCAACTTGTAATGCAGTTTCCATGTTTTTAGGATAAGGCATTCCGTGTGAAATAATGGTAGATTCTAGTGCTACAACAGGTTTGTTATTAGCAAGTGCTTGCTTAACTTCAGGACTTATTTCTAAAAAAGAATTCATTTTAATATTTTTATTTGGGTATTGATTTTTTGTTGTAATTCTGGGTGTACATTATCTTCATGTTCTAAAGTAACGGCAGCACAAGCCATACCAAAAGTGGCACTTTCTTTAAGTGATTTATTTTGTAAATCATAAAAAATAAATCCCGCCATAAAAGCATCACCAGCACCATTAGCGTTTATAATACTTATTTTTTGAGGTTTTATAAAGCCTTTTATTTTAGCATTGCTGTAAAAAGCTCCATCACTTCCTAAAGTAATACATACGTTTTTAACTCCTATTTTGTGAAAATAATTGGCAAGTTTAGAAACATCAGTAATTTTTTTAATTTTTAAACCGCTTAAAATTTCTGCTTCTAATCGATTGACTTTTAATAGATGTAAATATTTTAAAAGATCTTTAGCACGTAGAGCTTTTGAACCTGCTACCGCATCTAAAAATAGTTTTTGAGAATGATAATTAGTAGCAACTTCATCTAAAATTATTTTAGGCATATTGGTATCTAAAACAATACATTTGGCTTTTTGTAAAATTTTATGCTTTTTTTTGATAAAAGCTAGGCTAAACTGATTGTAAATATTCATAGCTGAAAGCCCTAAAGCCATATCGTTATGTTCATCCATAATTGCTAAGTGAACTGATGTTGGCTGGTTTTTTAAAAATAAACTATCTAAAATATCTAATCCAATTTGTTGTGAATGGGATTTAAGTTGACGGCCATTAGTATCATCACCAATTACACTTATTAATTTTGTATTTAAACCAAGTCTTACTAAATTTTCAGCAATATTTCTGCCAACTCCTCCCATGGAAATTTTAAGAGTTCCTTGGTTGGAATCTTTCAAAACCAAAGGAACATCTGTAAAACCAACAATATCAACATTTGCACCTCCTAAAACAACCAAATAAGGAGCTTCATTAATAATGTATCCTTTCCCTTTTAGATAGCCTTTCTTTAGCAAGTTACTTAAATGTACACCCACAGATGAGCGTTTAATACCTAACATATTTGCAAGTTCTTGTTGAGATATTAAAGGATTTTCTTTAAGAATAATTAAAATTTCTTGTTCGCGCTTAGTCATTTTTATCTAAATTAATGTTTAAAACTAAACATTTGTGTAAATTTACATTTTAATTGAATAATACATTTTGTTTTATGGAAAAATTTATCAGAATTTTTAAAAGAAATCAGGTAATTATTGGAATGATTCATTTGAAAGCCTTACCAGGTACACCGGGTTATACAAATAATAATAACGAAATTTTAGAAACAGCTTTAAAAGAAGCCCAATTATATAAAAAGGCAGGAATAGATGCTTTAGCAATAGAAAACATGCATGATGTGCCTTATATAAAAAATGAAGTAGGTCATGAAATTAGTGCAATGATGACGCTTATTGGTTCTCAAATTAAGCAAACAACTCAATTACCTTGTGGTATTCAGATTTTATCTTCAGCAAATAGAGCCGCACTAGCTGTTGCAAAAGCTGCAAATTTAGATTTTATTCGTGCTGAAGGATTTGTATTTGGTCATTTGGCGGATGAAGGTTATATAGATTCTTGTGCAGGAGATTTGTTGCGTTACAGAAAACAAATTGATGCGGAACATATAGCGGTTTTTACAGATATTAAAAAGAAACATAGTTCACATGCATTAACCTCAGATATTAGTTTAGAAGAAACCGCCAAAACAGCGGAGTATTTTAGAAGTGATGGCTTAATAATTACAGGAACAAGTACTGGTGAAGAAGCTAGTATTGAAGAAGTAAACGCCGTTAAAAATGTTTGTAAAATTCCAGTAATTGTTGGCTCAGGTGTAACTTTAGAAAATTTAGAAACATACTTACCAAAAGCAGATGCTTTAATTGTTGGCTCCTGGTTTAAAGAAAACGGCTATTGGGCAAATGCTTTAAATTATGACAAAATTGTATGTTTTATGGAGGAAGCAAAACGAATTAGAAGTTAATTCGTTTCAATCTATTTATTTTATGGCATCATGAATCATGGTTTGGTTTCCACCATTCCATAAAGTTAAAATATCGGTAGCTACTTGAGCACCGCTTCCGGCAGCAATAGCAAATTGACTTCTCCATCCGGCTAAAACACCAGCAACATAAATACCTTCTGTTACTAAGTGATTGTTGTTTAAAAGCATTATTCGTTCTTTTTCAGGTGGTAATCCAATATGTGGTTTAACAAATTCATTTAAACCTTCAATATTAAATAGTCAATCCTCAAAAAGCACTATTTCGGATTGATTTAAGCCACATTTAAAATTGAATTGAACTTTATTCTATAGCGTATTGCTATTTTGAATTTCAAAATTATCCACACAATAGAAGTTTTTAACTTTTTCATCAATTTCCTAAAGTTAAATCCAG
>NZ_JAKIUR010000039.1 GCF_021647475.1 Lutibacter sp.
TACTACTTGATGTCATTGATGTAAATTATTGATTATCAGTATAATATACAAATAATTAATAACTTTGACAACTATAAATCAACTGATTATCTAGCTTTTATCAAAGAAAAAGTGTGAGTTTGCCCTGGTGTTATTACAAATAAAATAAAGTGTCTGATAATTATCATAATAATTTTCATAAAAAGTATATATATTTGATTTATTCTAATAATTTATTTAAAAACTTCTGAAGGTAAGGATTAGGATTGATTAGGAACGGAAAAAAACTTCACCCTTTTTTATATAAATCAAAATAATTTTAAAATTAGAACAAATTAGATTTTGACTATTGAGAATTAAAAACAATTAAATAATTTATAATAAATTTTAATTATCTCGAATCTTATGAAAACAAAACTTTTTTTGATTATTACCTTAATTTCATTTACCAAATTAATAAGTCAACAAGAAAAAAGAATAGCGGTAAAAGATAGTGTTGAAATTACCTATCAGTTACTTCTTAAAGGACATTCTTCTAAAAAAGATAAATACATATTAATAGTAAATGCAATTAATAAAAGTAATACAGATAAATTTTATACTGCCCCTATGGCTAAAAGTGCTAGAGAAGGTCATGTAACTGCAACTCAATCAGGAGACTCTGGATTTACAAGAATAAAAGTAAGAAATTCAACTGGTCTTTTTGGAAATGGAGCTTCTATAAAAGGAGAATTTACGGATTTAATAACTACCGATAATGAAGCTATTTACGTTATAAGAAAAGGAGATATTTATACTCAAGAAACTTCATTTAGAGTTTTGCGAGGCGATATTCCTTTAATTACTAACACTTTTACAAAGATATTTGAGGATTTATCAAGGTATGATTTAAGGCTAACTCCTAAAATGATAAATGGCGATTATGTTTCAAATTGCGGAAATATTAGATTGAATTTAAATACCTCAAAAGACGAAACAGGAAGAGATATTGTTATTCAAACAATTAACGGAAAACAATTTATTTGGATTAGAAGATCAGAAGATACTTTTGTAAGAAAAAACAATTGTAATGAAGCTACTTTAACATTTAATAAAACCACTAATTCTTTTCAGTATAGTACTGTAGATGGTGTTTATTGTGATTGGGTTAAAGATTAGCAAAAATTATTTATATCAATTAAGAAAAATCATATATAATTATAAATAAAACAAAAATAAAGTAATGAAAAAAGCAACAACAATAATTCTAATTATTTCCACAGTTCTGTCATGGTCTTGTAATAATTCAAAACAAAAGAAAGATAAAAAAGAAATAAGTACTCATCAAACAATTGCCAAATCTGATATAATAGGAGAATGGAAATGTATTGACATTACAGATGGAGACACTCATATGGATAATATTGCTAAAATGCAGGCACGTCTTGTTTTTAAAGATGATAATTCAATTTTTTCGAAGATGCCATTACCTGATGGAAGTGAGGTAGCACAAAAAGTGGGTTCATACCAAATAAAAGATAAAAAAATTGTATCTAAGTTTTTTGAAAATAGTCCATTCTTACAAAATGGAAAGTTAATTATAGTTTATCCTGATCAAGATAGTAAGTGGGTTTATGAAAAAGTAAAAAAATAAATAGATATTATTATATATTAAGTACAAATAAAAATGAAAACAAAATCAATTTTTACGGCAATAATGCTAATAGCATTAACAAGTACAACTATTTTTGCACAAAGAAAAACAGATATTAAAGGAGCAAAAGACTATCCTTTAGTTTCAAGATTTGAAGGCTCTATAATTCAATATTATAAAGCAACTAAATGGGATACCTACAAGTTGCCCGTTTTTAAAGATAATACTAAGGAGCCAAATTATAAAACTCCACTTATTTTAGAAGGAAAAATTATGCGTTGGCAATATTCAGTTGCTCCAGATAATAACCCATCCTACATAATGAAAAACTACGAAACTGCTTTCAAAAAAAATGGATATAAAATATTATTAGAAGGAAAACCTGGAGAAGATTTTGAAGAAGGTCCAGCTAGTTTTCAAGGCGACTATTATGGTAATCTTAAATTAGATAAGTTTGGATTTGCATATAATCCTATTGGAAATCATAAAGCAATAATTATTGCCAAAACAACTAATGATGGAAAAGATATTTACATTGTTGAAGTAATAAGCGATTTTACAAATACAACTTTTATTACCCAAGATATTATTGAAGTTGAAGCCGCAGAAACAGGAAAAGTAACTGCAAAAAACATATCAAAAGGCATTACTTCCAAAGGTCATATAGCTATTTATGATATTCATTTTGATACCGCAAAATCTGAAATAAAACCTGAATCTACAGAAGCTATAAAAAATATTGCAGAATATTTAAATAACAATCCTGATATAAAAATTTTAATTGTAGGTCATACAGATAATGTTGGAGATTTTGATGCAAATATAAAATTATCACTAGAACGTGCTAAAGCAGTAAAGGATGTGCTAGTAAATAATTACGGCATTGAAGTTAATCGTTTAAAAGCCTATGGAGATGGTTCAACAGCACCAGTAGCTAGTAATGCTACAGATACAGGAAAAGCTAAAAACCGAAGAGTAGAAATTGTTGAACAATAAATAATATAGCAGATTGCTGCAAATAGTATAAGATATACCCGTTGCATTATGATAAAATTTCGTCAATTCGAGTGAATTTTAACCTTTTTAGGCTTAAAATTAGTATCAAGAATAGGTTTTTTATTTAAAAACAACTTCTCGATGCAATTTTTATCAAAAATTATTCGAACAGATCTGATAGTATGGTTAAAGAGTCAAAATGCACAAAGAGTAAGATATATATTAATTAATAAAAGAATTTTAAAAATGAAAAAAGTAACATTAGCCTTGTTTACAATTACAATTATGATGTTTGCCCAATCTTGTAATCAAAGTCAGAAAAAAAATGAAAAATTAAACACAAAAGAAAAAGGTATCACAAAAGTCAAAGTAACAAAAACTCAAAGCTTATCTGGCGACTATGTTTGTACAGAACATTGGAATAAGGATTTGATAGGAAATACTAAAATGACATTTACCAAGGATTCTGTAAGTTTTGCAGGAGTAGCCAACACCACCTATCGCATAAAAGGTGACAGCCTGTTTATTGATATGCACAGATATGAAATGGGATTTGTTATTAATGGAAACACTTTAACTACAACAGGCAACGCCGGAAAAGTTTCTTATACTAAAAAATAATAGTTGATTTTTAAAAATTATTAAAGACGTAAAGAATAAATTTAACCTAATAACTTTACTTAAATAATATCTTAAATAGATAATTAAAAATGAAAAAAGTAACATTAATTTTAATTGTGTTTTCAACTTTTGCATTTTTTTCTTGTGGAGATAGTGCGAATAGTAATTCATCTAACAAAGAGAAAAAAACAACAGAAAAAACAAATCAATTAAAACAAAATCAAAAAAAAGATCAAGTTTATAAATATGCCAAAGATGAATATTTAAAAGATATTGATTTTAAAGCTAAAGAAAATAAATTTTCAACAGCAGACTGGGAGCGAATCTCAAAAACATGCAATGCTTTTGATGCGTTTAAAAAAACAATAAAGAATAGACCTTTGAGCAAGGATAATTTAGAAACATTCTTTAAAAATCAAGGATATAAAGATTATCAGGCAGGCAAAGATGACATTTATTTATTTTCAGGTTTGTATAAAATAGTAGTAGGATTTCCAAATGAGTTGGGAATTTTAAAAACTATAAAAAAACTTTATAGCAAGGAAGAATATGAAAAAGCTTGTAACAGCACTGCTGATATATATAATGAAAATGGATTAACAGCAGAAGACGTAAAAAATATAGAGAAAAATAAAAGGATAATCAACAAAGCTGGTTTGATAAAAATATCAATTGAAGCAGTAGAAGCATTAAATAATAAATAGTTAATTTATAACAAAAGAGTATTCATTTGATTTCTTTAAAAAAACAATTTAAACCTTTTACTAAAGAAGCAAAAGAGTGTTGGTTTTTATTAATCATGTCTTTTATTTCTTTCGGTATTTTAGTCTTTTTAAATCTCTATATTGCTTATGAAGCTATAAAATATTTTATTGGAGATGGATGGTCATTTCTTGGAGGATTAATAATATTAATGTCTTATGTTATAACCATACCGCTACTTATATTTTCTGTTATATCAATCCGCTTAATCCGTAAAAATCATAAAAAGAAATATATTTTCCCCGTTTTTTTAGGGATTTCAGGAACGTTAATTGGGCTAATTTTACATAACGCTACGGAATTATGGATATATATTATAGCAATTAGTATTCTTTTGCTTGCATCATGTTTTGTATGTAAAAAAACAAAAAAACACAATAAGTGTAAAAAGAAAAATACCCCAATAATAGATGATAATATTGCTCCAAATTCAAATAAACAAATTTCAAAAAAGCATATTAGCACAAACAATAACGGAATACTTAAATTTTTAAAAGTTTTTCAAATAGTTGGGTTGGGCTTATTGTTTATAATAGCGGCTTACTTTGTTGTTAGCTTTTTAACACCAAAAAAGGTAGTTGAAACCAGCGAGTATGGTGTTTATTATGCAATATTCAGTTTATTAATTTTCATTTTACACCTTATTGTAACTATAGCTTTTTTTAAAAAGAAACAATGGGCGTTAAATTTTAAATATATTGAGAGTTACATCCTTTTAATAGTTGTTTTTTTAATTTTTATTTCAGCTATAATAACAGAGGGATTATCTTTTTCTAAAAGTTTTCTTTTAATAGTAATTATTTTTACTTTGTTGATGCTATTTTTTGGCTATTTAATAAAGAGCTATAAAAAGCTGAAAAAGTCAAAATCGTTCTCTATTTTGTTAGCTGCTATTTTAATATTCTGTTTTTTTTCACCCAATACTTTATCAGCACAAGAGAATAATAAAATGCAGGAACTTTATCTACTGGATAAAAGTGATTTTAATAACTATGTTGAATTTATGTCTGATGACATAAAGGATTTTTTCAATCCACAAAAATCATCACAATATCCTTCTGTGAACTTATTTGATGGTTATTTAAAAACTTGTTGGGTAGTTGGTTATGCTAAAACAGGTAAACATTCTGCACTCTATGTTAAATTACCAACCCAAATCAATCTTGATAAAATTATACTAAATATTTTTTCTGGATATGGTAAAAGTGAAGCACTTTATTATAAAAATACCCGTCCAAAAAAACTTAAAATAGCTATATTCTCGGCATTCTATCCTAGTGGTTGTAGTACTGAAGTAGCTAATTTATATCTTATTAAAAGATATCCTGTTTTAAATAATATTGTGTTAAAAGACACTTTTGGAGTACAATCTATTCCTTTAAATTTAGATAAAAATGGCCTGCTAGATTTTCAAAAGAAAAGCTTAAAAGATTGTAGCTCTTTTTCCGGTAAAAATTATGAAAGATTAAAAGCTGACCAGCAGACTGTATTTACACCCTCATTTATCATAAAATTAGAGATAGAAGATGTTTATAAAGGAAATAAATATGATGATATTTGTATTTCAGAAATATTTTTTAATGATAGATTTGTTACAGAATATCCTAATAAATATAATCAAATTAAAGATGTATATATAAATGATGATAATATTCTGTTAGCTGATTATGCAGATAAAAAAGGGGTAATTATTTGTAAAGATACAACATCAGTTTTTACTATGGTTGATTGGGTAAAAAATACAAATTGGGCTATATTACATTATATTCCGAATAATACCCAAGGTGATGGCTCACGAGTTGAAGAACTTTATTCCTTAATTGATTTAAAAAATAAAGAAATAGTTGATAAATTATTTCAAAAATATACAGGTGTTTCTTTAATATATCAAGTTATTGAAAAAAGTAAAGACGGAAAAGTTTTTATAGATAACGATGGGAAATATAAAATTGAATTAAAATAAATACGATTATCTGTAATTAGTAGTAATAAAGAACAGCGTCATGCGGAACCTGCCTACCAGCAAGGCAGGCTTGTTTCAGCATCTCATTTTCCATTTGATAGCCAGTAATTCTTATCGTTTAAATTTTCTTCTTTTTGAAGTGAACTCAGTATTTCGTTTAAAATTACTTTTCTTTTTACTATTATCTTTAGAAGCTTCTTCCGTTTTAGATGAAGTTGCAATCATACTATTTATTTGTTGCATTTCTTCACTGGTTAATTCACGCCAATCACCAATTTTTAACTTTCCTAAATTCACATTCATAATCCGGGTGCGTTTTAGTTTAGAAACAGTATAGTTTAAATAGTCGCACATCCTTCTAATTTGCCGGTTTAAACCTTGGGTTAATGTAATTTTGAAAGTATAATTATTTAATTTTTCAACTAAACATTTTTTGGTAACTGTACCCAAAATAGGAATTCCATTCCTCATTTTTTGAATAAAAGAATCTGTAATTTTTTGATTAACAGTTACCACATATTCTTTTTCATGATTGTTGCCAGCACGTAAAATTTTATTTACAATATCACCATCATTTGTTAAAAAAATTAATCCTTCAGAAGGTTTATCTAACCTTCCAATAGGAAAAAGCCGTTTAGGGTAATTTATATAGCTTATTATGTTATTTTTTTCTTTTGAATCTGTAGTGCATACAATTCCAATAGGCTTATTAAAAGCAATGTATAATGTTTTTGGCTTTGCTTGTAAAAGTTTTCCATTAATTCTAATTTCATCACCATCAAATACACGATTACCTAATTGAGTTGGTTTACCGTTAATGGAAACTTGACCACTAATTATTAATTTTTCAGCTTCTCTACGTGAGCAAATCCCAGTACTGCTGATGAACTTATTTAGGTTTATAGAAATATCATTTGTGTTTTTCACTACAAGTATTTTTGTGCTACGAAATTACTAATTAAATTAAGTATTAGCAATAAGAGATATAGCTGAAGTAGCAAAATGTTCAACAACTACAGTTGTAAAAGTAAAAAAGGTTATGAAAGCAAAAAAAATTCTATAATTGATTAGAAATAAGTGTTAACTGCAAATTCAAACTGATTTATAAAAATAGATTTAAATGCAGTAATATTATTTTGCTCATAAAATAATAACATTGCTTTTTTATACTCAATGGAGTCAATTGTTCTAAATGAAATTGGGCAGTAATTATTATTTATAAGTATGGCATTGCTAATTATTCTTGCAGTTCTTTTATTTCCATCACCAAATGCTTGTATGTAAGAAAGTAAAACAAGCGTAAGTAATGCTTTTTCAAATACGTTTTCTTTATCGTTTACCAAATTACACATATCTGTTAGTGCTTCTTTAATTTGATATTCATTATCTAAAGGTTTGTAATTTGTTCCAGAAATACCAATTCTTCGTTTTCTAATATTACGCTCTATTCCAAGGTCTTTTATTAATAAACTATGAATATCTTCAATCCTTGATGTTATTAAAGGGATTACATAGTTTTTATCATTAATTATAAAATCTAGCGTTTTTTTATGATTTAGAAGCATTATCGCATCATCTTTTGATTTTCCAGATGCAGTTTCTTTTTCTTTTAATAAACGTTCAGTTTCTAAAAGAGAATAAGTGTTTCCTTCTATTTGAGATGATTTCCAACTTAAGTCAATTGCTAATCGTTCAAGTTCATTATTGTATTCAATTTTCGATAAATTTGAAATATTTTCTTTATATTTTTTTTGAAGTTTTTGAAGCATTTTTAACTCTTCCGTAGTAAAAATGTTTACCTTATTTAATGTGTTTTTTAGTAAGTCAAAATTGAAACTATCTAATATTTTTCGCTCATCTATTTCTTTTTCAAAATAATTATTTAAATCAACGGGATAAAATAAATTATATGTTGAACTAATTAAGTATTTTCTTCCTTTTCCTTTTCCAGTTATTGAAATAAGATTTTTTTCTATTAATTTTGATAAAATCCGTTTTACAGTGGCATACCCTATTTCAATATCTAAACCATCAAAAACTTCTTTAGATGAAATTGAAGGATTTAATTTTACAAATTCAAGTGTTTTTTTACTTTTAAAATCTAACATAATTATACAAATTTATATTTTGTAGCTCATTTAAAATATAAATATAGCTCAAAAAATTAACAATTTGAGCTTTAAATTAAACATTAATGAGCTCAATATTATTTTTATTATCGTATTTGTAGCTCACAATATTTTAAAATAAAGCTCAATTAGATGTGGAAATGAGCCATAATCAAAGTTTTGGTGAGCTATACCTATAATTTTTTAAACTTACTAGGGGTAACACATAAGGTAACTGTCAAATGCGACTTTAAGTAGATTTTGAAGTTCTATGGATGCATTACAAACATTGAGCTTACAGTTGTACTATATTTTAGGGTAACGTATAGGGTAACTGAACTATTGCTTGTTGGTTTTAAAGAACTTTATTTATCAAATATACTTTTTTTGAAGATTTTATAAAGGTAATTCAAATATTTTAATAGTGTGTATTTATAGACAGTTAAGAATAGGAACTTATCTGGTTGAATTCAAGGATACCATTTAGATTTCTTAAACAATACCCTTAAGGGTATATTAATGATTCATTATCCTTATTTTATACCCATTCAGGTATTATTTAATGCCTTTCAAATATTTTTATACCCATTCGGGTATATATTTAAAAATAATTGCTATATTTGTACCCTGTAAGGTATAAAATAATATGAAAAATTTAGATTTAAATGAATTTGTTAGAGCAAAAAGAAAATCTTTAAGATTAACTCAAGTAGAACTTTCTGATAAATCTGGAGTTGGCTTAAGGTTTGTTAGGGAGTTAGAAAGAGGGAAAATTACATTAAGATTGGACAAGGTAAATCAAGTTTTAAAGTTATTTGGATATCAATTGGGGGCAGTTCAATTAAACAGAAATACTTTATTAGATGAAACGAGCTAAGATATATATGTACGACTTTTTGGCGGGGATACTTATTGAAGATGATGAAGGGTACCATTTTCAATATGAAAAAGAATATTTAAAAATGAGGAATTCTGAGCCTATTAGCTTGACATTGCCACTAACGGATAGCACCTATAATAATAAGGTTTTATTTCCATTCTTTGATGGCTTAATACCTGAAGGATGGTTGTTAGATATTGCTGAAAAAAATTGGAAAATTAATGTTCGAGATAGAATGAGTATTTTACTAGTAACTTGTAGAGATTGTATAGGGGCAGTTTCTGTTTATCCAATAGAAAATGAATAGGTGTTTTTATTGCTATAAAGAATTAAACAAGAGGGACGAGGGTTTTCCAGCCAATAAATTGGGTTACCATGTTTCGTGCAGTAAGAAAATGTTTGGAAAAGAAATTCCACCTAATTTTCCTTATGCTGAAGGGGATATAATGAAGTTAGCAGAACAAGTTATAAAGAGTCAAAAGACAATTACCGGGGTACAGCCTAAACTGTCTCTAGGCGTTCAGAAATTTAAAGAAAACAATACTATTGAACGATTTACTATAGTTGGAGTATTAGGCGAATATATATTAAAACCACAAACAGAAACATATAAAAATCTTCCAGAGATAGAAGATTTGACAATGCATCTTGCTGAAATAACTAAAATTAAAACAGTTAAACATTCATTAATTCGTTTAAAATCTGGTCAATTGGCATACATAACGAAAAGGATAGATAGGGCTAAAGGTAGAAAATTTCATATGGAGGACATGTGTCAATTGACTGAACGATTAACAGAACATAAATACAAAGGCTCATATGAGCAAATCGCTAAAGTGATAATTAAATATTCCGAGAACCCAGGTTTAGATGTTGTTAATTTTTATGAATTAGTTTTGTTTAGTTTTCTTACAGGAAATAATGATATGCACTTAAAAAACTTTTCACTTTTAAAGGATGAGAATTACAATTTATGCCCTGCCTATGATTTAGTCGCTTCAGAGTTGGTAGTTGAAGGAGATGATGAAGAACTAGCATTAAATTTGAACGGAAAAAAGAAAAAGTTGAAACTTAAAGACTTTGAAGAGGCAATGAAGAAAGCAAAAATTAATGATAAAGCTATAAGTAATATTTTTAAAAAAATGTCAAAATTCATACCGAGATGGCATGATTTTATTGAATTAAGTTTCTTATCTGACGAACTTAAATTAGAATATCATGAAATGATTGATTTAAAAGCCAAAAAAATAGGGGTATAAATTAACTTTAAGTGAGCTCTCTCAGTAATTTACCTTACTCTTTTATCAAATCTAATATATTTACATTATAAATAATTATGTAAATACTTCCCTCTCACTTCACCGAATAATTTGAAGCATGCTTGAATTGGATACACTATCTAAGCTATAAACCTAGTTTTGGAGTACATTGTTTTGCCTTCCAATATTGAAAACAGATACCGTCCAAAAAAGTGATGTAAAAAAAGAAGCCTCACATAAAATGCAAGGCTTTTAGCGGAGAATGAGGGATTCGAACCCCCGGAGGTGTGACCCTCAACAGTTTTCAAGACTGCCGCATTCGACCACTCTGCCAATTCTCCTTTAGCGTGGGCAAATATAAAACCCTTTTTTGTTTTGCTCAAATATTTTAAGTGTTTTTTTAAAAAATTATAATAGTTAATTTTGATTTACATTTGTAGTTTAATTTATTTATGGATTTAGTGTTTGAAATACTTCTATTAATTGGTGTAGGCTTCTTTGCGGGTATTATAAATACTATGGCAGGTGGGGGCTCTTTGTTGACTTTACCAATACTTATTTTTATTGGATTACCACCAAATATTGCTAATGGAACTAATAGAGTGGCAATTGTAGTTCAAAATATTTTCACAACGGTAGGTTTTAAAAGTAAAGGAATTAAAACATTTCCTTTTAGTATTTATGTAGGTTTATCAGCCTTAGTGGGTTCTGTAATTGGTGCACAAATAGCCGTGGATATAAAAGGAGAAGTATTTAATAAAATATTGTCGGTAGTAATGCTTTTAGTAGTTGGGTATATGGTTTTTACTTCTACTAAAAAGATTAAAAATGTATTAGAAAAAACTACAGGTAAACACTTTTGGTTAAGTATTTTTCTATTTTTCTTTGTTGGAATTTATGGAGGATTTATACAAGCTGGAGTTGGGTTCATAATGCTATTTATTTTATCTTCTGTCAATAATTTTTCATTAGTAAAAAGTAATGCAATTAAAGTAACTGTTGCATTGATTTATACCTTAGCCGCAGTTGTTATTTTTGCTTTGAATGATAAAATTAATTGGCAAGTTGGTCTTGAATTAGCAGTAGGAAATGCAATGGGTGGTTGGTTTGCAAGTAGATTATCAGTTAAAAAAGGGGATACTTTTGTGAAAAAATTTCTAATTTTAGCAGTTGTTATTTTAGCAATAAAACTTTGGTTTTACTAGTTGATTTCATTTACATTTGTTACTTAAATTAAATATATGGCAAATTCATTTGGAAAAATATTTACGTTAACCACTTTTGGAGAATCTCACGGAGAAGCAATAGGAGGTGTTATAGATGGTTGTCCTGCAGGAATTAAATTAGATTTTAAAGCTATTCAAAATGAAATGAATAGACGGAAACCTGGTCAATCTAAAATAGTAACACAACGTAAAGAACCTGATGAAGTACAATTTTTATCTGGTATTTTTGAAGGGAAAACAACTGGAACTTCTATTGGTTTTATTATAAAAAATACACATCAACGTTCCAATGATTATGCTCATATAAAAGATGCTTATCGACCATCACATGCCGATTATACTTACGATAAAAAATATGGGAATAGAGATTACCGTGGAGGCGGACGGACTTCTGCACGTGAAACTGCCAATTGGGTAGTTGGTGGAGCAGTTGCCAAGCAAGTTATCCCAAGTATAAAAATTAATGCTTTCACATCTTCCGTAGGAACTGTTTTTATGGAAAAACCTTATCAAGATGTAGATTTTGATAAAATTGAAAGTAACATTGTTCGTTGTCCTGATGAAGTAACTGCCGAAAAAATGATTGCTAAAATTAATGAAATAAAAAAACAAGGAGATACTATTGGTGGAACAGTTACTTGTGTAATTCAAAATGTCCCTGTTGGTTTAGGTGAACCTATTTTTGATAAATTACACGCACAATTAGGTAAAGCCATGCTTTCTATAAATGCAGTAAAAGGTTTTGAATATGGAAGTGGTTTTTGTGGAGCTAAAATGAAAGGGAGTGAACATAATGATATTTTTAATACTGATGGAACTACCAAATCAAATTTATCTGGTGGTATTCAAGGAGGTATAAGTAACGGAATGGACATATATTTTCGGGTAGCTTTTAAACCCGTTGCAACCATAATGCAAAAACAACAAACTATTAATAAAGCGGGAGATATTATAGAAATGCAAGGAAAAGGCCGTCACGATCCTTGTGTGGTTCCAAGAGCTGTGCCAATTGTAGAGGCTATGGCAGCTATGGTACTTGCGGATTTTATGTTGTTAAATAAATAATATTGTAAGTTATAAACTAGGCAAGTCTCCATTGCCCTTGGTTGGCAAACAGCTGTATCCCATTAAATATTCATCTACTTTACGGGCTGCTTCTCTACCTTCAGAAATAGCCCAAACAATTAAAGATTGTCCTCTACGCATATCACCTGCGGTAAAAATGTTAGGAATATTGGTTTGGTATTCGTTGCCAATATAATTACTTCTTGCATCAGTTTTTATACCAAGTTGTTTGCTTAAAGCGGCTTCTGGTCCGGTAAATCCTAAAGCTAATAAAACTAATTCGCAAGGCCAATTTTTTTCAGTTCCTTTAATTTCTTTTAATATTGGTCTTTTTCCAGATTCATAAATCCATTCAACATTTACTGTTTTTAAAGCTTTTAAAATACCGTTCTCATCTGCAATAAATTCTTTGGTTGAAATAAGCCAGTTTCTATCACAACCTTCTTCATGTGATGAAGTGGTTTTTAGTTTTAAAGGCCAAAAAGGCCAAGGTGTAGTTTCAGCTCTGTCAACTGGAGGTTTAGGCATAATTTCAAAATTAGTAACGGTTTTTGCTCCCTGACGATTTGCAGTACCTATGCAATCAGAACCGGTATCTCCACCGCCAATTACAATTACATTTTTATCGGTTGCTAAAATATCTTGTTCATTAAATGTAATACCAGCATTTCTTTTATTTTGTTGTTTTAAAAAGGTCATCGCTTGTATAACTCCCTTGCTATTAATTCCTTTCACAGGAATAGTTCTACGTTGGGTTGCACCTCCACAGAGTACAATTGCATCAAATACTTCTAATTTTTTAATGGAATAATTTACTCCAACATTAATGTTGGTGTAAAATTTAATTCCTTCTTCTTTTAAAAGGTCAATTCTTCTATCAATAATTTCTTTTTCTAGTTTAAAACTTGGAATTCCATAACGTAATAATCCTCCAATAGCATTATCGCGTTCAAAGACAGATACTAAATGTCCTGCTCTATTTAATTGTTGTGCCGTAGCTAATCCTGCAGGACCAGAACCAATAATTGCTATTTTTTTACCAGTTCTAATAGTTGGAGGTTGAGCTACAATCCAACCTTGTTTAAAACCTTTTTCAACAATATATTTTTCTAGTTGCTCTATGGTAATAGGTGGCTTTATAATTCCTAATACACAAGCTTGTTCACAGGGAGCAGGGCATAATCTTCCTGTAAATTCTGGAAAATTATTAGTGGAATGCAAAATTTCTAATGCTTTTTCCCATTTTCCTTTATGAACCATATCATTAAAATCGGGAATTAAATTTCCTAACGGACATCCGCTGTGACAAAATGGAACGCCACAATCCATACAACGCGAGCCTTGTTGTTCTACTTCCTTAGTTTTTAAAGGAATATTGAATTCCTTATAATTTTGAACTCTTTTTTTTATTGGAACATAGGCTTCATTTTTTCTTTCAAATTCTTTAAATCCTGTAATTTTGCCCATAATTATGCTGATATTTCTTTATTTATTAATTTTTCAATTGCATTTTTTTCTAATGCTTTTTTATAATCTGTTGGCATTATTTTTATAAAATGCGGGAGTTTGGTTTTCCAATGATCTAAAATGTTATAAGCTAATTCGCTATTTGTATATTTAAAATGATTTTTAATTAATTGCTTTAATTCTTTTTCATCCTTAGGAGTAATGGGTTCAAACTCTACCATTTCCATATTACATAGCCCATTTCTAAATTTATTTTTATCATCAAAAATATAAGCAATACCACCACTCATACCTGCAGCAAAATTTCTACCGGTTTTTCCTAAAATGACTACAATTCCGCCAGTCATATATTCACATCCGTGATCGCCAATACCTTCAACTACAGCTTTAGCACCAGAATTACGAACGCAAAAACGCTCTCCTGCAATTCCGTTAATATAAGCTTCACCATCGGTTGCTCCGTACAGAGAAACATTTCCTACAATAATATTTTCTTCTGAAGCAAATGTGGCTTCTTCAGGTGTTTTAATAATTAATTTTGCACCTGATAATCCTTTTCCTAAATAGTCATTGGTATTTCCATCAACTTGTAGCGTGAGTCCTTTGGTGGCAAAAGCACCAAAACTTTGTCCGGCTGAACCTGTAAATTTAATTTTAAGAGTATCTTCAGGTAAACCATTTTCGCCATATATTTTTGATAGTTCATTACTTAAAATTGCTCCAACACTTCTATCGGTGTTTTTTATAGGAAATTGATATTCCATTTTTTCTTTTCTATAAATAGCAGGATGAGCTTTTCTAATAATTTCAAAATCCAAAACATTTTCTAATCCGTGATCTTGTTTTTCAGTATTGTATAATGGTTTATTAGTTTTTGGTTTGTGCAATATTGAATTTAAATTTAATCCTTGTGCTTTATAATGTTCAATGGCTTTATTTGCGTCTATTTTTTGGGATTGACCAACCATTTCGTTAACCGTTCTAAACCCTAATTGAGCCATAATTCCTCTTAATTCTTTAGCTATAAAATACATGAAATTGATAACGTGTTCAGGAGTTCCTTTGAAGTTTTTACGTAATTCAGGATCTTGTGTTGCAATACCAACCGGACAAGTATTTAAATGACATTTACGCATCATAATACAGCCAGAGGCAACTAATGGAGCCGTGGCAAAACCAAATTCTTCAGCTCCTAATAGACATGCAATTGCTACATCACGTCCAGTTTTTAGTTGTCCGTCGCACTCTAAAACTATTCTATTTCTTAAATTATTTAAAACTAAAGTTTGTTGAGCTTCGGCAATACCTAATTCCCAAGGTAAACCAGTATGTTTTAATGAAGTTAATGGTGCAGCACCTGTACCGCCATCGTAACCTGAAATTAAGACTACATCAGCTTTAGCTTTTGCAACACCAGCGGCAATGGTTCCAACGCCAACTTTTGAAACTAACTTAACGTTAATTCTTGCATCTCTATTCGCATTTTTTAAATCGAAAATCAGTTGTGCTAAATCTTCAATAGAATAAATATCATGATGTGGAGGAGGAGAAATTAATCCTACATAAGGGGTGGATTTTCTGCATTCCGCAATCCAAGGTAAAACTTTTTCACCTGGAAGTTGCCCGCCTTCACCAGGTTTTGCACCTTGAGCCATTTTAATTTGAATTTCTTTTGCATTGGTTAAATAATTGGTTGAAACACCAAATCTACCCGATGCAACTTGTTTAATGGCACTGTTTCTACTATCGCCATTGGCATCTTTTCTAAAACGATTTTTGTTTTCTCCACCTTCACCAGAATTACTTTTTCCACCAATTCGGTTCATGGCAATGGCTAAATTTTCATGAGCCTCTTGACTAATAGAACCATAAGACATGGCTCCAGTTTTAAATCGTTTTACAATTTCAGTCCAAGATTCAACTTCCTCAATTGGGATAGGATCTAAATTGTTAAATTCAAATAAACCACGAAGCGTCATTAAATTTTTACTTTGCTGATTGATAGCTTTTGCATAAACTTCATAGCTTTCGTAACTATTTGTTCGTACAGCTTGTTGTAATTTAGCAACAGTTGTGGGATTGAACATATGTTGTTCACCATTTCTTCTCCATCTATAATCTCCACCAATTTTTAAACTTTTGCTTCCAGCAATTTCTTTGGAAGGAAAAGCATTTCTGTGACGCAAGAATATTTCTTTTTCAATTTCATATAATCCAACACCTTCAATTCTTGATGGTGTATTTGGAAAATATTCTTCAGTAAATTTACTGCTTAATCCTAAAATTTCAAAAATTTGAGATGCCCGATAAGAATGTAAGGTTGAAATTCCAATTTTATTCATAATTTTTAAAACTCCTTTAGCAATTGCTTTATTGAAGTTGTCAATAGCATCTGTTTTAGAAATTCCAGTAATTTCTTTTTCTTTGATTTGTTGATGAATAATTTCATTAATCATATATGGATTTATGGCACTTGCTCCATAACCAAAAAGGGTTGCAAAATGATGAGGTTCACGAGGTTCAGCCGATTCTATTACAATTCCAAAGCTAGATCGTTTTCCAAGTTTACCTAATTGATTTCCAATATATGAACACGCTAGAAGCATGGGGATAGGTCCTTTATTTTTAGCTACATTTCTATCGGATAAAATAATAATATTACAACCTTCTGAAACGGCTTTATAGGTTTGCTTAACCAAATTTTTTAATGCGGATTCAATTCCGTTTAATCCTTTTGTAATATCGTATAATGTTGATATAGAAACTGATTTGAAATCTGGGTGATTGATATTTTTTAATTTGTCGGTATCAGCATTTGAAATAACAGGATTTTGAATTTTTAGTTTTTTACACTGCTCTTCTGAGATCTCAAAAATGTTTTTATCTCCACCAATTGCTAAACTAAAATCAGTTACAATTTCCTCTCGAATTCCATCTAAAGGTGGGTTTGTAACTTGAGCAAATAATTGTTTAAAATAGTTATACAATAATTGTGGTTGATTAGATAAAACCGCTAAAGGTGTATCATTTCCCATAGAGCCAATAACCTCTTTTCCTTTTGTTGCCATTGGTAAAATGATATTATTTATTTCTTCAGAAGTATATCCAAATATTTTCTGACGTGTCAACAAATCCATTTTTTCTTTGGGCGTTTTATTTCCAGTATAAGGAATATCACTTAAGGTTAATAAATTTTTATTTAACCATGTTCTATAAGGTTTTTTGGTAACTATTTTTTGTTTTATTTCTTCATCATTAATAATCCTACCTTCATTCATATCTACTAAAAACATTTTACCAGGTTCTAAGCGTCCGTGGCTTAAAACATCTTCAGGTTTAATGTCTAAAACACCTGTTTCAGAAGCCATTATTAAATTACCATTTTTGGTAACGGTATATCTTGACGGACGTAAACCATTTCTATCTAATAAAGCACCAATATAATTTCCATCAGTAAACGGGATTGACGCTGGGCCATCCCAAGGTTCCATAATGCAGGAATTAAATTCGTAAAATGCTTTTTTATCATCCTTCATATAGGAATCTTTTTCCCAAGCTTCAGGAACCATCATCATCATAACTTCGGGTAATGAACGCCCAGTCATTAATAATAATTCTACTACCATATCCATTGTAGCAGAATCGGATTTTCCTTCTAAAATAATAGGAAATAATTTTTTAATATCATCTCCAAAAATGTCACTTTTCATTAATTCTTCACGAGCTTTCATTCGGTTTACGTTACCACGAAGTGTGTTTATTTCGCCGTTATGGCACATAAATCTGAAAGGTTGAGCCAAATCCCAAGAAGGAAAGGTATTTGTTGAAAATCGTTGATGTACTAATGCTAATCGGGTAACAACATCTGGATTTAATAAATCCGTGTAGTAATTTCTGATATCTTCAGGAATCAATAATCCTTTGTAAATAACCGTAGTTATAGATAAACTGGATACATAGAATTTTTTTCTATCTGATAATTTTGAGTTTTCAATGTTATGTTCTGCAATTTTTCTAGCGGCGAAAAGCTTGGCATTAAATTGATTGTCATTTAAATTTTGATTATTTTTACCAATAAAAACTTGTTCAATATCAGGCTCGTTTTTAGAAGCTAAATTCCCGAGATGCACTTTGTTAACGGGTACTTTTCTCCAACCTAAAACTTCTAAATTTTGATTTTCAATTTCTTTTTCAAATATGTTTCTGCAATAATTAAGTTGATTCTCTCTTTTAGGTAAAAATACCATTCCTACGGCATATTCTTTTGGTTCAGGTAATTTGAAGGAAGTATTTTTTACAAAAAAATCGTGAGGAATATCAATAAGTATTCCAGCTCCATCACCAGTTTTCCCATCAGAACTTACTGCACCTCTATGCTCAAGATTTATTAATATTTCTAAAGCATCGTGTATTATTGTATTTGATTTTTCGCCTTTTAGATTACAAATGAATCCTGCTCCACAATTATCTCTTTCAAATTCTGGTAAATAAAGCCCCTGTTTTTTCATTGTAAAATAATTTTAACAAATATCTAATAAAATACTTAAAATGTTAATTATATAATTTGAATATTACGAATACGTTGTAGTAAATGTAAATAAATGCATAAAAAAATATAAATATTACAATTGTATTATAATGATTTTTATTTGTTCTATATTGTTTTAAATAGATTATTGTGATTTTTTAAATTAAAGACTTTATAAGTGAGAAAAAATCAATTAATAGTTGTTAAAATTGATAACATGTTAAAAAAAAGTTTCTTTTTATAAGAAATATATTATGCTAAATTGATATATTTATGCAAAATTAATATATATGAAAATTAAATCTTGTCCAAACTGTGCTTCAACTGAATATGTAAAAAGCGGAATTATTAAAGAAAGACAGCGTTTTAAGTGTAAAAAATGCGGATATTTTTTTACGGTTAACAAAATTGGAAAACAAATTGATTCTTATTATGTTAATAAGGCATTGCAACTTTATTTAGAAGGACTGACCTACCGCGAAATTGAAAGAATATTAGGTATTTCACACGTTAGTATTATTAATTGGGTGAAAAAATATAATATAAAACGTCCTTATAGTTTTGAATATCATTCTACCTATAAAATTTTAAATGCTTCAGAATTAGCAAAATACTTTTCTGAAAATAAAAATCTTGTTGGTGCTGGTGTTATTGTTACCGAACTTGGTGATAAGTATATGTTAATTAGATGGGAACGATTTAAAGATTAACTATATCAATTTACACTAATATATATCAAATTTTATTTTTCCCATTATTATTTCCAACTTGTTGGTGTTAAAAATTTGTTTTTAGCATTAATCTATTTATTAACTAACCAATTATTCTTATGAAAAAACAACTAACCGTATTGTTAATCGCTTTTTTGGGATTAATAAACCACAGTTATGGTCAGACAAAAGATGCTGACCAAAAATTTGGAATTAAATGGCATGGTTTTGTTAAGGTTGATTACATGTTTGATTCACGTCAAACAGTAAATGCAAGAGAAGGTCACTTTCTTTTATTTCCTTCAGGGGAAAATATCGATATAGCAACTGGTGACGATTTAAATTCTCAAGCTAACTTTAACATTCTTGCAGTTCAAACTAGACTAACGGGAAAAATTACTGGTCCAGATTTTTTTGGAATGAAAACTTCTGGAGTTATTGAAGGTGCCTTTTTTGGACAATCAAATGCAAATATTAATAGTTTTAGACTACGGCATGCATTTATTAAATTATCAAACGACAAGATTGATATAATTTTGGGGCAATATTGGCATCCAATGTTTGTTACAGCTGTCTTTCCAGGAACTTATTCTTTTAACACAGGAGTTCCTTTTCAACCCTTTTCAAGAAATCCTCAGTTTAGGATAACTACTAAGGGTAATATTAGATTTATAGGTGTAATTTTTTCTGAACGAGATTTTGCAAGTAGAGGTCCAATAGGAACTACTTCAAAATATGTGCGCGATGCTGCAATACCACAACTACATGCCCAACTTCAATTTGGAGGAAAAGAATTTTTGGGTGGATTTGGAGTGAACTTAAAAACTTTAAGACCTGCTTTAGGAGCGGATAATGTATCAAATACAGCATTTATTGGTTATATGAAAACCAAGTTAGGTGCTGCAACCTTTAAATTAGAAGGCATATATGGCGAAAACATGTCTGACTTATTATCAATAAGTGGCATGGCTGAAGATACAAACGGAGGCTATACCTCTAATAAAACATTTTCTGTTTGGGGAGAAATAAGTGGAAGTAAAGAACATTTTGAATGGGGATTGTTCTCAGGATATACTAAAAATGACGGTTTTAAAGATGCTGTTGCTGTAGGAACCCCAATCTATGGTTTAGCTCCTACAATGGATTACGTATTTAGAGTTTCACCAAGAATAGGATGGAAATCAGGAAAAATGAAATTAGGGGTTGAATTAGAATACACTTCTGCTCAATATGGAAAAATTGATTTGGATGGTAAAAGTATTACCTCTTCAGGTGATGCCGTAAATAATTTTAGAACATTAGTAACTGCAGTTTATGCATTTTAAAAATTTAAATTATGTCAAAAGAAAAAATGAAAGCATACTGGAAAGAAAACCTTAAATATTTGGCAATACTGTTAAGTATTTGGT
Organism: Lutibacter sp.; assembly: GCF_021647475.1. GTDB lineage: Bacteria > Bacteroidota > Bacteroidia > Flavobacteriales > Flavobacteriaceae > Lutibacter. The sequence goes on from NZ_JAKIUR010000039.1 coordinate 20,607, forward strand.
TTTTAGTTTCGTATGTATTTGGAATCTTTTTAGTAGATCAATTAAATACTATCAGATTTGCGGGCTTTAAACTTGGTTTTTGGTTTGCACAACAAGGGTCAATGTACGTGTTTGTTATCTTAATTGTCGTTTATGTAAAATTAATGAACAAATTGGATAAAAAATATGGAGTTGATGAATAATAATTATAAAAAATATAAATTATGGGAATATTAGCATGGACTTGGATACTTGTTGGAGTTAGTTTTGCAATATATATAGGTGTTGCAATTTGGGCAAGAGCAGGAACTTCAAAAGAATTTTATATAGCTGGAGGTGGTGTACATCCTGTTTTAAATGGTATGGCTACAGCAGCCGACTGGATGTCGGCAGCATCATTTATCTCTTTAGCTGGGATTGTATCTTTTACAGGATATGATGGAGCTGTTTATTTAATGGGATGGACTGGTGGTTATGTGCTTTTAGCATTATTATTAGCACCATATTTAAGAAAATTTGGAAAATTTACAGTACCCGATTTTATTGGGGATAGATATTATTCAAATACCGCACGTGTAGTTGCTGTTTTAGCGGCTTTAATAGTTTCATTTACATACGTTGCAGGGCAAATGCGTGGTGTGGGAATTGTATTTTCAAGATACTTGGAAGTAGATATTAATACTGGAGTATATATTGGTATGGCAATAGTATTATTTTATGCAGTTTTAGGTGGTATGAAAGGAATTACTTATACACAAGTAGCACAATATTGTGTGTTAATTTTTGCTTTTATGGTTCCTGCAATTTTTATATCAATTCAAATGACAGGAAACCCAATTCCTCAATTAGGTTTTGGTAGTGCTGGTCATGATGGGGTCTATTTATTGGATAAATTGGATGGATTATCTAGAGAATTAGGTTTTACAGAATATACTTCAGGTAGTAAAAGTATGATGGATGTATTTGCCATAACTTTTGCACTAATGGTTGGTACAGCTGGTTTACCTCATGTTATTGTGCGTTTTTTCACAGTACCTAAAGTTAAAGATGCTAGAGTTTCTGCAGGTTGGGCTTTATTTTTTATTGCCATTCTTTATACAACGGTACCTGCAGTAGCAGTTTTTGCAAGAACAAATTTAATTGAAACAGTAAGTAATAAAAAATATGATAAAATGCCTGCGTGGTTTGGTAATTGGGAGAAAACAGGCTTGTTGAAATTTGATGACAAAAATGGTGATGGTAAAATACAATACGTTGCAAATAAGGCTAAAAATGAATTATATATTGACCGTGATATTATGGTTTTAGCAAATCCTGAAATTGCAAATTTACCAAATTGGGTTGTTGCCTTAGTTGGAGCCGGAGGTTTAGCCGCAGCTTTATCTACCGCAGCAGGATTGTTATTGGTTATTGCATCTTCTATTTCGCATGATCTTATTAAGAAAATTATAAAACCTAGCATTTCTGAAAAAGGTGAATTAATTGCAGCTCGTATAAGTGCGGCTGTAGCAGTTGTTGTTGCTGGTTATTTTGGAATACATCCACCAGGTTTTGTGGCGGCTGTTGTGGCACTCGCCTTTGGTTTAGCTGCTGCTTCATTTTTCCCTGCCATTATACTTGGTATTTTTGATAAAAGAATGAATAAAGAAGGTGCTATTACAGGGATGATAGTAGGTCTTTCATTAATGGTGTGGTATATGCTGAAATTCAAATTTGGATTATTTGATGGAGGAAAATCAGCAGTTGGAGCTCTTAAATCTGGCTGGTGGTTCGGAATTTCACCAGAAGGCTTTGGAACGATTGCCATGTTTGTCAATTTAGTTATTTCATTGGTTGTTTCTAGAATGACTCCACCGCCACCACAAGACGTTCAAGATATTGTTGAACATATCAGAATTCCATCTGGAGTAGGAGAAGCGAGTAAACATTAATTAATAGTTAGTATAAAAAACAGTGCTATAAGATTTTTATAGCACTGTTTTTATTATATTTAAAACTGAAATTAATATATAGTGAAAAAAAGACATCAACAAAAATTAATTGTGCTGACAGTATTATTACTGTTTTTATTTAATATCCCATTAATTTTGTTGTTTAATAATAGTAAACCTATTTTCGGATTACCAGCACTTTATGTATATATATTTTTAATTTGGATAGCTAGTATTATTTTCACCTATGTAATTCTAAAAAAATATTATGAGTAGTTTTTTAGTAATATCCATAATCATAGTGTATCTATCTGCCATATTTTATGTGGCTTTTTGGGCAGAAAAAAATTCAAAAAGTAAATGGGTAAATAATCCATATGTATATACACTTTCCCTCGCTGTTTATTGTACCGCTTGGACATACTACGGAAGTGTAGGGTTGGCAGCTACTTCAGGATTAAAATTTTTAACCATCTATTTAGGACCAATTATTATTATTCCTTCTTGGATTATTTTAATGAAAAAAATTATTAAAATTTCTAAAGGGAATAAAATTTCCTCTTTAGCAGATTTTATATCGCTTCGTTATGGAAATGATCGATTTTTAGGTGCTTTAGTTACTATTATTTGTGTTTTAGCAATTGTACCCTATATATCGTTACAATTAAAAGCCATTTCAGAAACATTTAATGTTATAACTAATCATACAATATTTGTAAACACCATTATAAATGACACTACCTTTTATATTGCAATTTTGCTAGGTATTTTTGCTGCTTTTTTTGGAACACAACATACAGATGCTACCGAAAGACATAAAGGAATTATAACTGCAGTTGCTTTAGAATCTGTTATTAAATTAGTTTTCTTTTTGGCTATTGGCATTTATGTAACTTTTTATCTATTTAATGGTCCTTCTGATATTTATAATCAGGTTTCTTTATTACCTAATTTTGAAAGTCAAAAATCAATTAATGGTTTGCAAGGAGGATTTAATTGGTTTTTCCTTAGTATTTTATCTATGATTGCGATTATGTTGTTGCCAAGGCAATTTCAGGCTGCTGTTGTTGAAAATGAAAGAGAAAAATATTTAAAAAAAGCGGCATGGCTATTTCCTTTATATTTATTACTATTTAATGTTTTCGTAATTTTTATAGCTTGGGGAGGTAATATTGTGTTCCATAATCAAGGAGTTGAACCTGACTTGTTTACGTTAATGTTACCCTTAAAAAGTAACCATGAATTTTTAGCTTTAATAGTGTTTTTAGGAGGCTTTTCAGCAGCAATATCTATGGTGGTTTTGTCTAGTTTAGCCTTATCTACCATGTTAAGTAATAATTTAATTATTCCTTATGGGTTTTTACAAAAATTTAGCAAAGGCGAATCGGAACAAAATATGGAATCAATAAAAAATATTAGAAGAATTTCAATTTTTTTATTGATTATTATGGCATACTTTTTTTATAAGAGTTTTACTTTAGACCGATCTTTAGTATCCATTGGTTTAATATCATTTGTAGTAATTGCACAATTAGCACCAGCTTTTTTTGGAGGATTATTTTGGAGAAGAGGCTCGTCAATTGGAGCTAAATTTGGGATAATTATTGGTTTTTTAATCACATTTTACACATTGATTTTTCCTTTTATAATTGATTCGCTAATTATTAATTCTTCATTTGTTAATGAAGGATTGTTTGGAATTCATTTTTTAAAACCCTACGAATTATTTGGATTATCAATATTTGAACCAGTTCCTCAAGCATTTTTTTGGAGTCTGTTTTTAAATATTTTAGTTTATGTTTTTGTGTCAGTGTATAACATTGGAACTTATAGAGAACGAAATTTTGCCGAAATGTTTGTAGATAATTCTAAATATGCCAGCTTACATGAAGATGCCTATGTTTGGAAAGGTGAAGCTTATGTAAAAGATTTAAAAAATATTTTAAATCGTTTTTTAGGAATAAATAGAACAGAACGGGCATTGAATTTATTTTTTATGAAATATAAATTAGATAAAAACAGTCAATTTGCTGATGCTCGGCTGGTTAATTTTTCTGAAAAATTGCTTACAGGAAGTATTGGAAGTGCTTCCTCCAGAATATTAATTTCATCGGTAATAAAAGAAGAAGAAATTAGTTTAACAGAGGTTTTAAATATTTTAGAGGAAACCAAAAAAGCAAAAGATTCTAATAAAGAATTGCAAGAAAGAGATAAACAAAAAGACGAATTTTTAGATACCGTGGCACATGAATTAAAAACGCCAATAACTTCAATTAGAGCACTTTCTGAAATATTATTAGATAATGATGATGTAGATTTTGAAACTAAAAATAAATTTTTAAGTAGTATTTTAAATGAAAGTGATCGAGTAAACAGGTTAATTAATAATATTTTAGATTTAGAAAAATTGGCTTCTGGAAAAGAAAAATTGGCTTTGAAAAAAAACTCAATTAAAAATACCATTGAAAAATCTATTGATTCAGTTAGGCAGTTAGCTCTGAAAAAAGAAATTAAAATTATTGACGAAAAAGTTAAAGATGCAAATTTCCTTTTTGATGAAGATAGAATTCAACAAGTTATTATTAATTTATTGTCTAACGCAATTAAATTTTCACCTCCTAAAAAAGGTAAGATTGTTTTAAAAACAAAAATTAATAAATATACCGTTGACGTTTTAATAGAAGATAACGGAAAAGGAATTGCAGATAATGATTTGGATTCTATTTTTGATAAATTTTATCAAGCTAAAAATCAAACAATTCTAAAACCAAAAGGAAGTGGATTAGGATTAGCAATTAGTAAACAAATTGTGGAAAGTCACAATGGAAAAATTTGGGCAAAAAACGTAAAACCAAATGGAGCAAGATTAACATTCTCCTTACCAATAAATAAAAATTAAAATGAAAAAAATATTAATAGTTGATGATGAACCTAATATTGTAATGTCTTTAGAATATCTTTTTAAAAAAGAAAATTTTGAAGTTTTTATTGCAAGAGATGGTATTGAAGCAATTGAAATTGTTGAAAACAACATGCTAGATATTATTTTATTAGATATAATGATGCCAAAAGTAGATGGATACAAAGTTCTAAAATATTTAAAAGATAGAGAAGATTTTGAGAATATTAAAGTAATTTTTCTATCCGCAAAAAACAAAATAAAAGACATAGAATTAGGTTTAAAATTAGGTGCAGATAAATATATTTCAAAACCCTTTTCAACAAAAAATTTAATTAAAGAAGTTAAACAACTTCTTAAAAATTAGAAATTATTATGAAACTAAAATTAAGTAGTAAAACATCAGATTGGGTCATTACCATTTATGTAGTTATCACATTAATTGGTAGATTTTATATTGAATCACTTTTTCAAATTAACATGTTAAATTCCTTAGTTATGGGATTTTTCACCCTATTTATTATATGGGGATTAATAAAAATAAAATTTTTAAATCCAGCTTGGTTTGGATTTTTTAACACTAAAAAATAACATCTATGAGTTACTTAAAAAATTATAATGAGAGTATTGAAAACCCAGAAAAATTTTGGAGAAAACAAGCAAAGAACTTAAAATGGTATAAAAACCCGACAAGTATTTTGTCTAAAGATGAAAATGGATTTGATCGTTGGTTTAAAGATGGAAAATTAAACATATGTTATTTAGCAGTTGATAAACATATTGAAGACGGTTTTGGAGAACAAACGGCTATTATTTATGATTCACCAGTAACCCAACAAAAAAGAAAATATTCTTATAACGATGTTAAATTTCAAGTTGAACGTTTGGCTGGAGGTCTTCGTGATTTAGGAGTAAAAAAAGGAGATACTGTAATTATTTATATGCCAATGATTCCTCATGCTGCTTTTAGTATGTTAGCATGTGCTAGAATTGGTGCAATTCATTCTGTAGTGTTTGGCGGTTTTGCACCTCATGAGTTGGCTATTAGAATAGACGATTGTAAACCAAAAGTGATTATTACGGCAACATCAGGAATGGAAGTTGACAGACTTATTGAATACAAGCCATTAGTTATAGCGGCCATAAAAAAGGCGACTCATAAACCAAATAAAGTTATTGTCTATAAACGAAATTTAGGAGCTGTAAATCCTAAAACTGAGCGTTATGTAAGTTATAAAAAGTTAGTAAAAAAATCAAAACCAGTAGCTTGTATTGAAATGAATTCAACCGATCCTTTATACATTTTATATACTTCTGGTACCACAGGAAAACCAAAAGGTATTTTAAGAGATACAGGTGGTTACGCAGTTGCTTTAAAATATTCAATGAAAGCTATTTATGGTGTAGATCCTGGTGATACGTATTGGGCAGCATCAGATATAGGTTGGGTAGTTGGGCATAGTTATATCGTTTATGGACCACTTTTAAATAGAAATACGACTATTATTTTTGAAGGAAAACCAATTAAAACTCCTGATGCTAGTACTTTTTGGAGAATTATTAGTGAATATCAAGTAAAAGTAATGTTTACTGCACCAACTGCGATTAGAGCTATTAAAAAAGAAGATCCTGATGGTGAGTTATTAAAAGATTACGATTTAACTTGCTTGAAATATCAATTTTTAGCTGGTGAACGTTGTGACGTTGCAACCTTACATTGGTTGGAAGAAAATTTGGGTATTCCAGTAATTGATCATTGGTGGCAAACAGAATCTGGTTGGCCGATGATTTCAAATATGATGGGTGTTGAAGCACTTCCAATAAAACCAGGTTCTTCTACAAAACCAGTAAGTGGATATGATATTCAAATTTTAAATAAAGAGGGTCAAAAGTTAGGACCAAATGAAGAAGGATATGTAACTGTTAAATTGCCTTTACCTCCAGGTAATCTTTTAGATATTTGGGGAAATACCCAGCGTTTTATTGATGGTTATTTAAAACAATTTGAGGGTTATTATTTTTCAGGTGATGGTGGTTATAAAGATGAAGATGGCTACGTATTTATCACAGGCCGTGTTGATGATGTAATTAATGTTGCAGGTCACAGATTATCAACAGCTGAAATGGAAGAAATAGTTTCATCTAATCCTTCTGTTGCCGAATGTGCTGTTTTTGGAATAGCTGATGATTTAAAAGGGCAAGTACCTTTAGCTTTGGTAGTTTTAAAATCTGGAGATTATGTTTCTAGTTTTGAATTAGAATACAATATTGTACATGAAGTACGAAAAATAATTGGACCTATTGCATCTTTAAAAAGAGTTTTAATTGTTAATAGATTACCAAAAACTCGTTCAGGTAAAATTCTTAGAAAATTATTAAGAAATATTGCTGACGGTGTTGAATATAAGATTCCTTCAACCATTGATGATCCAGAAATTGTTGTTGAAATTGAACATGAATTAAAACTTCATAAAATAGGAATATTTGAACATGCAACGGTAGAAGAAAAACAAACCTTAGAAGATTTAAGAATTAATTCTTTTATTAAATATTATAAGTCCTATCAACATAGTGTTAATGACCCAGAAGGTTATTGGGCACAAATAGCTAATACTTTTAACTGGCATAAAAAATGGGATAAAGTACTAGAATTTAATTGGGATGAACCAAAATTTGAATGGTTTAAAGGAGCTAAATTAAATATAACTGAAAATTGTATTGATCGTCACTTAGAAAAAAGAGGCGATGAATTAGCTATTATTTGGGAACCAAATGATCCAAAAGAAGCCAATAGAACTTTAACTTACAAACAATTGTCTGTTGAAGTGAATAAATTTGCTAATGTTTTAAAAAGTAAAGGTGTCGGAAAAGGAGATCGGGTTTGTATGTATATGCAAATGGTTCCAGAATTAGCAATAGCTGTTTTAGCATGTGCTAGAATTGGAGCAATCCATTCTGTGGTATTTGCAGGATTTTCGGCAGTTGCACTTTCTACAAGAATTAATGACTCACAATGTAAAGTTTTATTAACTTCGGATGGTGTTTACAGAGGGGGCAAAGAGGTAGATTTAAAAGCAATAGCTGATGAAGCTCTAGAAACATGTCCAACTATTGAAACCTCTATTGTACTAAAAAGAATTAATTCTGAAGTAACAATGAAAGCGGGTAGAGATGTTTGGTGGCATGATGAAATTGCTAACGCTAACCCTAATTGTACAGCCGAAATTATGGATGCTGAGGATGTATTATTTATTCTATACACCTCTGGTTCAACAGGGAAACCAAAAGGTATGGTACATACTTGTGGAGGTTATATGGTGCAAACGGCACATAGTTTTAAAAATGTTTTCCAATATGAACACGGAGATGTATATTTCTGTACCGCAGATATAGGTTGGATTACAGGTCATTCTTATATTGTATATGGACCTTTAGCAGTTGGGGCAACTACATTAATGTTTGAAGGAGTTCCTTCATATCCAGATTATTCTCGTTTTTGGGCTATTGTTGAAAAATACAAGGTTACTCAATTTTATACGGCACCAACAGCTATTAGAGCTTTGGCAGCTAAAGGAAATGAATATACCGAAATTCATGATTTAAGTTCTATTAAAATTCTAGGAACCGTTGGAGAACCAATTAATGAGGAAGCTTGGCACTGGTACGATGAAAAAATTGGAAAACAAAAAGCTCCAATTGTAGATACTTGGTGGCAGACCGAAACAGGAAGTATTATGATATCTCCTTTAGGCGGAGTAACACCAACAAAGCCAACTTTTGCTACAAGGCCAATGCCTGGAGTTCAACCATGTTTAGTAGATGAAGAAGGAAATGAACATAATACAAATCCATCAGAAGGAAGGTTGTGTATTAAATATCCTTGGCCATCAATGGCAAGAACTATTTATGGAAACCATAAACGTTACAAAGAAACTTATTTTAGTGCATTCCCAGGTAAATATTTTACAGGAGATGGAGCCTTTAGAGATTTGGAAGGAAATTATAGAATTACCGGTAGAGTAGATGATGTTGTTATTGTTTCAGGTCATAATTTAGGAACTGCCCCAATTGAAAATATTATTAATGAACATAGTAATGTAGTAGAATCTGCCGTGGTGGGTTATCCTCATAACATTAAAGGAAGTGCGTTATACGCATATGTAATTGTTTATGAAACCCCTGAAAATGAAGACTTTTTACGACACGAAATCAATGATTTAATTCGTCGTACTATTGGACCAATAGCTAAATTAGATAAAATTCAATTTGTGCCGGGCTTACCAAAAACTCGTTCGGGTAAAATTATGAGACGAATTTTACGAAAAATTGCAGAAAACGAAACATCCAATTTGGGAGATATTTCTACCTTATTAAATCCTGATATTGTTGAAGCAATTAAAGAAGGTTCGTTGGTGAAATAAGTAAACTAAAATAATAAAAGAGGCTGTCTAACCTGAGTTCGATGTAAGCAAATTACTTGATTTCGATACAAAATTCTTTCAGAATTTCACTCAATCTGACGTAATTTGCAAACAAAACACGTCAATTCGAGTAATTTTCAATAGAAAATTGTATCG